>NZ_LDRK01000026.1 GCF_001477055.1 Leucobacter chromiiresistens
AGGCGCGGCGTCTTGCATGAGCAGCCGGCTGGGCCCGACCGCCGCGCGGCGCGGCGGTCGGGCCCAGCCGATGACACGGCCGGTTCGCGCGGTGGCAGGAGCCGGCGAGCCGCACCGAGCAGCCGGACGCGCCTACCGCGATGAGCGGTTCGGGCGCAGGCGCTCCGGCCAGATCCCGGACTTGCCCGGGTTCAGAATGCCGTTCGGGTCGAGCGCATCCTTGATGCGTTCCGCGAAGGCGCGCTGGATGTGGTCGTTGAAGCGGTACGTCTCGACGACCTGCTCGGCGAGGACGTTGTGCGTGCGATAGATTCCGTAGCCCTCCTGCGCTCCGGTAGTGATGAGCTCACGGGTCATCTGCAGCGTCTCCGCGCGACTCCGCTGATCGGTGACGTCGTATAGCGGCAGGCAGATGTGATGCATCTCGCGGAGCCCGATGATGAACTGCGCGAGGTAGTCCTTGCCGTACGCATCTGAAATGCGCTGCGTATCGGAGAACTGCGTCGCCGCGTCCGGGCCGCTCGGCGCGGAGACCGGGGCGTAGAAGAAGTGCCCGGCGTTCGGGAACCAGTCGAATACGGCCGCCGAATGACGGTTCGGCACCCCGGTGTTCAGCAGATGACGCGCGTGCAACAGGTCGGCCCTCCGATCACCGAAGGCCGGCGGAAGCGTCTCATTCGTCTCGAACCGTGCGCCCTCGATCTGCGAATAGGCGCCTTCGATGATCTCGAGATAGCGGTCGACCTGCCAGCGCGGTCCGTAGCACGTGCCGTACAGGATCCAGTACCCCGAGTCGAGGGCATCGATCATGCGCTGTTTGGCCTCGGCGGTCAGCGGACCGGGATCCTGCTGCCACTCGTCGCGACGCGAGACGCACGCGGCGTCGAAGACGATGTTGCGCACGATCGGCACGGATTGAATGGGTGCCATGCCGATGCGGAGCGGCAGGGTGATCTCCATGATCGCCGCGAGATCCTCCTCGCGCGGGAAGGTGATGGCGAAGGTCACTGCCGATTCGGGCTTGGGCATGAGCTGCATGCCCATCCGCGTGCAGATGCCGTAGTTCGACTGCTCGAAGAGTCCCTCGACGGAGGGCCCGATCCCGCCCGCGTAGAGATGCCAGGCTTCGGATTCGGGCAGGCCGCCCATGCCGGTGCGCAGCACCTCCCCATCGGGCAGCACCACCTCCATGCCGCATCGCCACATCGCATGATCGCCGTAGGGGGTGTAGCCGACGCCGTGATCCATCGTGTTTCCGATGACGCTGCCCCAGTCGAGCTCTGCGGGATCGATCATGAGCTGCGCACCCGACTCCTCCACCGCTCGATGCAGTGTCGCGTAGTCGACGCCCGGCTCCACTACCGCGTAGGCGAGCTTCTCGTTGATCTCGAGTACTCGGTTCATGCGCTTGCCGAGATGCAGCAGCACGGATCCGGTCACCATCGGGGACGACCCGCCGTACCCGAGATTGCGTCCGGTGGAGAACGCGTGCAGCGGAATGAGGAACTCGTTCGCGATGCGCACGATCGCCTGAACGTCGGCGGTGCTGCCGGGCCACACGACCGCTCCGCCGCGGAACTCGTCTCCGTCGGTCACCGGAAAGCGATCGTCGTACTGCCGCACGGTCGCGTCGTCGACGTGCACGTTCTCGGCGCCGATCGCCTCGCGCATCCGGTCGATCGCGGCGATGAAGTGCTCGGCGCCGACCCCGGGCGGCAGGTGGCTGATCGTCTCGCCGAATGCGTCGGTTCGGGCTGTCGACATGGGTGAACTCCTTCGTTCGTACGGTGTCATGCGCCCATTCATGGGGCGGTGCGAGCCAGCGTAGGGAGATCCGCGAAGCGCCGGATCGCGGGTTCGTTTTCGGGATACGCGCCTCCCGCCCGTGCGCGAGCACGCGGCGCGGGCTCGGCCTGCTTCGCGCGTGCTCGGCCTACTTCGCGCGCGTCTCCGAGGGGAGCTCGCCGAACTCGCGCTGGTAGAGCGCCGAGAAGCGTCCGAGGTGCGCGAAGCCGTGGCGCCGGGCCACGGCGCTCACACGTTCGTCGGCACCGGAGTCCCGGAGTTCGCGGCGCACCCGGTGCAGGCGCTCGGTGCGCTGAGCGCGCATCGGCGTCTCCCCGCGCACGTCGCGGAACGCGGCCTGCACGCTGCGGCCGCTGACGCCCGCGTACTCGGCGATGGCGCCGAGTGCGAGCGGCGGCCCGCTCGAGTAGGTGATCGCCTCGAGCGCTCGCTCGACGATCAGCGAGTTCGCGGCGGTCGTGCCCTCCGTTCCGGCTCCGGTGCCGGAGCCACGCACGGCGCCGGGCGTTCCGGAGTCGGCATCTCCGAGCACTCCGGCGACGAATCCGTCGACGCAGCGTTCGGCGAGGAACGCGGCAAGACCGGCGTCCATGTCGGGCATGCGATGCGCGCGCGCGATGAGGTCCCGGGTGAATGCGATCCACGAGCGCGCAGCACCGGCCGTGACATCGAGCACCGGTGCGAAGGCGGCAGCCTCCTCGGTGCCCAGCTCCTGAGCGAGCCGTCGCTCGACCAGCCGCCGGTCGAGCTTCACCGCGAGCATGACGCACGGCTGCTCCCATCCGCTGATCGCGGTGTCGACATCGGGGGTGTATATCGCTGCTCGGGAGCGTGTCGCCTGAATGCGTCGGTCGCCTATCGACGTGCGCAGCGATCCGCGCAGCGGTACATTGCACTGGAAGGCGGTCTCGTAGGGCGCCGTGTCGATCCTGATCCCCGTGGAATAGCTCAGCAGACCCGCCGTCACCGGGCCGAGCATGGCGGCGTGAGCAGTGAACGTGAAGTCCGGGCCCGAACGGGGGGCTGCCAGCATGGTCAGCTGATGCGGGTAATACAGGAGCGCCCCGAGCTCGCGCGCGGCGCCGAGCGAGTGGACGTGCGCGGCGACGCCCACCCGCTCGATCGGCTGCTGAGACATGTCAGGCCGCGGCTCCGACCGCGTGGAAGGCGCGGCTGTCGTACACGAGGGCCTGCGCGTCGGAGCGGAAGCGGATCGCGTCGATCTCGACGAAGAACACGCTGTGCGTGCCCCGCTCGAGCGTGCTGGTGATGCGCCCGGTGAGCGCCACCCGCGCGTCGCGCAGCGTGGGAATGCCGCCGAGATCCTGCCAGACGTCCCAGGCGAAGCGATCCTCCATCGGCACCTTCGTCTGGCCCGAGAAGTGCCGCGCCAGGTCCTCCTGATCGCCCGCGAGCACGTTGAGCGCGAGACGTCCATTGGCGGCGAAGACGTCGTGGGCGGAACTTCCGCGGTTGATGCACACCAGGATCGTCGGCGGAGCATCGGTGACGGAGCATGCAGCGCTCACCGTGATGCCCAGACGGCCGTGCGGGCCGTCCGTGGTGACCACGTGCACTGCTGCCGCGAGATTCGCCATCGCCTGGCGGAACTCGAGCTGGCGAGGATCGAGATCGGTCATGATGCGCTCCCTTCCGAGACGGGATAGTCGATGATGGTGGCGCCGCCCGAGGCGTAGTTCGGCACATCGGCCGCGACGGCCCGGCCTTCGGGCGACGCCATTGCTGCGCGGAAGTCCGCAGCGCTCGCGAACTCGGCTTCGAAGACGGCGAAGTAGGCGGGGGCCGAGCCGTCGGGTTCCGGCTGCACATCCGTCGTGTACCGCCACGCCTGCAGGCGCGGCAGCTTCGCCGCGAGCGGCAGGTGCGTGGACACGTAGTAGTCGATGAATGCGTCGGGGTCGGCGGGCTGCGGGTAGAGGACGACGAGTTTATGCATGTGCGGGATCCTTCACTGGTCGGAGGCGCCGGCAGTCGCCGGTGCCGTGGCTTCGACGGCCGCTGCGACGCGGTCCGGGGTGCCGAGGAGGTCGATCTGTCGAATCGGGTAGTTGAAGTTCTCGGTGAAGCGATTCGCGAGTTCCGGGTTGTGCACCATCTCCGAGAACAGGTGCGGAATCTGCGGGGCCGGCGGCAGCTGGATGATGGTGTTCACCCAGTCGGTCGACGCCTCGAGCCGTTCCGCGCGACGGCGTGCGACCTTGCGCATGAACCGCTCGTCGAACACTCGATCCTCTCGGATCGCGTCGGCCACGACTTTCGCAGAGTACGTGGCGGAGTTCGCCCCCTGCGCCTGCACCGGGTCGACAGTCATGTGCACGTCGCCGAGGGCGAGCAGGTATCTGCCGTTCGGCAGAAGCACGAAGTCTTCGCGGAGCACCGGGGTGACGGCTCCCTGGAGAATGTCACGAGCATCCGATTGCAGTACGAACTCCGCCTCGTTCACCCGTTCGGAGACGGAGGGATGGAACTCGCGCAGCATCTGCAGGGTGAGCTCGCGATAGGCTGCCGGATCCTCCTCGTACCTCCGATCCGTGAGCGCCTCCTGCGGTCCGCCCGGCACGCTTTCGAAGAGCAGCGCGTGCACCGGCCCGGAGAACGACCACATCGGCAGGGCGAGCAGCTCGCCGGCTGGTGGCGCCACGCTGATCTCGACACCGCGGGGGTCGCGAGGTGCGACGCCCTTCCAGAACCCGACTGCGAGCTTGCGCTGCGGGCTCGTGTAGGGGGACTTCTCCTCTCGGCGGGGGAAGAGTGCACCGATCTCGCCCTTGCCCGTCGAGACGACGACGAGATCGTGGACCTCGGTGAGCTGTTCGATCTCCGCAACCGAGAGGTCGCGGATCTCGAGGAGGCCGCCGCGCCTCTCGAACTCGGCCATGAGCTCGGGCAGATAGATGCGGTAGTCGAGGATGCGAGCCGGCTCCTCGAACTTGCCGGTGAACCGGCGATCGTCACCCCAGCCGTTGTAGTGGTAGTGGTACGAGTACTCCGCATCGGTGCCGGGCCAGTCCGCGATGCCGAGTTCGCGCTCGATATCGATGGTCGCGCTCATATGGGCCACGCTGTTCATGATCTTGCCGTCGCGCACCTGATCTGCGGTGCGGTTGGTGTAGATGGTCACGTCCAGGTCTTGCTGCAGGAGATGGAGACCGAGATGCAGCCCTGCGACCCCTGCTCCGATGATGCCGATGGTGGTCATGCCGGTTTCACTTTCCGATCAGGACGCGAATCGTCCGCGTCATTGCGTTCGTCTGCTCGATATGCGAACTACGTCTGTCGAATAGTTCGATATGTGAGCTCAATGTTACGCGCGCGTGACAGACGGACGCATCGGCTTCGCAAAATGGATAGTTGCGCGTGCAGCCAGGCCAGCGGAAGAGCAGGTGGGGGTCAGTGCGACCAGACGTCGGCGGGGCGCTCGACCCTGAGCGCTGCGTGCTGCAGCGCCGGAATCACCTCTCGGACCTCGTGCGCGCCATTGGGGAAGATCACCGCGATGCTCGCCGGTTGGCCGTCCGGCAGCTCGAGCGGTTTCGCGACCGCTTCGAAGCCCGGGAAGGGAGAACCCTTCGTGTGCACGTGGCCGATGCTCCGGGCGAGTGCGATCTCGTCGGCTTCGTACTCACGCGCTTCGCCGCGCGCGAGGATCGCCATACCCGGTGCCCCGTCCGTCAGCAGGAAGCGAGTGCTGCGCCGGATCGCAACCGCGGCGGAACGATGCGACGGTCGAATCGACGCGAGCACGACGGCGTGGTCCTTCTGCGGAACCGAGAAGATGGCGGTTGCGGAGGTGGCTTCGGCAAGCTCATCGAGCACCTCTTCGATCCGCAACTCGGAGTTGCTCACGCCCGCCTCTGCGAGCGCCGCGATTCCCGTGCCGAGCGTGTAGCGCCCGTCGGCCGCTCGAGTGACGAAGGTGTAGTCCTCCAGCGTGCGAAGAATGCGATACACCACCGAGCGATGCAGGCCCAGGGCGTCGGCGAGTTGCTGACTGGTTCGCCTCTGACCGTCGGCGAGCATCTGCAGCGCATCGAGGCCTCGCTCGAGCGTTTGCGAGCGCACGGCGCGGTTCTTCGCTTCGGTCATGATGCTTGCCATGCTATCGGGGGAGCGAGAGACGTACGACGCCGGCGCCCATTCGGGGCCGGTGGTCTCATCGTCTACGCAGTGCAGGGTCCTTTCCGGGCAGAGGGAGCTTCCGTTCCAGTCTGGCGGCGATCCGGTCGGCTCGTCCGCTGCGGTGGCCGAGGGTATGCACCGTGATCACCCGCGATCCGTCGTAGGAGACGCCGATGAACGCCCCGTGATGGAGGTTGTGACCGTTGTGCCACCAGAGGGCGTCATCGGCCATCCATCCGAACGGCTTCGCGCCGTTCGACTGAGCAGCGACCGCGGTGGCGTACTGTTCGAGCGCATCGAAGGTGCCGTGCACTCCACCCGCGCCGATGAACGGACCGGTGTCCGTCCACTGGCGGAGGATGCCGCCGGTCCATGAGCGCAGCAGCGGCACGCGCTTCGGGTCGGGGCTGATCGATACACCGGAGATGCCGAGTGGTGCGAACACCTCATCCATGGCGAGGGCCCACCAATCGCGGCCGGAAGCGACCTCGAGCAACCGGGTCAGCACCGCGTATCCCAGGTTGGAGTACCTGAACGACCCAGCGGTGCCATCGAGCTGCTCCGCGAGCGTCGGCAGCACCTCCGCGTCGAAGTACTCGTTCGTGTACTTCGCGTAGGGGTCTCGCGCTTCCCCCAGGGTCGCGACCATGTTCCGAGGAGCTTGGGGCAGACCGGACGTGTGCGTCGCCAACGCGAGAACATCGACGGTGCGCGGCAGCTGCGTCTCCGGGAAGTACTCGCTCACGGGGTCCGAGAGGTCGATGATGCCTGCATGTGCAAGACGCTCCGTGATCCGAGCGGTGACGGTCTTGCTGATCGATCCCCACTCGAGCATCGGAGCACCGAGGTGCAGCGGCCCCATCCGCTCGACCGTGATCCCACCGCGATCGCGGACCCGGTACGCCGTGCTCCTGCGACATACCAACCAACTCATGCCTGCGAGCCTATCGGCCCGGGCGGAGGCCGTGCTCGCCAGGAAAGAGCCGATCCGCGCAGTGCCCGGGCGCGCTCCGATGGTTCGCCTCACAGGCGCGCATTGCTCGTGGACGAGAGAAACGACCCGCTCGACCCGCTGCGGGTGCCACCCTCCGGGCACCCGCAGCGACAAGCGTCTGCACACGTCGGTCGAGCTGCGCCCGACGGATCAGGACGCGCGGCGACGCCGCAGCACGAGCAGACTGCCGGCGGCGAAGAGTGCGCCCATGAGCGCGATCGTCACCGGCCACTGGAGGTCGGAGGCGCCGGTGTCGGCGAGCTCGCGCCTTCCTGCGGAGTCCGTACCGGCGGCACCCGCTGCACTGCCGTCGGCACCGGAGGCGGCCCCGGTCCCGTCATCTGCTCCCTCGTCAGGGCCGTCTGCCGGTTCGCCCGGTGCTCCGGGGACGCCCGGCTCGGCCGGAGCGCTGGGGTCGCCCGGGCCGCCCGGATCGATCGGGCTGGTCGCGTCGTCGGCGACGGTGATGGTGTGCTCGCGCACCACCCCGTTCACGGTCACGGTGAGTGTCGCCTCTCCGACCCCGGTGGCGGTCAGCGCTCCAGTCGACGGGTTGAAGCGGACCACGCTTTCACCGGCTGCCTCGCTCGCGCTCGCGCTCACGGCGCGGCCGCGCTGATCCGTCTCGACCGATCCGTCGTCGACGATCACTCCGTCGCCTCCCCAGACCGCGCTCATCGGCCACTGCACCGGCACGATGCGCCCGCCGTCCTGCGAAATGGTGGCATCGACGGTGACGGCCTCTCCGACGGTCATCGCTGCTGGAACTGCTGCCGTCGCGCCGAGTGTGAGCTCGTCGACGCGGGGCTTCACCTCGGTGCGGAGCCAGTTCGTGCGGCTCGTCACGGGCGTCGGGTTGTGACCGACGACACCCGAGTTCGGGTTGATGCCGAGCATCGCCCAGCCGGTGAACCCGCCCTGATCGGGCGCGCCCGACGGCCCCTTACCGCTGTTGCCGCTGAGGAACGTCGATACGCCCTCATGGCTCGTCGCGTGGAATACCCCGGCGTGGCCGTTGATCGAGGCGATCGACTTGCCCGTGTCGGCGCGGAACTCCGCGAGCCGGTCCTGATACCGCTGCGCTTCGATGCGGTCGGAGAGTTGGCTGTCCTTGCTGCTCTTCGGATCGTCGACCGGATGGTGCGCGAACACCAGCACGCCCGTGATCGTCGAGTCCTGCTCAGCCTGGGCGAGCGCCTCCTCGAGGAAGCGCATCTGCTGCTTGTCGGAGCCGTTGAACGAGCCGTTCGCAGTGTTCAGCGTGACGAGAAGCGTGCCGCCCACTTGCTGCTTCGTCTTGGTCGGCCCGAACTCGGCGATGAAGTTCTCGATGGGGCCGCCCATCACCTCGTGGTTGCCCGGCACGTAGACCCACGGCAGCTGGTCGCCGATCTCATCGTCGAGAATTCTCCGCGCGAGTGCAAGGTCCTCGGGAGCGGCCTCGTCGACGAAGTCGCCGGTGATCACGAACATGTCGGGCTTCGCGGCGAGGATCTCGCGCAGCGTCTGCCGCGCCCCTTGCACGTTCGGCCCCTCGGGGTTGCGTGCGACGAATTGCGCGTCGCTCATCACGGCGATGCGTTGCGCGCGCTGATCGACGGTCCCGTTCGTGATGACGAGCGGATCGTGCACGACGGGTGCCTGCGGCTGCGCCACGTCGGGCGCCACGACAGCGCGGATGCCGGCGAAGCTGGTCTCGCCCTGGTACTGCTTCGCCGCCGAGGTCTCCATCATGCGCACCCGCTCGAGCTGCAGCGGGAAGGCGGTTCCGACGGGCACCGTGAACGTGATCTCCTGCCAGCCCGTCCAGCTCGTGTGCGGGCCGTCGAGGTTGATCGTCGTGCCGGCGCCGGTCTTCATCTGGAGGCGGGGCCAGGTGCTCTTGCCGTCTCCGTGCATCCACATCGTGATCGCCTTCGGCTGCCCCGCGATCTCGATGGGTTCGGGTGCCACCGCGTACGCGCCGCGCGTGCCCGTGGACGAAGCGAAGTCGTAGGTGAGTTTCAGTCCCGCCTCGCCGTTCGGTCCAGTCGCCTCCGAGATGGCACCGGTCGCCCGGTCCGAGCGGAAGGTCCAGTCCTTCCCGTTCGCGAGGTCCGACACCGGAGTCTCCTCCAGGCCGATGGTCACCGCGACGTCGACGCGGCGGTCTCCGGCGGCGAACGACACGGTCGCCGCCCCGGATGCCGTGCGCGGGGTGATGGTAAAGGTGTTGCCGTCGAGCGATTCGACAGCGACATCCGCACCCGCGGAAACCGTGAGATCTGCGGCCTCGATGGGTGCTCCGAAACCGTCACGGTCGAGCCCCGTGATCGTCACCGTCTCGCTGCCGTTCTGGTCGACCAGCGCGATGACGCTTCGGCTGGCACGGAGCCTGTCGAGCTCGCCGAGCACGCGCATCTCGCTCGTCGCCGACTTGCCGGCAGCGGTGAACGTGACGGGTGCGGTGCCCGGGGTCGCTCCGGTAACCTTCGCGGTGTCTCCGTCGATCGCAGTCAACGTCGCGTGTCCTCCTGCCACGGAGAACTCGCCCGTCGTAGCGAGCGCTCCGCGGTTCGCATCGAGGCCGATGCCCGAGACGGTGCGCGAGAAGCCGGGGAACACCGCGTCGGCGTCGTCGAGCTTCGACTCGGGGCCGACGCTCACGTCGGTGACGCCGGCGTCCGGCGCGGTCGACGAGAACACGAGGCTGTTGGGTACGCTGCGCAGATGCCCGTCGGAGGGTGCATTGCCGACGCTCAGTTCGCTGGTGCCCGGCTCCCGCATGAGCAGGGTGCTGGATCCGCCGCCGTCGAGGTTGACCGCGTTGTGCGCGCCGAGTTCGACCATGAATTCCCCGAGCTCGTCGAGGGCCATGCCGCGCGAGTGGCTCTGTCGGCCGTCGAGGGAGACGACGATGACTTCGCTGCCGTCTTCGCTCACGCCGACGGCGGTGCGCGGCTCGCCCGGGGTAGGCGCACCGACGACCGCTCCATCGGCGACGAGGCGCTGATTTCCGCTGATCGCGAGATCCACGTCGGCGCTCGCGGCGACCGTGACGGGCATCCGATCGCCGGGCTTCACGTCTGCGAAGAGGGCGACGGCCGATCCGCGCGCGAGCACGACGCCCGTTCCCGCGGCGATTGCGGTCGGCCCCGTGATCTCAGCGAGGTCGGCCGAGGTGCGTGTCACGACTCCGTCGGCGACCTCCACTCGAAGGAACTCCGGATCGATGTTCGCAGGTCCGCCGATCGCGCGCGCCATCGGGTACTCGCCCCACATCGGAGTGAAGTACCCGATGCCGTCAAGCGGAATTCCGATGTTGTTGACGGTGCTCACCTGGTGCGCTGTACCCGAGATCTCGACGGTGGCGGCCGAGGTGAGCGCTTGGATGGCGGCGATGCCCTCGCTCATCGTGAAGCTCTCGACGGGCGACGCGCTCGTGGTCTTCACGCCCTCGCTCGACGAGACGTTGGTGCCCTGTGCGACACCCGAGTTGTTGATGTCGAAGAACGAGCCGTTGACCGCGGCGACGGCATGATCGCCGAGGGAGTGCTCGGTGACGGGAGCAGGCTTCGTCAGGCTGCCCGAGTCGCGCACGTCCATCGACAGCGTCGGGGTGGAGAGGTCTGCGACGAGCACGTCGCCCGTCACCCACCCCTCGCTCTGCAACCGGTCGAAGCTCGTCGCCTTCAGGCCCGGGGCGAGGTGACGCGTCTCAGCGCGGAGCAGGCTCGAATCGCGGCCGCCGAGATCGAGGCCTCCGGTGTCGGGCGACGCGTAGCTCGCCGTCAGGGTGTGCTGGGGTACGAGAGCGATGCCGCTCACTGCGATGCCGAGACCGAGCCCGGCTGCGAGCGCTGTTCTCAGGGGTGATCGTCGAGATGAAGACACGAGTTGCCGCAGACCTTTCTTGAGGTGGGAAGCGCGTGCGGCAGCTCGATCCGAAGTATCGGGCCGCCGGGCGCCCAGGTCAGCGTAGGGAAGTAAAGTAGCGCGAAGATTGCCCGCGGGTGGACGGGAGGATCGCCGGAGGCGCTGGCAGCGCATCGTCCGATCACGCACAGCGCGGGAACGTGGGTCTCGGCCGGCATGCGCCGGAGTGATCGCCCGGTTGTCGAGAGCGTATGCACGGCTTGTGCCGATCCTGATGCCAGAGGGCGGGGAACCCGGAGCTCATCGTCCAGACCCCATGAGTAGCGCGATCAACCGTCTCATGAGTGATGCATACCGGTCATCCCGATCGGGCGGAGAACCTCCTCCACGGCGACGCGAAGCGCGGTGGCGCCCGAAGATTTGGTTAGCTCGGCACGGCGCCACCGCAGTTCCGGGTGCCTGACCCGCAGCGGTATCGAACGGCCGGTTGCGCTGGGAACGCCTCGCGTTTCAGCGCCAGGAGCGACCGGGTTCCTCTCCAACGGCGCGAGCATCTCGCCCACGCACACCATGGCTGATCTCTTCGAATTGGCGCTGGTGCACGAGGACGCTACGGTCAATGAGCTCCTCGACGCCAATACCGTCTGCATCGGTGCGCTCGCACTCGCGTGGGAAGTCCACGCGGGCTTCACTCCCGACGCGACGTGTTGGCTCATCCGCGTGCAGTCGGTCGAGGAGACCGGGGGCGACGCCGAGTACCTGTCGCTCTTCACCAACGCGGGCGATGCTGAGACGGCGACCGTCGATGCCCGCTTCGGCGAACTCGCGAAGGCATCCGGCACGACGCCGAACGACCTCTCGAAGCTGCTCGAAGGAATGGAATAGCGTCGCTCGACCGGGCGGCCACGGATGCATCGCTCCGGCGCGCTACCGAGCTGCCGCAGCATCTGAATCGCGCGCTCGACTCCACCAGGCAGATCACCGGAAGCGGTGAATGAAGATCATCGAAGTCCCCATGCTCCCGATCGTGATTCCGCTGGGGATCGTGACGTTCCTCGTGCTGCTCCGTGTCCTCCGCTCTCGCGGTCGCATCACCCTCGCGCGGGCGTCGGTCGCCGCCGCTCTCGCGATCTATGCGGGGGGAGTGCTCGCGAACACGGTGTTTCCGATCCTCCTCCGCGATGGACCAGGGTTTCATGACGGACCACGGCCGATACCTCTCTACCTCGTGCCGTTCGTGGACTATGAGTTCCAGGACGCTCTCATCAACATCGCAGTGTTCATTCCGCTCGGAGGGCTCATCCCTCTGCTGGCCGCGCGTGCGAGGTGGTGGGAGGTGTTGGCGATCGTCGCCGGCGCGAGCCTCGCTATCGAGCTGGCGCAGTTGGTCACCGCCCGTATTGTGCTGGGCGGTCACCTTGCAGATGTCAACGACTGGTTGACGAACATCTTGGGCGGCATGATCGGCTTCGGATTGTTCGCCCTCCTCACCCGCTCGACGAGGGGCGCCGCGTTCGTCGACCGCTTTCGGTGGCCGGCGCGGCAGGATCGGTTGACCACGGGGACCGTTGCAGACCCGACTCCCATCCCGGCTTCTCAGAACCAGCACCAGACGCATCCCGCGGAGTCGACGCAGCGCGTTACTTCGCGGAACGCGCCACCCGCCCCGTGATGATGCTGATCACACTCGTCGCGATCGCGACGAGCGCGAGAATGAGCACGACGGTGAGATAGAAGGGGTTCACCGGGACGCCCTGATACTCCGCGAGGATGACCACTCCTGCAGCACCGGCCCCGGGTACCCAGATCCACCGGCGCGACCCTGACTGCCCGTACAGAAACGCCCCCGCGATGAGACACACCAGGGTGAGGATCGTGGCACCGCTGCATGGGCCCCCATAGGTTCCGGGCCCGCACGTGCTCTGAAGATCAGGTGATGCGCCAGAGCGCGCCCCGACGACGATCAGGATCGCGCCCGAAGCCGCGCCGAGGAGACGAAGCACGCGCCGGAGGGAGCCTCGCTGGGGGTTCTGCGATGAGCTACGTGTCGGCATCTTCGTTCAGTACCTTTCTCTGAAAACCAAAGGCCCGCACCGCCGTTCATGTGAGAACCCTCTCCGCAGGCTCGGTACGGCCACACCCCATCTTCCACCCCGCACACCGACTCCCGTGCATCTGCGCCGTAGTTGCGCATTCGCACGCCCGATGCCGCAGGCACGGAACCAGTCAGCGCGAGGCCGCAACGTTCCCATCAGAACGTCTCGCAGTCCACCTCAGGAAACGCAACAGGCTCCCACCGCAAGTGCGGTGGGAGCCGATGGAGTAGGGCGTGCGGGACTTGAACCCGCGACCGATGGATTGCGCGTTCGGGACAACATCGTGCGCTTCCCGCTCAATGCTGAGCGCGACGGAATTCATGCTGCAAATGACACCGAGTGGTACCCAATTCGCGATGATTCCAACGTAATTTCATTGATTTCGCGAGCACAGCGGTAAGTCGCGAACAAGCTTCACCCGTGTGAACAGTACTGAGCTTCTGGCGGAATACCGACTCCATCTTCTTCGGCTCGGGCGATCGCCCGGAACCTTGAAACAACGGCTCGGCGATCTCAGCCGGTTGCATGCTCACGCCGGTCCGTTGGAAGACATCACCAAGACCGTCCTCGAGCAGCACCTCGACTTGCACTCGGCAGAGTGGTCGCCCGCCTACCGGAAGAAGGTATACGCCTCGTATCGATCCTTCTTCCAGTGGGCACGAAAACGGAAGCTCATCGCTCAGAATCCGAGTAGAGGGCTTGAAACGGTACGAGTGCCACGGTACCTACCGCGCCCAGCACCCGAAGACGTCGTACTCGATGCGTTCGACAAAGCGTCGACGGTCGAAGCAGCCATGCTGTGCCTCGGCGCAACCCAGGGTCTCAGACGAAGCGAGATTGCTGCTGCTCACCCTGCCCAGAGGGACGGTATGTCACTCCGTGTGATCGGCAAAGGCTCGAAGGAAAGGTTGGTCCCGCTCGACCCTCTCACGCTGAGCCTCCTCGAGCAACTGGAGTCGGAGCAAGGGTGCGACGACTACTACTTCCGCGGTCGGTTCGGTGGCCATGTTCATCCAGCGACGGTGTACAAGTGGCTGAAGCAGCACCTGGGGACCGGGTGGAGCACGCACAACCTGCGGCATCGCGCGGCATCGCACGGCCTCCGCGAAACGCACGATTTGCGAGGGGTGCAAGAACTCCTGGGTCATGCCTCTCTTGCGACCACTCAGATATACACCGAGGTGTCCACTGAACAGCTGACGTCGATCGTGACGGCGAACTCGCTGCGCACCAAGGTGATCGAGCGTCGCTTGAGCCAGACGTTACTCAATACCAACGTGCCTGCCACAGTGACCGATGCAGACGTCCAGCAAGCAATGAGAGTCCTCGCGCACCATCTGAGCCTTGTCCAAGACGGATGAGAGATTGGCGTGGTGGCGCGTTGCCATCGTGCCCTTCGTCTGCGGAATCGCCGCAACGATTCCTGAGCGCGACGACCAGATCGCTCACCGTCGAAACAAGCCGGGCCGACCGATCGACTTCGGTCACCAGCAGAAGGAGCGCTACAAGAGCCGAAACGTCGTCGAGAGATGCTCTCACAAGCTCAAGCAATGGCGCGGCATCGCGACGCGCTCCGACAAGACCGCTCACAACTACCGAGCCGCCGTTAGCCTCGCCGCCAAACTGACATGGATGAAGACGGACCTGTCCCGTCCGGCCTGAGCACGGGCCGGCCGGACCGCAAGGATGAGGCAGGATGATGGAATGAGTTCCTACGTCCGCCCCTTGATCAACGCGCCGGTCTTCCGCGATGCTGACGGCGGCGTAATCAACTATGGAAATCGGTGGCACGGGTCGCCTCCGGAGGACACCTACTCGGTCGACACGCATCCCGAGCGGTTCGCGCCGATCCACGTTGTCGCCGATGCCCTCATCGCGCACCTCCGAGAGACGTACGACGTCGAGGTCGATGAAGGCGTTGAGGCGGCGGCCGATCTGCTGCGTGCTGAACTTCAAGATGTGGTGCGCGCCGTGCGGATTCGGCCCAATGATCCGAGGTGCGCGTCCTTGACGATGGTCTTCACCGCCTATCCGGGGATCCACATGCACGCGGGCCTATTGCACGACTTCTACTACCCAGGCTGCGGTTGCGACGCATGCGACTCGAGCTGGCAGGCCGAAGCCGATGAACTCGAGCAGCAAGTATTGGCGATCGTCAGCGGTAACTACCGAGAGACGATTGAACGCGGACTTCGCCCCTGGGTCGACTACGCCTTCACCTATCCCGACGGCGCGAGCTCCGGAAAGTCCCGCTCTCAAGATCTTCCTGCCCAGCGTCTCAAAGACGCCAAACCCATCCTGCGCGCCCTTCCCAACGGGTGGCGTTCATGGCCGCGTTCGGCCTCAGTCTCTTGACCAGTACGGCCTAGCGGCCACCCGCGCGTGCCATCGGACGACTTCCTAGCGCTATCTGCTTGCGCGCCACTCCTCCCAGGGGAGAACATCTGGAATCGCGCGGAGAGTGCGCGCGATATTGCAGTCATCATCGAGGCACCGCACCGTGTTGATGTAGCGAAACGCTGGATCCCCACACGCAACGCACACGAACATGACGCCACCGTAGGTCACCCCGAAACCGAATCGCATCACCCGTCCCATTCGGCGGGAGGTTCTACGCCCGCGCTTCGCAGAGCTCTTCCCAGTGCGTCGTCGCGCGGCGCGAGAGCATCTCCCGCTTCATCGTCCACACCGGAGCTCCCCGCAGGCCACCACGGCCGATGCCGATCGCGCGCGGGCCGAGCTTCTGCGTGATGCCGTCCAGCGTCTCTCCGATCCGGCGCCCCTCGTACTCCGGCTCGAACAGCGCGAGCGGGGCGACGCTTTGCTTCTTCCGTAACCCGGTCAGCACCACCCCGGCTCGCACGTAGTCCGAGCCGGGTCGAACGCGGGGGAGCGCCGCGAACGCGGCCTTCGCGATCCCGATCGGGTCATCCGTCTCCGTCGGCATCCCGACGGCGACGTGCGCGGTGTGGAACTCGCCCTCGCGGAACCTGCTCGTCGACGCCCAGGCGGACACCACCCCTGCCACCAGGCCGTGCTCCCGAAGTCGCGTGCTCGCGCGCTGCGCGTAGATCGAGAACACCTGCTGCATGCCCTCCCGGGTCGACACCGGCTGGCAGAACGAGCGGGAGAAGATGAGCTGGTCCTTGTGCGGCGGCTGCTCCTCGAGCGGGATGCACGAGATGCCACGCAGCTCAAACACGGTGCGCTCCATCACCACGGAGAACTTCTTGCGGATCCACTTCGCATCCGCGTCACGGAGATCCTTCGCCGTGAAGATGCTCATCCCCGCGAGGCGCTTTCCCGTGCGCCCGGCGATGCCCCACAGGTCTGTCGTGCTGGTGCCGGCGAGAATCCGATCCAGCCGGTCGGGGGAGTAGAAGCCTAGGTGGCAGACACCGCCGAGCGACAGGTCGGCCTTCGCACCCCGCGAGGCGAGCTTCGCCTGCGTCTTCGATGAGGCGATGCCGACTCGGACAGGGATCCCGGTACAGCGGAGCACCTCGGAGCGAATCTCATGCCCGATTGCGGTGAGCTCGTCGACCGTTCCGTGCAGGCCGATGAAGGACTCGTCGATCGAGTACACCTCCTGCCATGCCGAGTACCGGCCGATGATCTCCATCACGCGCGCGGACAGGGAGCCGTAGAGCTCGTAGTTGCTCGAGCGGGCGACGACGCCGGCGCTGGCCGCCCAGTCCTTGATCTTGAACCACGGTGCGCCCATCTCGACCTGCAGCGCCTTCGCCTCACGCGACATCGCCACGACGCAGCCATCGTTGTTCGAGAGGACCACCACGGGTCGGCCGTACAAGGTGGGATCGAAGACCCGCTCGCAGCTCGCGTAGAAGGACTCGCAGTCCACGAGCGCGATCATCCGCTTACGCTCGGAGGACACGATGCAGGCTCCTCGTGACGACGCCCCAGATGTGCAGCTCCGACAGCTCGGCGACCTCGATGTCTGGGTGCTGGCGGTTCTCGGCCGAGAGGATCACGCCGGCGCGCGTCACGCGGAGCCGTTTCACGGTCATCTCGCCGTCGACGACGGCGACGACGACGTGCCCGTCCTCGGGCCGGATCGAGCGGTCCACGATCAGTTCGTCACCGTCGTAGATGCCTGCGCGGGTCATGCTGTTGCCGCGCGCACGAATCAGGAACGTGGAGACCCTGTTTGGCATGAGGTGCTCGTTCAGGTCGATCTCGGTCGTCTCGTAGTCCTGCGCGGGGGAGGGGAAGCCGCACGCGGCCTCGAGGTACGCGAAGGGGACGGCGCCGACGGGCGCGGCAGGATCGAGTGCCCGAACCTCTTCCACCCACATAGTCGCCCCCGCAGTCATCGAACATATGTTCGAGTGCCTATTATGCGTTGCGTTTGCGACGGTACGCCAATCTGTTGGCGTGTCGAAGGGAACTTCGACCTAAGCTCGAACCTGAGGGGGTGGCTGATCGTAGCTGAGCTGTGACCAATTTTCGCGTCGAGCCGTCGTTCCGGCCCGTGCTGCTCGACTTATCGCATGACGCCGATCCCGCTGCTCCCGAAGATGCTCTCGAAGAGTACGAGGGCGCGATGAAGAATGTTGCTGATGACCGAAGGTACAGGCTCGCACGGGAAAAGGCTGCCGTAATCCCAAGTCGGGAATCTCCATATCAGGCGATTACGGACCGTGCCCGCAATTTGCGCCGGGAGGTCGAGCGTCAATCGCCGAAAACGGCGACGCGCGCTCAGTCGCGCGGATTAGGAGTAAGGCGCTCGTTCTCAGCGATGCTGATCCGGACGAGGTTTAGCGTCGTGGGGACGAGACAGCCCGCGGTGTTGCCGAGCCAGTTGAGAACCTCGTTGCTGATCGTCGAGCTCAGATTGAAGGTGAAGCAACCATGTTCTCAAACTCGAAAGGTGCCCCACCTCAGGGGGGGCACCTTTGCTTTAGGGCTACTTCGTCTTCACACCTGTGTCGGCTCGTCAATAGCGATGCCTAACGCAGCTGGACTTCGCGCAGGACGTCGTTAACAGCAGGTCTTGGGGAAGCCGCGACCTCAAAGACCTCTGGCAAATGACCGACGCCGAGGAATGTGATGATGACTTCGTTGTCGGGAATGTCGAACTCTGCGCGCAAGCGCTGGTCGTGATCGGCGTCTTCGGACCAGTTCATCATGCATGCACCCAGGCCCGCAGCGTGGAAAGCGTACGCCAGAGACATCGCGAAGAGGCCGCCGTCAATCCAGGGCTGATTGCGTTCTCCGATCATGTCGAACCCGCGCAGGTCCGACGTGACGATCAGCACCGCACCGAGCTTGTGCCCAAATCCTCGGTTGCCGTGGTGGAAGGAGAGTAGGTGGTCTCTGAGATCAGAATCATAGGCAGCGTACACGCGGCGCGTCTCGCGATTGCATACTCGTGGGGTCTTCAATGCTCGAGAAACTGCAAGTTCGACATCGCTCGGTGACACCGCAGCGCCGGTGTAATGCCGGATGCTGTAGCGGGTGTTGATGAACTCGTCGTAGTCGAAATTCGTTGCGTTTTCGACCTCTCTCTTGGTGAGAGTGATCGACCCCCCGGTCGCGGCCGATCTCGGGGAATCTGCGACGAAGGCGCGCAATTCGGCTTCGGATCCTTCGGGAAGTGTCAAACCGAGGTTGTCGTGATACTCGACGTATTGGCGCAGGCACGCGCGCGCACCTGCGGTGATGCTGCTTGCGTGCCCGGTCGATTCAAGTTCCCGCACGGCTTGCATTGTCAGCGGGAGCCTGCCGGCGCCAAACCCCGCGCGGGTTTCTTCGACCGCGAGACCCTTCTCCAACGCGTGGGCCACCGAGGCGAGCACCGATTCCAACGCTTCCGGGTCGGGGTTGATCGAGGTCGTACTGGAATGCGTGATGAATCGTTCGAGGTCGTAGGCGTAGTTCCGTTGAACCTCTTCGCGATCGGCTTTGGGCGTGTACGCCAAACGCGCTGCGGTGAGATCCAAGAGCTCGGTTGTTGATGTCACGTTAGACCTCGCCTTTCGGGGTTTGTAGATGGGGGAGCGCGGCGTCGAGGATGGTGGCAGCAGCTGCTCGAGCGACGCGCATGGGTTCGTCGAACGACTGCGTGCCAAGGGTTACGAGTGCGCCTTCCAGGATGAGTAGCAAGTGCCGAGCTAAAACGTCCGGTTGGTCGAACCCTGCTTCTGCGCAAAGCTCCTGAAACCGTTCGAGCATCCAGGTTTTCTGTGCGGTGACCTCGATCGGTATGGGTTGCGCGGTCGCGTCTGGGCCGGCCTCGGCCCGTGCGTTCACCGCGCTGCATCCCTTCGTGGACCGGCCCGTGTACCACAGGTCCGCCGCGTCAAAGACGGCAAGAACTCGTTCGATGCTGTGTTCTGGCCGCAGTGACAGGAGTCTGTCGAGCGCGTTTCTCCACTGGTCTTCTCTGCGCCGAAGGTACGTGAGCGCGAGCTTCTCTTTGGAGCCGAAGCGATCGTAGAGCGTCTTTTTCGTGACGCCCGACTCTTCGGCGATGCGGTCCACGCCTACCGCATGTATCCCGTGGGCATAGAACAGCCGAGATGCCGTATCGAGAATTCTCTCTGAAGCCGGCGTCAATGCACCCACTGAGTCGTGCGCTCCTGTCATGGTCTCTTTCTAGCATGAAGTAAACAGACCTGTATAGTCGTTACTCACGGAGAACGGGTCCGCGGCTAGTGGGCGGAGATGGAAGAAAGGGCGATGATGGCTGACACGATGAAAACGATCACCGTAACCGAGTTCGGAGGACCGGAGGTGCTCTGCGCCGAGGAATCGCCAGTGCCGTCTCCACAGCCGGGAGAAGTTCTCGTTCGGCTCAAGGTGTCCGGGGTGAACTTCCTGGATGTGGCCCAACGGCGCGGTGCGACGCCGGTTTCGGTGCCGTTTCGTGCAGGCGTGGAAGGAGTCGGAGAAATTGCGGCTCTCGGTGATGATGAGACCGGGTTCGAGGTAGGTCAGCGCGTTGGATGGCTTGCGGGTGGGCAGGGGAGCTTCTCTGAGTATGCGATCGTGGACACCGAAAAGCTCGTGCCGATTCCGGACGACATCGACGATGAGACCGCTGCCGCTGCTCTCATGCAAGGCGTGACTGCACATTATCTGACCACCGATACGTTCCCTGTCTCTGAGGGTGATGTGGTCGTCGTGCACGCGGCCGCGGGCGGAGTCGGACAGCTTGTCACACAGATCGCGAAACTCAAAGGTGCGCGCGTGATTGGCACCACGTCGACTCCCGAAAAAGCCGCAACCGCGACCGCTCATGGGGCCGACTTCGTATTTGACTATGACCATTTCGCTGCACGCACTCGAGAAGTCACTGAAGGCATCGGGGCCTCGGTCGTATACGACGGCGTCGGCAAGACCACGTTCGACGACAGCCTCCGGGCCCTTCGCGTTCGCGGCACGCTGGCACTGATCGGAAACGCCAGCGGTCCCGTCGACCCCCTCGAGGTGAACCGATTGAACAGCGGCGGATCACTGTTCCTCACCCGTCCCACAGTGATGCACCACATTCGTACATCAGAAGAGCTGAATAGACGGGCCGCTGACATGTTCGATTGGATCAGAGAAGGGCGCGTGAAGGTGTCCATCGGAAACCGGTACCCCGTGGCGGAAGTGAGCGATGCATTCCGTGCACTCGAGGCGCGTGAAACTCAGGGGAAAGCGCTGCTGATTCACTGATCACAACCTGGAGTGACCACAATACGTTCGGTTACTGTCAGGGTCATGTTCAGGCTCGAGTGAGCGATCGCATCATTTGAAGGTGGATATTCAGATCTTCGGTGGTGTGATCGCTCAACAAATTTCGAAGCCGCGCCGTGGCAAGGTTCCGCGCCTGCGCCAATCGCGAACGCCCCAGTGGTGACACCCTCACGAGAACTGAGCGCTTATCCGCGAGTGAAGGAGCGCGCTCGACGAGTTCCGCTGCATGCAACTTTCGCAACACTCGACTCGATGCAGCACGGTCGATTTCGAGCGTGGCTGCAATGTGGGTCACGGAAGCTGGCGAGACACTGGAAACCGTGACGAGTACTGCAAGCTCGCTTGGACGCATGCCCTCGAGAACGCTTGCCGCGCGCTCCGCAAGATATCTTCTGGAAGTCGAAATCAGGCGTGTGAGCGCCACTTCGAGATCCTGAAGGGCCATATCCCGCGGACAGGTCTCCTCGCGAATCCCCCTTCGTGGCACAACGTCAGTCCGCGAGCGGCGCGGCGGTGCGCGGCCACGATGTTGTCGTCCCACCCCGGGATTCCCCGTAACGCTCGATATCGAGATTGAAACGGCGGAGAAGGTCCGCAAAGTGCGCGACGTCTGCGTCGCTCCACGCTTCTAGAGCGCGATCGAGCGTTGCCACAAAGCGCTGCCGTACCTTGGTTAAGCGCTCGGTACCACGTGCCGTGATCTCAAACTTCTTCGCTTGACCGCCATCGGGATCGGGGATGCGCTCAAGAAGGCCTTCACGCATAGCAGCGGCGGTCTGACGCTGCACCGTGGAGGTGTCCAAGAGAAAAGCATCGCGCAGTTGGGCGATAGTCATAGGGCCCTGATGCTCGAGGCGGCTGAGCAGTAGATATGCGCTCCGCTCGAGATCTCCTTCGAGACGATGCTGAGCCGTGGTGTAGCGGCTCAACAGCATCTGCTCGTACTCGATATCGGCAACACGTCGCGACATTGCACACTCCGTCCTTACTGGCGCTCCAATACTACCAGCAGATGTGTATTATGCATATGTACGATGCATATGCATTCTGCATAACGAGAGTCTGAGGAACCATGTCACCTTCCCAAATGCGTTCGCCGAGCTCCGGAGCGCTCGTTGCCACGCTCGCGTTCGCCGGCATTGCCGCGTCAGTTACGCAAACGATGATCACTCCGCTCGTCGCACAACTCCCCGCAATCTTTGCGACCTCGCCAGCTAACACCGCGTGGATCGTGACGGCAACCCTTCTCGCGGCTGCCGTGGCGGTTCCAATCGCTGGGCGGCTCGGCGATATCTTCGGCAAGAAGCGCATGATCTTACTTTCGACCGTTCCGCTCGTCCTCGGAGGCGTCCTATGCGCCTTGGCGCCGAACGTTGAGTTCATGATCGCCGGACGAGCGCTCCAAGGGCTCGGGATGGGCATGGCGCCGCTAGGAATCGCCCTGCTGCGGGATGCGGTGCCCCGGGAGAAGCTCTCCTCTGCGATTGCCACAGTGAGTGCGACGATGGGCATTGGTGGCGCCATCGGACTTCCCCTCGCAGCGGCCGTGATTCAGTTCGCCAGCTGGAGGGCCCTGTTCTGGGGAGGGGCCGGTGTCACTGTCGTGGCAGCCATCGTCATCGCGCTCGTCGTGCCCCAGGGGCGAGCTGGCGCAGCCGGTCAGAAGTTCGACTTCGTGGGAGCGATAGGGCTCGCCATTGGTCTTGTCTCCTTTATCCTCTCAATCTCGAAGGGTGCGCAATGGGGATGGGGATCCTTCGAAACGATCGGACTGTTTGCTCTCGCGGCAGTGTCGTTCGTGCTGTGGGGCTTCTGGGAGACGAAGCGGGACGACCCCCTTGTTGATCTTCGCACGGTGGTGAGGCCGCAGGTGCTCCTCACCAACATCGCATCGATCTTCATCGGTTTCGGAATGTACGCGAGCATGCTCGTGCTCCCGCAGGTATTGCAGCTCCCTGCGCAAACCGGATACGGGCTTGGTCAAACGGTGCTTGCCGCTGGGCTCTGGATGGCCCCGGCCGGTGTCATGATGATGCTTCTCTCCCCGGTCGGCGGGCGCATCACCGATGCTCGCGGCCCAAAGTTCACGCTGGTGACTGGAGCGCTGATCATTGCTGTCGGGTACGGTGTCGGGCTTTTGGGTATGAGCGCCACGTGGGGTGTCATGCTCGTAGGTATCGTAGTGAACAGCGGCGTTGCACTCGCTTATGGCGCGATGCCCGCGCTGATCATGGGGGCGGTCCCTCGCAGCGAGACGGCGGCAGCTAATGGCTTCAATACTTTGATGCGTTCACTCGGCACCACAATCGGCGCCGCCGTTGTCGGCGTAATCCTCGCGCAAATGAGTACTCCCTTGGGGCAATCACTCGTTCCGAGCGAGGCAGGTTTCCGCACCGTTCTCATTGTCGGCGCAGGAATCACGATCGTAGCCGCCGTCCTTGCTGCGAGCATCCCCGTGAAGCGGATGATCGAAAATGGAGAAGGCGATCCCGTCTCGTCTCCCGTGAAGAGCACCGCCGTCGAACACCCGGTTCCCTCTCGCTAGCGGCCTCGATCGCACTCACTGGGGCAAGCAACTGCAGAAAGGGCTCCGTTGGAAACGCCTCCGACCTCTGATCGCGTCCCGTGTTGAGCCTGCATAAGTTGCAAGTATGGTTACGACCACACGGGTGATCCCGATCTCAGCTCAGTTCCTACTCGCTGCTTCTCGGGGTGCCTGACGCGACACCGCGATCATTGCAGTCTGTTCGTTTCTCAGCAAATGCAGACCTCAAAGATCGCGAAGTCGCTCAGCTTACGGGCGTCAACAAGAGTGCAGTAGGGAAACGCGCGGATTCGGACTGCTGTCGCGGATGAGGCAGTGTAGGTCGAAGGAGTGAAGAGGCTGATGCCTTCGCGAAGAGCCTCATCCGTGGCCGTCACGAGATGTTCGAGCAAACTCTGAAGCGCGTGACGCCTCGCCCTCGCTCGCTTCCTGCAGAGGCTGAATATCAGTTCAATGAATGCGCCGCGGGAATCTGCGGTCATCGCGAGGGCCGCAAGGCGAGTGCCACAGCGGCGACCGAAACCATCGATTGAGAACGATGAGGCGACTGCAGGCCGCGGCTCGAGCTACTTCAGACCTGGGTTCTCGCGAAGATACCGGACCGCATCTTCTTCACTAATCGCGATCAGACCCCGGCGGGAGTACGAGATTGCGTTCAGCGCGATGAGCCACGCCTTGTTGGGCTTCGGCTGGTGGCTCCCGGTGTAGCGGAATGCGAGATGAACGTGTGGCGATACCCAGATCGTCATCTCGTTATCGCGTAGGCCGTTCGGGTGCCACGTGAAGAAGAAGTGCTCCTGCTTCGCGAGCTCCTGCTGGATGACGATCTGCAAATGCACGAGCGGGCGATCCTCGAACTCGTACGATCTTCCGTCGTAAATCAAGTGACCCATCAGGGTGCTCTCTCATCTCGAACTGGCTCACACACCCCTCTCGTGAGCGTATCGCAGCTCGTCGCTCGGCTCGTAGTAGGAGGTAACACGCTCGACCCCGACGCCGCGGCGTGCCGCGGCGCGTCGTGCGGCAGGCGCGACTGGATCGTTCAGCGGTGGAGCGGGCGGGGAGATGCTGAGCGGCTTCCGGTCGGGCCAGCCTGCCCGCTGCGCGGGCATTCTGGCCGCGGGCGCAGAGCGCCCTTTTGGATGGCTGGGTGACGGTGGATCGGCCTAACGTGTTCCCGAAGTTGTGGTGAAGCCGGCAGCTCGAAGCCGTTGCTGGTATGCCTTGCGCATAGTTCGAAACCGGGAGAGCAGGAACGAGGCATCATCGTGATATACACCCGGAACAGCGCGCCTCACCGCGTCTAGGTGCGAGGAGGCACCACGAGTGCCGACCTCATCAACTCATCGAACCGTCACTTACGCCCCGTCGGGGGCGACTCTCCATCGAGGAAGCATGAACAAGCGCACTGCCCACCGCATCACCAAGCTCGCCGTCACGCTCGCAGCCGCGGCGATCGCCGCCATCATCGCCGCACAGAACATCGACATCGACCCCGCCGCCCCGAGTTCGGAGCGGCCCGGAGACTCGACGACGCAGCAGGTGACGGCCGTGGTCGACGGAGACACGATCAAGGCCGTCGACGCCGCCGGCACCGTGAACCGAGTCCGGGTCATCGGGATCGACACCCCCGAGATCGGGCGAGGCAAGACCCCAGACGAGTGCTGGGCACAAGAAGCCCGCACCGCACTCGTCGACCTCCTCGACGGGAAGGACGTCGAGCTCGTCAGCGACCCGTCCCAGGGTGACGTGGACCGGTACGGGCGGCTGCTCCGCCACCTGTACACCGACACCGGGAACGTGGCCGAGCAGCTCCTGCAGCAAGGCGCCGGCTACGAATACACCTACTCCAAGCCGTACACAGGGCAGGCAGAATTCCGCGACGCGGAAAGCGCCGCGCGCGCTGCCGGCGCCGGGCTGTGGGGAGCCTGCGACCCCGCGAACTGAGGCGTCGCGGCGCCCGCGGATATGGCATGTGAACGTTGCAAGCTGTGCTGAACCGCTCGAGGCGGACCTGGAACGGAAAGGTGCGCTGAGCCCTGTGTCTCTGCGGAGAGCCCCGAGATCCCGAAAGCGGATCACGAACGGGGGAGTACCACCACCGAGGAGACGCAGATGCCCGCGAAACTGAATCCCTACGACACCGGAGGGCGTCTCGAGCCGAAACCATGGCCGGCCGACGCCGGCACCGACTCCGACGATTGCGGCAAGGTCAATTTCACCGACGAGTTCGGTGAGACGGTCTTCACCGGATGGATGCAGAAGACCGAGGCCGGCTACATCCTCCGCGTCGACGAGCACCAGGACGTCCAGCTCGCCTTCGAAACCAGCAGCCAACGCCTTGAGCGCGAAGCCGCGATGATGCAGCTCGATCAGGCGCTGCGCACTATCACCGCACGGCATGACGAAGCCGTCTGGTGCTACGACGGCGACCCCGACGCGTTCACACCCGGCTATTTCGTCATCGAGAACAACGCCGGAGGGCACCGCTTCGCCATCACCGAGCAGTACATCGGCACCGACTCTTCAGACATCGACCGCGTTCCCAACTCGTGGGACGTCGACGTCGCCCGACGCTCGCAGAACGGCTCATGGGAATCCGAGGGGACCCGCAACTACGAGCCCGCGAAGATCGGAGAACGATACAAGCTGATCATCTCCCGTTCTAGAGTGCAGGCCAGCTGCGCTTTCCGGCGGAGATCCTCCGTGCCAGCATCGACGGCGCAAGAACAAGCTGCTGCCACCCTTCCACGCCTACTGCGGCATCGCCGATGCTGCGGGTCATGTCGTCGGCGCGGCTGACGACGACCGTCGCCCGGTTCACCTCGAGGAAGCGCAACAGGCTCCCACCGCAGGTGCAGTGGGAGCCGATGCAGTAGGGCGTGCGGGACTTGAACCCGCGACCGATGGATTATGAGTCCAGTGCTCTAACCGACTGAGCTAACGCCCCTGGCGCAACCGTCTCATCTTAGCGACGGGGTGCATCGATTTCGAGCTCGCCGGTCTCGGCTGCCTCGGCGTTGCTCTCGTCAGCAGCGGGGTTGCCGTCCGCAGCCGCTCGGGCGTCGCCATCGGCAGCCGCCCGGGTGTTCCGAGCAGGTACCGCGCGTCCGTCGGCCTCCGCGAATGCCTGCTCGATGGCGACGCCCGGATCGTATCCGGCGCCGATCAGGGAGGCGGCGCGTTCGGTGTGCCGGCTGAAGTCGAGCATGTCGGTTCTGAGGCCGAGGTCACGGTCGACGTGCAGCGCCATGGAGTGCGCGGCGCTCCGCACGTCGCGGGCTTCGATGGCGCGCAGCACGGCACCGTGGTCGAGATGCATCGTCTCGAGCGTGGTTCCGAGGATCACTCGTCCCTGCGCCCGTGCGCGCTGCAGCACCGAGATCACGCCGAGATAGAGATCGAGCAGCAGCTTGCTGCCGCTCGCCTCGACGACGAGCAGGTGGAACGAACCTGGCGTGGTGCTCTGCTCGCAGGTGATGACTTCGTCGCGGTCGGCCTGCTCGTCGCGCCGCACGGCGTCTCGCAGGGCGTCGAGCTGCGCCTCGCTGCGGTGCACCGCCGCGTGCTGCGCCGCCTCGTTCTCGAGCGATCGCCGGTACACGAGCACCTCTTCGAGGTCGTGGTCGGCGAGGAACTCGGTGAGGAGCGTGCTCACCGGCGTGCGGGAGCGCACGAATGTGCCGACGCCGGGCACGGTCTCGAGCATGCCGAACGCCGCCAGCGAGCGCACCGCTTCGCGCACCGTCGACTTGCCGACGCCGATGAGCTCCATGAGTTCGGGCTCTTTCGGGATCAGATCGCCGACCGCCCAGGCGCTCGAAGAGATCTTCTCGCGCAGGTACTCGAGCGTGTCGCGCGCCTTCTGCGAACCCCGCAGGGGAGTGGACATAGCGAACCTCAGGGCCAGGGGAGTGGATGGTGCTCCCATGGTATCGGACAAGCTGTGATGGACCCGAGGCGGCGCGACCCGTTGGCTCGCAATGCCCTGCGATCCCTGTCGCCGCGGCACATCAGATGTACAGGCTGACCAGTGGTAGCGTGCAGGTGCACCCGCTTTCGGGCCCGGAGGAGGCCCGCAGCTGCGCGTCAGGATCGCGGTTCCGGGGTGCCACTGAGAAAGGGAAGCTGCATGAACGAGGGAGAGCGGCCGCAGGTCGACCATCGGCATGTCGCCGAGCAGATCAACGCTGCGACGAATTTCACGATGTACGCCGTGTTCGCGGAGCGCCGCGGAGCGGAGGGCGAGCGTGCGGGGAGTCCGCCGGGTGACGTCGCCGAGCTGCTCGCCGCACTCGAGCGCATCGAGGGCTTGCAGACGCGCGGATGGTACGACATCTCGGGCTTCCGCGCCGACGCGGACCTGCTGGTGTGGTGGTTCGCGCCCACCACCGACGCGCTGCAGCGCGCCTACCGCACCCTCTGGGAGTGGGGCGGCGGCCGGCTCGCTCCGGTCTGGTCGAACATCGGCGTGCACCGCGCGGCCGAGTTCAATCGCGGTCATGTTCCCGCCTTCCTCGCGGGCGATGCTCCGAAGGAGTTTCTCTGCGTGTACCCGTTCGTCCGCGGGCGCGACTGGTACCTCCTCCCCGACGCGGAGCGCGGGAAGCTGCTGCGCGAGCACGGCATGGCTGCGCGCGACTACGGCGACGTGCTCGCCAACACCGTCGCATCGTTCGCGCTCGGCGATTACGAATGGCTGCTCGCCTTCGAGGCCGATGATCTCGTGCGCATCGTCGACCTGATGCGCGAGCTGCGCGCCACCGAGGCCCGCCGCCACGTCATCGAGGAGACGCCGTTCTTCACGGGCCCCCGCCGCCCTGCGGAGGAGCTGCTGCTCCGCATCGCTCGATAATATTCCTGCGCGTCATCTGGGAATTCTCGCGATTTATGCGAGCCTTGCCTTCCTTGCGCCTCGCTGAAATCGGCGTAGTGTGAAGGTACTCAGTCACACGAACGAAAGGGATCCACTCGATGTCTACCAAGCAGATCACTGTTCCCGCAGCTCAGGGCGACCTGCACCGCCCGTCCGGTGTGGCGCAGTACCTGACCCCCGTCGTGCACGACCTCGTCGCCCTCGCGGTGAACGGCAAGCAGGCGCACTGGCACGTGCGCGGTGAGAACTTCATCGGCGTCCACGAGTACCTCGACACGGTCGTGTCGAACGCGCAGAACGCGGCCGACACGGTCGCCGAGCGCATCGTCGCTCTGGGCCTGCCGATCGACGCCCGGATCGGCACGGTTGCGGCCCGCACCACGACTCCCGAGCTGAGCGACGGGTTCCAGCAGTCCAAGGTGACGGTGCGCGAGGTCGTCGCGCAGATCGACGCCACGCTCGCCACCGTGTACGCCGCGGTGAAGGGGCTCGACGACATCGACCTCGTCAGCCAGGACGTCGTCATCGCGATCGCCCAGGAGCTCGACAAGGACCGCTGGTTCCTGTCGTCGCACTTCGCGGAGTAATTCGCCATCACCGCTTCGTCGGTCGAAGAACGGGCGCGATCCTCTCGGGGATCGCGCCCGTTTCTCGTTGCCGCGCCCGCATGGATCGAGCCCGAGGAGCCGGGTCCGTGACATCGCGACAGGCGGAACGGCTCGCGCGCACGAGACGTCAGCTCGCGCGCGCCACCGGTTCGTTCGCCGGCCCCGCACTGCGGTCGCCGCGGTGCGAATCCAAGTACTCCTCGACGAAGCGCGCGAGCACCATGTGCGAGGCGCGCACGTCCGCCGCCTCCGCCGTGGCGATGATCGAGTCGACCTGCGAGGGCTCGAAGTAACCGTGCCCGGCGTACGAGCGCACGCGAGCGGTGAATGCCGCGGTGTCGAGCTCGGGGTGGAATTGCGTCGCGTACACGTTCTCGCCGACGCGGAATGCCTGCACCGGGCAGGTGGGCGAGCTGGCGAGCACGGCGATGCTCGGCGGTGCATCGCTGATGGCCTCCTTGTGCCCGACGAAGGCGTCGAAGGAGGCGGGGAGCTCGCGCAGCAGCGGGTCGGCCGCGCCCTCATGAGTGAGGGTGATGCGCACCGCCTGAGACGGTTCGCCGTACGTGCGGTCGACGCGGGCCCCCTGGTGCGACCCGATGGTGCCGACCCCGTAGCAGACGCCGAGGAACGGGAAGTCGCGACGCACGACCTCGTCGAGCAGGCTGCTGAGTTCGCGCTCGACGCGCCGCTCCACGGAGGACTTGCGCTCCGGCGGCTCGCTGACGGTGAACGGGCTCCCTGCGAGGATGATCCCCGAGTAGCGCGCGAAGGAGATCTCTCCGATCGTTGCGCGGTCGGCACGAATCCACTCGAGCTCGTCGGGGAGGAGTCCGGTCAGTCTGCAGTACGCCGCGTGCTCGTGGGCGGCGACGTCGTCCTCACCCCGCGTGGTGATGAGCAGGAACGGCTTCATCCTTCTACCGTACCCCGGCCACTGCGCCGGCGGGCCCGCCGCGTCATCTTCGGTCACGCGCGCAGGCCCCGGGGTGCAAGGCGGGCTACTCGTACGAGCGCACTGCCAGCACGGCGTTGTGGCCGCCGAACCCGAACGAGTTCGAGATGGCGAGCTGCGGGCCGTCGCCCAGCGACTGCTGCTCGCTCGACACCGTCAGCGGGATCTCGGGATCCTGCGACACGAGGTTGATGGTCGGCGGTGCGATGCGCTGCTGCACGGCGAGCACCGTGAAGATGGCTTCGAGTGCGCCGGTGCCGCCGAGCAGGTGACCGGTGGCGGCCTTGGTGGCCGAGACGGGGATCTCGGTCACGCGCTCGCCGAACACGTTGCGCAGGGCCGTGTACTCGGCGATGTCGCCCACGGGGGTGGACGTGGCGTGCGCGTTGATGTGCGTCACCTCATCGGCCGTAGCGCCCGCCTGGGCGAGCGCCAGCTCCACGGCGCGGCTCGCTCCCTTGCCCTCGGGGTCGTTCGCCGTGATGTGGTACGAATCGGCGGTGACGCCGCCGCCCGCGATCTCGGCGTAGATCTTCGCGCCGCGCGCGAGCGCATGCTCTTCGGTCTCGAGCACGAGCGCGCCCGCTCCCTCGCCCATGACGAATCCGTCGCGGTCGATGTTGTAGGGGCGGGAGGCCGTCTCGGGGGAGTCGTTGCGCTTCGACAGCGCCTGAGCGGAGTTGAACGAAGCGAGGGTGATGGGGTGGATCGCGGCTTCCGCGCCGCCCGCGATGATCACGTCGGCGAGCCCGAGCTGGAGGTGCTCGAAGGCGTTCGCGATCGACTCGGTGCTCGACGCGCACGCGGAGGCGACCGTGCGCGCGAAGGCGCGGGCTTCGAGGTGCATCGATACGGCCGCTGCAGGCGCATTCGGCATGAGCATCGGCACGGTCAGGGGCATCACTCGACGCGGGCCCTTCTCGCGGAGGGTGTCCCACGCGTCGAGCAGGGTCCAGAGGCCGCCGATGCCGGTCGCCCAGTCGACGCCGAGTCGCTCGGGCGCGACCTCGGGGCTGCCCGCGTCGGCCCAGGCCTCGAGCGCGGCGACCAGCGCGAAGCGGCTCGAGGGGTCCAGACGCTTCGCGACGGGGCGTTCGAGCACCTCGGCCGGGTCGACCTTGGCGGTGCCTGCGAAGCCGACCGCGAGGCCGTACTCCTCGACCCAGTCGTTCTCGAGGGTGCGAACACCGGATTCACCGGCGAGCAGGGCTCGCCAGCTCTCGGGGGCCGTGCCGCCGATGGGCGAGGAGGCTCCGATGCCGGTAACGACAATCTTCTTCGTCATGTTGTTCGTGCTCCGCGTTCTCAGAAGGGCTGCAGTCGAGGGAATGTCGGGGGAGGGGGCAGCGAGCGCGGCGGGCCAGGGCGCAAGATCGCGCCCGTGGCCGCCGCGCGTCGCTCAGCCGTGTGCTTAGGCCTGAGCCTTCACGATGAAGTCGACGGCGTCGCCGACGGTCTTGAGGTTCTTGACTTCCTCGTCGGGGATCTTGACGTCGAACTTCTCCTCGGCGTTGACGACGATGGTCATCATCGAGATCGAGTCGATGTCGAGGTCGTCCGTGAACGACTTGTCGAGGGCGACGACGTCCGCCGCGATGCCCGTCTCGTCGTTGACGAGCTCGGCAAGACCTGCGAGGACCTCTTCGTTGCTGTATGCCATGGTGTGTTTCTCCTTGATCGGGGTTTCGGTCGGTGAAAAGTGTATGGTGCGCGCTGGCGAGCGCCGGGCCGACGCGCGAGTGTCGCGCGTCGAGAGCGGTCAGGGGATCTCGATGACCTGAGCGCCGTAGACGAGGCCGGCGCCGAAGCCGATGGTGAGCGCCAGGCCGCCCGAGAGCTCGGGCCGCTCCTCGAGCAGCGCGTGCAGGGCGAGCGGGATCGATGCGGCCGAGGTGTTGCCCTGCATCTCGATGTCGCGGGCGATCGCCACGGTATCCGGGAGCTTCAGCTGCTTCGCGAACTCGTCGACGATGCGCATGTTGGCCTGGTGCGGGATGAACGCGGCCAGGTCGGACGCCTCGATGCCCGAGGCCTCGAGGGTCTCACGGGCGACTTTCGCCATCTCCCAGACGGCCCAGCGGAAGACGGTCTGCCCGTCCTGGCGCAGCGTGGGCCAGGCTACCGTGCCGGGGTTGTTGCGGTACTCCTCGAAGGTCGAGGTCACCCGGATGGCGTCCCACTTCTCGCCGTCCGAGCCCCACACGGTGGGGCCGATGCCCGTGTGATCGCTCGGGCCGACGACCACGGCACCAGCACCGTCGGCGAGGAGGAAGGAGATGCTGCGATCCGTCGGATCGACGATGTCGGAGAGCTTCTCGGCGCCGATCACGAGCACGTTGCGGCATACGCCGGCGCGCACGAGCGCGTCGGCCTGCGCCACTCCGTAGACGTACCCCGCGCAGGCGGCGGAGATGTCGAAGGCGGCGGCGGGGGTGAGCCCGAGGCGGTGCGCGGCGAGCGAGGCCATCGAGGGGGTCACGGCGACGTTCGAGATGGTCGCGATGATCACCCCGTCGATCTCGGATCGCTCGAGGCCCGACCGGACGATGGCCGCCTCGCCGGCTTCGACGGCGAGGTCGACCGCGCCGATCGAGCGGCTCGCGCGGCGGCGCTGCACGATGCCGGTGCGCTGCCGGATCCACTCGTCGGACGAGTCGATCGGGCCGACGAGATCGTCGTTCGGCACGTCGAGGTCGCCGCGGGCGGCTCCGATCGAGAGGATGCGGGTGTGAGCAGGGCCCGAGGGCTGCACGAGAGCAGGCATGTGCACGGTTCCGTTTCGGTCAGGCAGCGGGGCCGGTGATGAGCGCCACGGCCGCGTCGAGGTCTTCTGGGGTTTTGATGGCGACGGCCGGCGTGCCCTTCAGCGCACGCTTGGCGATGCCGGTGAGTGCGCCTGCGGGCGCCAGCTCGACGAGCCCGCTGATGCCCGCTTCGGTGAAGCCGGCCATGCACGCGTCCCAGCGCACGGGGCTCGCGATCTGGGAGATGAGGAGCTCGACGAAACGCGACCCGTCGGCGACGCGCGACCCGTCGGCGTTCGTCCACAGCGGGTGGCGGGGATCGTTCGGGGTGAGCCCCTCAGCGGCGTCGCGCAGGCGCGGGATCGCCGACCCCATCGCCTCGGTGTGGAAGGCTCCGGCGACCTGCAGCGGAACGACCCGGGCACCGCGCGGTGCGTCGCCGGCGAGCGCCTCGAGCGCCGAGCGATCGCCGGCAGCGACGATCTGCCCGCCGCCGTTGCGGTTCGCCGGCGTGAGCCCGTGCTCCGCGATCTTCGCGAGCACGTCGGCTTCGACGCCCCCCACGACCGCGGCCATTCCGGTGTCGACTGCGGCAGCGGCCTCCGCCATCGCGCGTCCTCGGACGGCGACGAGGCGGAGCGCCTCGGCCTCGGTGAGCACGCCGGCCGCCGCGGCCGCGGCGAACTCGCCCACGGAGTGGCCGGCGATGCCCGAGTCCGCGATCGAGACGCGCGCCGACAGCTCGCGCCAGGCGAGCAGGCTCGCCGCGACGATCAGCGGCTGGGCGATCGCGGTGTCGCGAATGGTGTCGGCATCGCTCTCCGTACCGTGGGTGATCAGGTCGACACCCGCGTGCTCCGAGGCCTCGCCGAGGAAGTCGCGAGCGCCGGGCAGCTCGAGCCAGGGGGCGAGGAAGCCGGGGGTCTGGGAGCCCTGTCCAGGGCAGGCGATAACAATCACGTGTTCCAGTTTCTCAGATCGAGGGCGCATGGCCTGCATATTTCCGACCACACTTTCCGTGTTTCTTTGTGGGACCCCTGCATGGTGCGGGGGAGAATCGGCTCCATGCGGGGTCAGCGGTTCGCGTCGCGTTTCGACGACGGCGGCCGTCGGCCGTGCTGCGCGATCGATCCGGCGATGAGGGCGGATTGCAGAATCAGCGCCTCTCGCGCACCGGTCGCGTTCCAGCCGATCACATCGGAGACCTTCTTGAGGCGGTAGCGCACCGTGTTCGGGTGGACGAACAGCTCGCGGGCCGTCGCCTCGAGGGATCGCCCGTTGTCGAGATAGCACCAGAGCGTTTCGAGCAGCTCGCCCGAATGGGCGGCCAGCGGTTCGTAGATCTGCTCGATGAGCGTGCGCCGCGCGAGTCCGTCGCCGGCGAGGGCGCGCTCCGGGAGCAGGTCGTCGGCAGGTACGGGCCTCGGGGCGTGCCGCCAGGAGCGGGCCACGGCGACTCCCGCGAGCGCGGCCCGCGCGCTCCGCGACGCGTCGACGAGGTTGTCGACCGTGGGCCCCAGCACGAGCGGACCGTCCGAGAACCCGTCGGCGAGCCGCTGGGCGATCTCGAGGAAGGAGAGTGGCGCGGGAGCGCCGCCCGCGCCCGAACCCACCGCCCCCGAGCCCGCCGTCGCATCCGGTTGGGGCGCGTCGAGGCGGCCCAGCACCAGCACGAGACGGGTGCCCTGCAGCCCGATCAACACGTCCGCTCCCGCGTGACGCGCAGATCGCCGCAGCTGATCGACGTCCACGAATCGCTCGGCGGTGCCGACGAGCACCGCCGCCTCGCCGTCGCCGTGCCAGCCGAGGGCGGCGATGCGGCTCGGCAGTTCGTCGTCGCTCTCCCCGGTCAGGATCGAGTCGACGACGAGCGCTTCGAGCCGTGCATCCCACAAGCCCCGAGCCTCCGCGGCTCGGGCGTACACGTCGGCCGCCGCGAAGGCGACGTCGCGCGAATAGTGCAGCACGGCCTCGCGCAGCGCCTCGCTCTTCGGCGCCACGCGATCCTCGACCACGGAGACGACCACGCGGATGAGCTGCAGCGTCTCCTGCAGGCTGATCGACCGCAGCAGTTCGCGAGGTGCGGCGCTGAAGACGTCAGACGCGATCCAGGGCGTCGAGGTCGGATCCTCGTACCACTGGATGAATGAACTGATGCCCGTCTGCGCGACCAGGCCGATCGCGGAGCGACGACTCGGCGGCATGTTCCCGTACCAGGGGAGCGTGTCGTCGAGCCTCGTGATGGTGCGCGTCGACAGCTCCCCTGTGATCGTTCGGAGCCACGCGAGCTCCTGCGACTTCGTGCGATCCATGGGCGAGGATTCGGGCTGCATCCGGCCTCCGTTCAGGACTCCCCGCCCGCGCCGCCGGTCGAGCCCGCGTTCACATCGTCGAGCCGGTACTGCTCTGCAGCGCGACGCGGAATGTCGGCGTCGATCTCGCCCTGGAGCGCGAGACGCTGCAGCACCTTCACGACGACGGACTCGCGGTCGATGCCGAAGTACCTGCGGGCCGCCGCACGAGTGTCCGAGAACCCGAAGCCGTCCGCGCCGAGCACGGAGTAGTCGCCCGGCACGAAGGCGCGGATCTGCTCCGGCACCTGCGTCGCCCAGTCGCTCACCGCGACCACGGGACCCTCCGAGCCTTGCAGCTTCTCCGTGAGGTACGGCACGCGGGGCTCGGCGCCGAAGTTGCGGAAGTTGTGATCCTCGGCGGCGACGCCATCGCGCCCGAGCTCGGTCCAGCTCGTGACGCTCCAGACGTCGGCCGCGACGTCCCAGTCGCGCTCGAGGAGCTTCTGCGCCTGGAGCGCCCACGGCACCGCCACGCCCGATGCGAGGATCTGCGCGCGGTGCGTGCCGCCCTCTGCCGGGCGCACCTTGTGGATGCCGCGCACGATGCCCTCGACGTCCACGTTCTCGGGCTCTGCCGGGTGCACGATCGGCTCGTTGTAGACCGTCAGGTAGTACATGACGTTGGGGTCCGGGTGCTCGCCGCCGTACATGCGCTCGATGCCGGATCGGACGATGTGCCCGAGCTCGTACCCGTAGGCCGCGTCGTAGGCGACGACCGCCGGGTTCGTCGCGGCCAGGGCGATCGAGTGACCGTCGGCGTGCTGCAGGCCCTCGCCCGTCAGCGTCGTGCGGCCCGCGGTCGCTCCGATGACGAAGCCGCGCGCCATCTGGTCGCCGGCGGCCCAGAAGGCGTCGCCCGTGCGCTGGAAGCCGAACATCGAGTAGAAGATGTAGACCGGGATCAGGGGCTCGCCCTGCGTCGAGTAGGAGGTGCCCACCGCGGTGAAGGCCGCCGCGGCGCCCGCCTCGTTGATGCCGACGTGCAGCAGCACGCCCTGCGGGCTCTCCTTGTAGGCGAGCAGCAGCTCGCGGTCGACCGAGACGTAGTTCTGCCCGTTGGGGTTGTAGATCTTCGAGGTCGGGAAGTACGAGTCCATGCCGAAGGTGCGGGCCTCGTCGGGGATGATCGGCACGATGCGCGGTCCGAAGGTCTTGTCGCGCATCAGATCCTTGAGCAGGCGCACGAAGACCATGGTCGTCGCCGCTTCCTGCGTTCCGGATCCCTTCGCCGCAATGGCGTAGGTCTTCTTCTCGGGCAGTGCGAGCTCGGTGTGCTTCGTGCGGCGCTCGGGCAGGTACCCGCCGAGCGCGCGTCGGCGCTCGTGGATGTACTGGATCGCCTCGTCGTCGTCGCCCGGGAAGTAGTAGGGCGGGCGGTACGGGTCGGCTTCGAGTTGGGCGTCGGAGATCGGGATGCGCATGGTGTCGCGGAACGTCTTGATGTCGTCCAGCGTCATCTTCTTCATCTGGTGCGTCGCATTGCGGCCCTCGAAGTGCGGGCCCAGACCGTAACCCTTGACCGTCTTCGCGAGGATGACCGTCGGGCGGCCCTTGTGGGCGAGCGCCGCCGCGTACGCCGCGTACACCTTGCGGTAGTCGTGGCCGCCGCGGCGCAGCTGCCAGATCTGGTCGTCGGTGTAGTCGTCGACGAGGTGCATCGCCCGCTCGTCCTTGCCGAAGAAGTGATTGCGGATGTAGGCGCCGTTCTCCGCCTTGTACGTCTGGTAGTCGCCGTCGGGCGTCGTGTTCATGATGTTGAGCAGTGCGCCGTCGACGTCGCGCTCGAGCAGGTCGTCCCACTCGCGGCCCCAGATGACCTTGATCACGTTCCAGCCCGCGCCGCGGAAGAAGCTCTCCAGCTCCTGGATGATCTTCCCGTTGCCGCGCACGGGCCCGTCGAGGCGCTGCAGGTTGCAGTTGATCACGAAGGTCAGATTGTCGAGCCCCTCGTTCGCGGCCACCTGCAGCTGACCGCGGCTCTCGACCTCGTCCATCTCGCCGTCGCCGAGGAACGCCCACACGTGCTGATCCGAGGCGTCCTTGATGCCGCGGTTCGTGAGGTACTTGTTGAGCTGCGCCTGGTAGATGGCGTTGATGGGGCCGAGGCCCATCGAGACGGTGGGGAACTGCCAGAACTCGGGCGCGAGGCGCGGGTGCGGGTAGCTCGGGAGGCCGCCGCCGGCGTGCGACTTCTCCTGGCGGAAGCCGTCGAGCTGGTCGGCGCTCAAACGCCCCTCGAGGAAGGCGCGCGCGTACATGCCGGGGGAGGCGTGCCCCTGGGCGAAGATCTGATCGCCGCCGCCGGGGTGATCCTGGCCGCGGAAGAAGTGGTTGAAGCCGACCTCGTAGAGCGATGCCGCCGAGGCGTACGACGAGATGTGGCCGCCCACGCCGATACCGGGCGCCTGCGCGCGATGCACCGTCATGGCGGCGTTCCAGCGGATCCACGAGCGGTACTTGCGCTCGAGCTCCTCATTGCCGGGGAAGTCGGGCTCGTCGTTCGACGCGATCGTGTTCACGTAGTCCGTGGTGGGCACCTGAGGCACGTTCAGGTGCAGCTGGCGAGACCGATCGAGCAGGCTCGTCATGATCTCGCGGCCGCGGCCGGCGCCGCGCTCCTCCACGACCGCATCGAGGGACTCGCGCCATTCGGCGGTCTCCTGCGGATCCTGATCTTCATTTTCGCGTGCGTAGGGATCCTGCGTGTTGACAGCCAAGATTGTGCTCCATTCACCATGAGGCGTGCAGGAGCCGGAACCGCTGGTTGATGCGTCGGCGCACTGCACGAAAGGCGCCCGCTGGATTCGCGGGTGTGCCTCCACACTAGCGAATTTGCACGAAGGATCACCCAGCCGTCGCGCGTCGTGTGTCATTCCGGCACAATCCGCGCGGGTCGCGGGGCTTGGCTAGGGTGGATCGCGTCGCATCAGGAGCGGGCGTTCCAGCCCGGAACAGGAGGTCGCATGGTGCTCGCCGCTGGAGCTGCAGCGCCCGATTTCGCGCTGTCGGATCAATACGGGTCGGAGACCGTGCTCTCCGACCTGTTGCGGGACGGCCCGGTGGCGCTGGCGTTCGTGCCGTTCGCGTTCTCGCGCATCTGCACGTCGGAGTTCGCCGAGCTCTCGGCGCACCTCGACCTGTTCGCCGGGCGCTCGGTGCAGCTCGTCGGCATCACCGTCGACTCGGTATGGACCCTGCGCGCTTGGGCGGAGCAGGAGGGCTTCTCGTTCCCGATCCTCTCCGACTTCTGGCCCCACGGCGAGGTCGCCCGGGCGTACGGCGCACTCGTCGAGCGCACGGGGGCGGCCGCGCGGGCGACGGTGGTGGTCGGCCGGGACGGGCGCGTGGCCGCCTCGTTCTCGAGCGACGCGGTTGAGGCCCGCCCGCTCGCCGCCTATCGGAAGGCCGTCTCGGCGCTGCCGCTCGCGTGAGCCGCGCCGATTTCTCCGCGCGTCGGCGTTTCCTCTAAGCTATGGATGCCGCTCGGCGGCGTGGGGCCTGTAGCTCAGTTGGTTAGAGCATCTCGTTTACACCGAGAGGGTCGGGGGTTCGAGTCCCTCCGGGCCCACCCTCACCGTCGTCACTCCGGCAGCGCCGCCTCGATCGCGGCGATCACGGCCGGGTCGTCCGGCTCGACGGTCGGCCGGAAGCGAGACACCGAGCCGTCGGGTGCGACGAGGAACTTCTCGAAGTTCCACTTCACCCGCCCCGACTTGCCGGCCGCGTCGGGCACCTCGCGCAGCTGCTCGTACAGCGGATGCTTGTTCCGGCCGTTCACCTTGACCTTCTCCATGAGCGGGAAGCTGACGCCGTACGACGTCGAGCAGAACGTCTTGATCTCCTCGCCATCGCCCGGCTCCTGGCCCATGAACTGGTTGCAGGGGAAGCCGAGTACCGTGAGGCCGCGCTCCCCGTAGGTGCGCTGCAGTGCCTCGAGCTTCTCGTACTGCGGCGTGAGACCGCACTTCGAGGCCACGTTCACGATGAGCACGGCCCGGTCGGCGTAATCGGCGAGCGACGCCGGTTCGCCGTCGATCGTGGTGAAGGGGATGTCGCGAAGCTCCATGCCCACAGCCTAGGTCACTGCGGCATCGGAATGAACGCGCAGCAGGATACGTTGGGGTGGGTGTCGGGGCGCGATCCGCGCTTCGCAGAGACGAAAGGCACGGTGCGCATGAGTTCGGCTCCGGAGAATGCAGCGGTGGGGTTCGACGCGAGCGGGGTGAGCGGCGCCGATGCGCTGAAGCAGGCGTTTCGGGAGCACCCCTCGGGGGTGGCGCTGATCACGGCGATGACGGACGAGGGGCCGGTCGGGTTGACGGCTTCCAGCGTCGCCTCGGTCGGCATCGATCCGCCCGCCCTCGCGTTCTCGGTGACGCGCGCCACCGGCAGCGCCGGCGGCGTGCTGGGCGCGGAGACGCACCTCGTGCACCTCCTCGATTCGCGGCACGCCGAGGTCGCGCAGGCGTTCGCGGTCTCCGGCGCTGAGCGCTTCACCCCCGAGCAGGGGTGGGCGTCGCTCGAGACGGGCGAGCCGTACCTCCCCGCGTCGCGCGTGGCGCTCCGCTGCCGTCCGCTGCACACGCTCGGCGTCGGCTCGTCGGTGGTCGTCGTCGCGGAAGTGCTCGGCGCCGTCTTCGGCGAGGCCGCGGAGCCGATGGTCTACGTGGATCGCCGTTTCCACACGCTGCCCGCAGCCGATCGGGCCTAGCATCGGAACCACGAGTCGAGATCTCCGTGAGCGGAGATCCGCACGATCAGAGGAGACCCGATGACCGAATCGTCAGACACCGCGATGGGGAGCTACGTGACCGGGGGAGCGTTCGAGCGCGATACGCAGTACATCGAGGATCGCATCGTCGCCGATCCCGATGCGGTGCGCGCGCTGCCCGCGCCGCCGGCGTCGAAGATCGGCTCGCTCGGCTTCGGGCTCTCCGAGGGCGCCGAGGCGTGGCCGGTCGAACCGGGGCGCTACCGCCTCGTCGCCGCTGCCGCCTGCCCCTGGGCGAACCGCACGCTGATCGTGCGACGTCTTCTGGGCCTCGAAGACGTGATCTCGCTCGGGCAGCCGGGGCCGGTGCACGACGCGCGATCCTGGACCTTCGATCTCGACCCCGACGGTCGCGACCCGGTGCTCGGCACGGAGCGCCTGCAGGAGAACTACTTCGCCCGGTTCCCGGGGTACCCGCGCGGCATCACGGTGCCCGCGATCGTCGATGTTCCGAGCGGCGGAGTGGTCACGAACGACTACCCGCAGATCACGCTCGACTTCTCGACGCAGTGGCGGGAGTTCCATCGCGATGGCGCCCCCGACCTGCTGCCGAGCGATCAGATCGACGAGATGTGGCCGATCATCGAGCGCATCTTCACGGAGGTCAACAACGGGGTCTACCGGTGCGGGTTCGCGGGGAGCCAGGAGGCCTACGACGCCGCCTACGAGCGACTGTGGGCGGCGATGGACTGGCTGGAGGAGCGGCTGTCGACGCGCCGCTTCGTGATGGGCGACACGATCACCGAGGCCGATGTGCGACTCTTCACCACGCTCGCCCGATTCGACCCCGTGTACCACGGCCATTTCAAGGCGAACCGCAACAAGCTCAGCGAGATGGAGCACCTCTGGGGGTACGCCCGCGATCTCTATCAGACGCCGGGCTTCGGCGACACGATCGACTTCACGCAGATCAAGCAGCACTACTACGCCACCCATGCCGACATCAACCCGACGCGGATCGTGCCGCTCGGGCCGGATCTCGCGAACTGGCGCACCGCGCACGGCCGCGAGCGGCTGGGCGGAGCGCCCTTCGGCGACGGGACCCCGCCGCAGCCGAAGCGCTAACGCGGAATCGTGATGCCCACGGTGTCGCGGTCGCGCGCCTTGTCCCGGCGCTCGACCGCGATACCGGAGAGCGCGAGCACCATGCCGATGCAGCCGAGCACCACGCCGACCCACCCCGGGGCGAGATACCCGAAACCGCCGGCGATCGCGAGCCCCCCGAGCCAGGCTCCGAGGCTGTTGCCGACGTTGAACGCGGCGTGGTTGACGGCGGCGCCGAAGAGCGCGGCCTCGCCCGAGACGCGGATCAGACGCGACTGGATGGAGGGCATCAGCACCGATGAGGTGACGCCGAGCAGGAAGGTCGTGACGATGAGCCCTGCGGGGGTGCTGGCGAGCAGCGCGTAGGCGACCAGCACGGCGATGAACGAGGTGAAGCCGAAGACGATGGTGCGGGTCAGATCCTTGTCGCTCGCCCACCCGCCGGCGAGGTTGCCGATGGTCATGCCGAGGCCGAGCCCCGCGAGCACCCACGGCACCGCCGTCTCGGGAAGCCCTGTCGATCGCGTGGTGACCTCCGCGATGTACGAGTAGACGGCGAAGAAGCCGCCGAACCCGATCGCGCCCACGCCGATCATGATCCAGAGCCGGTAGTTGCGAAGCGCCGAGAGCTCGAGCAGCGCACTGCGCTCGGGGTTGCCGGGATAGCGGGGGAGGAAGGCGAGGCAGAGGAGCAGCGTCGCGGTGAAGATGACGGCGACGAGCACGTAGGCCCAGCGCCAGCCGGCGACCTGGCCGATCCACGTCGCGATGGGCACTCCCACCACGTTCGCGACGGTGAGCCCCGAGAGCGCCAGGGCGATGCCCCGGCCCTGCATCCCCGGGCCCATGATGCGCGCGGCGAGAAGTGAGGCGACGCCGAAGTAGGCGCCGTGCGGCAGGGCGGCGACGAAGCGGGCCACCGCGAGCGATCCGAAGGTCGGCATGCACACCGACGCGATCGTTCCGAGGATGAAGAGGCCGAGCAGCAGGAAGGCGAGCTTCGTCTGCGACATGCGCGCGGCGAGCACCGCGAACGTCGGGGCGCCCACGACGACCCCGAGCGCGTACGCCGTGATGAGCCAACCGGCCTTCGCGATGACCGTGTCGGGAGATGCTGCGAAGCCGGGGAGCAGGTCGCTCGCGATCTCGGGCAGGAAGCCCATCGTCGCGAACTCCGTCACCCCGATGCCGAAGCCGCCGAGGGCGAGCGCGAAGAGCGCGAAGCCGCGCTGCACGGGAGTCAGGCGAGCGGTCACCAGCCGCGCGCGATCCACGCGTCGAGGTCGGGCTGCTCGGCGGCGATCGTCGTCTGCTCTCCGTGCCCGGTGAGGGCGGCGGTGTCGCCGGGCAGCGTGAAGAGCTGCGTGCGGATCGAGTCGATGATCTGCGGAAAGCTGGAGTACTCCCACCGGGTCGCGCCCGGTCCGCCCTGGAACAGCGTGTCGCCGCTGAAGACCGCGCCGAGCGACGGCGCGGCGAAGCAGACGGAACCGGGCGTGTGGCCGGGCGTGTGCAGGGTCGTGAGATCGACACCCGCCACCCAGAACGAAGCCCCGTGCGCGAGCTCGATGTCGGGCACCGCGTCGCCGTGCGTATCCCGCCAGATGGTGAGATCATCGGGATGCAGGTGGATCAGCGCGTCGAGTCGGCTCGCGAGCTCGACGGCGGCGTTCACGTGATCGTTGTGGCCGTGCGTGAGCAGGATGCCGAGGGTTTCGCGATCGCCCACGGCCTGCTCGATCGCTGCCGCGTCGTGGCTCGCATCGATCACGACGACCTGTTCGTCGTCGCCGACGATCCAGACGTTGTTCTCGATCGGGATCTCCTCGAACCGGCCCGACGCGGGCTCGATCGGGAGCGTGCCACGGGTGACGACGCGTTCGATGCGGGGTTCGCTCATGCGGGAGCTCCTGTTCGGGGGAAGCGGATCAGCCGCGCGTGACGACGACGGGGCACGGAAGCGCCTGCAGCACGCCGTGGCTCACAGAGCCGAGCAGCAGGCGGGAGATGCCGCCGCGCCCGCGGCTGCCGACGACCAGCAGTTCGGCGTGCTCCGCGGCCTGCACGAGAGCCGCGACGGGGGACGACTGCACGATCTCGCGACGCACCTCGAGGTCGGGGTAGCGGTGCGCGATGCCCGCGACGCCGATCGCGATCGCCTCCTCGGCGGCGGCGCGCTGCGACTCGACGAGCTCCTCGCTCCACAGATACTCGAGCCCGGGGGTGAGGGGCGGCATCCACGCGTAGACGGCGACGAGCGGCACCTCGCGCAGCGACGCCTGCTCAGCGGCGAACGCGATCGCGCGCTTCGAGGCCTCGGAGCCGTCGACGCCGACCACGACGGGCGCGTTGGGGCGCGCCTCGACCTGAGGGATCACTGCGACGGGGCAGTGAGCGGTGGCGGCGACCTTCACGGCCCGCGTGCCGAAGAACGAGCCCGAGAACCGGCCGCCCTGGTGAGCGCCGAGCACCACGAGATCGGCGCGCTTCGATGCCGTCTCGATCTCCGCGATGGGGTGCCCGACGACTGCGGTGCCCGTGATCGTGCCGGCGAAGCCGAGCTCCCGCGCGTACGCGGTCTCGACCTGGAGCATCTGCTCGGAGGCGAGCTGCGCCTCCGAGAGGAACGCGACGCTCTCGGAGAGGAACGAGTCGTCGGCGACGTGGATGAGTTCGACGGAGGCGCCGCGCTCCGTCGCTCGCGCGAGGCCCCAGGCCAGGGCGACCCTGCTCGGCTCGGATCCATCTACTCCAATGAGGTACTTCTCAGACATGATCTGTCCTTTCTCTTCGGTGAGGCGTCGAGTGAGCAGGGTCGCCGGCGCCTCAGTTCGCGAGTGCCGGGAGGTGGACCGGATGGCCGCCGGCGAGGTGCTCGATGATGCGCACCACCTGGCAGCTGTAGCCGTACTCGTTGTCGTACCAGACGTACACGACGGCGCTGTCACCCGTGACAATCGTCGCGAGGCCGTCGACGATGCCCGCGCGGTTCGACCCGACGAAGTCGGTCGACACGATCTCGTCGGATTCGACGTAGTCGATCTGCGTGCGGAGGGCGCCGGTCAGCGCCACCTCCTGCAGCACCGCATTGACCTCGTCGCGCGTGGTCTCGCGGTCGAGCTGCAGGTTCAGCACGGCCATCGAGACGTCGGGCGTCGGAACGCGGATCGCGTTGCCCGTGAGCTTGCCCGCGAACTCGGGGAGCGCCTTCGCGACGGCCTTCGCCGCACCCGTCTCGGCGAGCACCATGTTCAGGGCGGCGGAGCGGCCGCGGCGCGCGCCCTTGTGGAAGTTGTCGGTGAGGTTCTGGTCGTTGGTGTACGAGTGCACGGTCTCCACGTGGCCCCGCGCGACGCCGAAGCGGTCGTTCAGCACCTTCAGCACCGGAGTGATCGCGTTCGTCGTGCACGAGGCGGCGCTGAGGATCTGCTGGTCTTCGGTGATGGCGTCGTGGTTCACGCCGTACACCACGTTGAGCAGGTCGCCCTTGCCGGGCGCGGTGAGCAGCACGCGGTCGATGCCCGGGTTCTCCAGGTGCTTCGCGAGCCCTTCGGCGTCGCGCCAGCGACCGGTGTTGTCGACGAGGATCGCGTGCTCGATGCCGTACTGCGCGTAGTCGACGCTCGCGGGGTCGTCGGAGTAGATGACCTGGATGCGCACGCCGTTGGCGAGGATCACGTTCTCGTCCTCGAGCACCTTGATGGTGCCGTTGAACGGTCCGTGAACGGAGTCGCGCTTCAGCAGGTTGGCGCGCTTCTCGAGGTCGTTGTCCGACCCGCGGCGCACGACGATCGCGCGCAGGTTCAGGCCGTTGCCGCTTCCGGTGTGCTCGATGATGATGCGCGCGAGCAGGCGGCCGATGCGGCCGAAGCCGTAGAGCACGACGTCGGTGCCCCGCCCGGGCGCGGCCGTGTCGGCAGCGGGGAGCGTCTCCCGCAGGTAGCCGTCGAGGTCGTCGCTCCCCGAATCGCGGAACGCCTTCGCGAGCAGCGCGAGGTCGACGGATGCGGGACCGGGCTGGATGCGCGCGAGCGCGGAGACGATCGCCGACGTCTCGTCGAGCGGCAGCTCGACGTCATCGATCTTCCGGGCGAAGCTGTGAGCGCGGATGATGTCGATGGGCGACCGGCCGACGAGGCTGCGCCCGTGCACCGACATGACGACGTCGTGGTCTCGGTAGAGCTGGCCGATGAGCGGGATCATGCGCTCCGCGAGCTCCTGCTTCGACTTCCACGCTTCGAGGTGATCGTCAGCACGCTGGTTCATGTGAACGGAGGGTTCCTTCCTGAGGTGTACACGAGGGATCGGCCTGCCCGCCGGAGACGCGCGGCGTCTCGCTCCCAGTATCCCACGGGCGCGACCTGAGCGCGCCCGGCGCGCGCACGACCGCGCGCGCCGGGCGCATGACGCCGTGTGACAGCCGGATTTCGGCGGTCGCCGAGCATCCCACATGCTGGACTGCGACCCCGCGGGCGCCGAGCCCGCATCCCCAATCACGACATTGAGGAACACTATGACGTTCACGAAGCGCGGCATCCTCGCCGCCTCACTCACCGCCTGCGCACTGGCCGCCGCGACGGTGCTCGCCGGCTGCTCGACCGACGCCGGCGGCGCCGAGGGCGCAGACAGCGGGTCCGAGACGGTCCGCATCGGCGTCGTCGGCGCGAGCGACGCCTACTGGCAGACGTTCACCGATGCCGCCGCGGATGAGGGCATCACCGTCGAGCTGGTCGACTTCACCGACTACAACCAGCCCAACCCGGCGCTCTCCGAGGGCGAGCTCGACCTCAACCAGTTCCAGCACATCCAGTACCTCGCCGACTACAACGTCTCGAACGATGACGACCTGGTGACGATCGGCGCGACGGCCATCTACCCGCTCGGCGTCTTCTCGACGAAGCACGACGCGCTCGAGGACATTCCCGAGGGCGGCACCGTCGCAGTTCCCTCGGATCCCAGCAACCGCGCCCGGGCGCTGAATGTGCTCCAGGCGGCGGAGCTCATCGAGCTCACCGACGGCGGCACCCTGTTCTCGACGCCCGATGACGTCGACACGGCGAAGTCGAAGGTGCAGGTCACCGAGATGGACGCGTCGTTCACCGCGACCTCGCTGGCAGATGTCGACGCCGCCGTGGTCAACAACGACTTCGTCACCGACGCCGGGCTCGAGTTCTCGGAGGCCCTGTACCAGGACGACCCGAGCGATGAGGGCGCGAAGTACTTCATCAACATCTTCGCCGCGCGCGCCGACGACGCCGAGAATGAGACCTACGCCAAGCTGGTCGAGATCTACCAGACCAATGAGGAGGTGCAGGCGGGCGTCGCCGAGAACTCCGGCGATTCCGCGATCCTGCTCGATACGCCGGTGGCGGAGCTCCGGGAGATCCAGACCGACGCCGAAGCGCAGATCGCCGAGAGCAAGGGCTGATTCGAAGCTCGTACCCCATAGGATCGGGGCGTTCGGTTCGCCGAGCGCCCCGTTGCTGTGAGACCCGAAAGGAGACGCGATGACCCGCGTCCAGATGATCGGCGTGTCGAAGCGCTACCCGGGCCGAGGGAAGAGCGCGTCGCCCGTCGTCGCGGTCGATGACGTCACGATCGACGTGGCCTCGGGCGAGATCCACGCCATCATCGGGTACTCCGGTGCCGGGAAGAGCACGCTGCTGCGGCTCGTGAACGGTCTGGAGCATGCGAGCGACGGGCGGATCCTCGTCGGCGACGACGAGATCACGGCGCTCCCCGAATCCCAGCTGCGCCGGGTGCGCGGCCGGATCGGCATGATCTTCCAGCAGTTCAACCTCTTCCATGCGAAGAAGGTCGCGAAGAACGTGGAGTACCCCCTCGTCGTCGCAGGCATGCCGGCTGCGGAGCGCCGACGCCGCGTCGCGGAGCTGCTCGAGTTCGTCGGCCTGTCGGAGAAGAGCGGAGCTTACACGGACCAGCTCTCGGGCGGTCAGAAGCAGCGCGTCGGCATCGCGCGCGCGCTCGCGACGAATCCCGGTGTGCTCCTCGCCGACGAGGCGACGAGCGCCCTCGACCCCCAGACGTCGCGCGAGGTGCTCGCGCTGCTGAAGCGGGTGAACGCCGAGTTCGGCATCACCATCATCCTCATCACGCACGAGATGGAGGTGGTGCGCGAGATCGCCGACCGGGTCACCGTCATGGACTCGGGGCGCGCGGTCGAGCAGGGGGACGTCTTCGACGTGTTCTCGAATCCGCAGTCGCAGACCACGAAGCGGTTCGTGGCGACGGCGCTGCCCACCGAGCCGCGCGCCGACCGGCTCGACGACCTGCGCGAGCGGCATCGCGGCAGGCTGGTGTCGCTGACCTTCCGCGACGGCGACGTCGATCAGCCGGTCGTATTCCGCACCCTCGCAGAGCGCGGCGTCGGCGTCAGCATCGTCCACGGCGGCATCACCGACGTCGGCGGCCGGAGCTTCGGCAAACTCACACTGGAACTGATCGGCGACGATCTCAAGGTCGAGCACGCCATCGCGGCGCTCGCGCAGGAGACGGCCCTGGAGGTGCTCGCCTGATGGACAACCTCATCGAACTGCTCTCGAACGGCAAGTTCCTCGAAGCGACGGTGCAGACGCTCACCTACGTCGTCATCGCGATGGGGCTCGGCGGGGCGCTCGGGCTCGTGCTCGGCGTGCTGCTCACCGTGACCCGTCAGGGCGGGGTGCTGCAGAGCCGCGGCGTCTACGTGGTGCTCAACTTCCTCGTCAACTTCTTCCGGCCGATCCCGTTCGTGATCCTCATCGCCGCGATCCAGCCCCTGGCGCGCGTCGTCGTCGGCACCGGCATCGGGGATCGTGCGCTCATCTTTGTGCTCACCTTCGCGGCGACGTTCGGCATCGCCCGCCTCGTCGAGCAGAACCTGCTGACGGTGCCCCCCGGGGTGATCGAGGCGTCGCGCGCGATGGGCGCCGGGCCGCTGCGCACCATCCTCACGGTGCTCATCCCCGAGGGGCTCGGACCCGTGGTGCTCGGCTACACGTTCGCCTTCATCGCGGTCGTCGACATGACCGCGATGGCCGGCGTCATCGGCGGCGGCGGGCTCGGCAATCTGGCCCTCCAGTACGGCTACCGGCAGTTCAACCCCTGGGTGACCTGGGCGGCGGTGCTGCTCATCATCGTCATCGTGCAGCTCGTGCAGCTGCTCGGCAACGTGATCGCCCGCAGGCTGCTGAGGAGGTAGGACGGTGGAGCACTCCGGAGAGGCGTACGCACTCGCAGATCTGCGCGAGGCAGCGGAGGCGCTCTGGCCCGGCGCGATCGCGGAGTCGTGGGATCGCGTCGGGCTCGTCACGGGCGCCGACTCAGCGCCGTTGCGCCGCGTGCTGCTCGCCGTCGATGCGGTGGGGGAGACAGCGGCGGAGGCGCTCGAGTGGGGCGCCGACGCACTGCTCACGCACCATCCGCTGCTGCTGCGCGGCGTGCACACGGTTGCTGAGGACACGGCGAAGGGCGCGCTGCTCGCGCGACTGATCCGCGGCGGCTGCGCGCTGCTCACGGCGCACACCAACGCCGATCAGCCCGCCGGCGGCGTCTCCGACGTGATCGCCGAGCGTCTGGGCCTCACGGGCACCGCTCCGATCGTGCCCCACGCCTCCGACTCCTCGATCGGCATCGGGCGGGTCGGGAGGCTCGCAGCTCCCGAGTCGCTCCGAGCATTCGCCGAGCGGATCGCCGCCGAGCTGCCGGCGACGGTCTCCGGAGTTCGGGTCGCCGGCGATCCGGATCGGCTGGTGCAGCGCATCGCCCTTCTCGGCGGTGCGGGCGACAGCCTCCTCGACCACGCGTCCGTGCGCGGGGCCGACGTGTACGTCACCTCCGACCTGCGCCACCACCCCGCCCAGGAGTCGCTCGAGGCGTCCGCGGTCGTGGGCGGGCCGGCCCTGGTCGACGTCGCGCACTGGGCGAGCGAATCGCTCTGGCTCGCGGGGGCCGCCGACTTGCTCTCGGCGCGTCTGCCCGGCGTCCAGTTCCGGGTGAGCGGGCGCCGCACTGATCCGTGGTCCTTCTCCGTCGGCGCGCTGCCCGAGTGACGCCGTGCGAGGGCGGTGGCGGTAGGCTTGCGCTATGAAGGCCAGCCCCCGGCAGCAGCGATTGCTGCTCGATCTCCAAGACCTCGACAACACGATCGCGCGGCTCCGCCGCCGTCGCGCGACGCTCCCCGAGCGCGCAGAGCTCACCGGGCTGAGCGGCGACGCCGCCGAGGCGCGCACGAAGTTCATGGCCGCGCAGCGCGAGCTCGACACGCAGAGCGCCGACCTCGAGCGCATCGAGGCGGATGTCGCGCTCGTGCAGCAGCGCCGTGATCGCGACGAGCAGCTGCTCTCCGCGAGCACGTCGAGCAAGGAGGCGCAGGCGCTGCAGGCCGAGCTCGAGACGCTCACGCGACGCCAGTCGGAGCTCGAGGATCGCGAGCTCGAACTGATGGAGGCGCAGGAACGGGCGCAGCGGGCGTTCTCGACCGCCGAAGAATTGTTCGCCGGCGTCGACGCCCGGCGCGCCGAGATCGAGGCTCGCATCGCCGAAGCCGAGCAGCGGATCGATCGCGAGCTCGCCTCGAACACGGAGGAGCGCGCCGGAGTCGCGGCCGAACTGCAGCGCGACGTGCTCGGGCTCTACGAGGAGATCCGCGGCCGCGTCGGCGTCGGCGCCGCACGACTGCGCGGCAACGTCTCCGAGGCGAGCAACATGGCGCTCGCCCCGGCCGAGCTCAGCGACATCCGGGCGGCCGCTCCCGACGAGATCGTGTTCTGCCCCGGCACGGGGGCGATCCTCGTGCGCGTCGAGGAGGACGAGGCGCGTCCAGTAAGCTGATTCTCGGAATGGGTCGGTGAGACGACCGCGTCGGTTCCGCCGCTTCGGCGGCGGGATCGCCGAGGAACGTCCGGGCTCCGCAGGGGAGAACGGTGGGTAACGCCCACCCGGGGCAACCCGCGAGAAAGTGCAACAGAGAGTAGACCGCCTGGCGTGGTTCGCCGCGTCCGGTCAGGCTGAAAGGGTGGTGTAAGAGACCACCGGCGTCCGTGGTGACACGGGCGGCCAGGTAAACCTCGTTCGGAGCAAGGCCAGACAGAGGATGATGACGCGCCCCGCCGAGTCCTCGGGTAGGCCGCTGGAGGGTGCCGGCAACGGTACTCCGAGAGAGATGGTCGTCGCCGGCCGGTTCGCCGGTCGGAACAGAACCCGGCGTATGATCCGGCCCATTCCACTTCCGCAGGAGCGCTGCCACGGCACGCCGACGCGCTCCGCGTGCGCGCGTCGCGCCTACGCGGAGTCGGACACCGTGAGCAGCTCGAAGCCGTCTTCACGGATGAGCACCGTGTGCTCGAACTGGGCCGTGACACTGCGGTCGCGGGTGACGACGGTCCAATCATCGTCCCACTGCTCCCACTCGTGCGTGCCGAGCGTCAGCATCGGCTCGACCGTGAAGACCATGCCCGGCCTGATCACGTCGTCGTAGGCCGGGGCCGAGTCGTAGTGCGGGATGATGAGCCCCGTGTGGAAGGCCGCACCCACCCCGTGCCCGGTGAAGTCGCGCACCACACCGTAGCCGAAGCGCTTGGCGTACGTCTCGATGACGCGGCCGATCACGTTCACCGCCCGGCCCGGCTTCGCCGCCCGGATGCCGCGCATCATCGCCTCTCGCGTCCGCTCGACGAGCAGGTCGACCTCCTCGGAGACGCGCCCGACGCGGTACGTGCGATTCGTGTCGCCGTGGAACCCGTCGAAGTATGCCGTGACGTCGACGTTCACGATGTCGCCATCGCGCAGCGCCGTGTCGTCGGGAATGCCGTGGCAGATCACCTCGTTCACCGAGGTGCAGGAGGACGCGGGGAATCCGCGGTACCCGAGCGTCGAGGGGTAGGCGCCTCGCGCGATCACGTACTCGTGCGCGACACGATCCAGCTCCGCCGTCGTGACGCCGGGCCGCACCGCTGCGCCGACGGCGTCGAGCGCACCGGATGCGATGCGCCCCGCGGCGCGGATGCGATCGACCTCCGCCGGAGCGTACGTGTTGTCGCCCGTGTACGCCGGCGGCTTCGCCAGGCCGACGTAGGGCGGCCGCGCGATCGCCGCGGGCACTGCGCGGAGAGCGGGGCGCGTGCCGGGAATCAGGTGTCCGTGTGCGTCGAAGGGCATGCCTCTAGTGTAGAAGCGCGCGCGGAAGCGCCGGGCGCGGATGTCAACGAGGGCGCGCGAGCGCCGAGTGGAGGCCGACATGAGCAAGCAGGAGTGGGGCATCGAGGATCCCGCCGAGACGTTCTGGTTCAACACGCGCACGGGGCAGGTCGAGGAGGGCCCCCAATCGCTGTCGGTGGATCGCATCGGCCCGTTCGCGACGCGCGAGGAAGCGGCGCGGGCCGAGGACATCGTCGCGGAGCGCGCCCGCAAGTGGCGCGAGGAGGAGGCCGCCGAAGACTGACTCCGACGTAACACGATTGTCACGGTCAGGAGATAGTCTGAGCCCATCGGCGGAGGCGGTGCGCGCGTGCTGCGCGCACCGTGCCCGCATGCAGCAATGACGAACGGAGTAGGCGTGAGCAAGCAGCGCGATTTTGTTCTGCGCACCATCGAGGAGCGCGGTGTCAGGTTCGTTCGGCTCTGGTTCAGCGATGTCTCGGGCACGCTGAAGTCGGTCGCGCTCGCGCCCGCCGAAGTCGAGGGCGCCTTCAGCGAGGGCATCGGCTTCGACGGCTCCGCCATCGAGGGTTTGACGCGCGCGTACGAGTCCGACCTGCTCGCCGTGCCCGATCCCTCGACCTTCCAGCTGCTGCCGTGGCGCAGTCAGACCTCGCCGACCGCGCGCATGTTCTGCGACATCACGACCCCGAACGGCGAGCCGGCCGTCGCCGACCCGCGCAACGTGCTGAAGCGCACGCTCGCCACCGCCGCGGAGCAGGGCTTCAGCTTCTACACGCACCCCGAGATCGAGTTCTACCTGCTGAAGTCGAAGGAGTTCGACAACCGCGGGCCCGTGCCGGTCGACCGCGCCGGGTACTTCGACAACGTTCCGGGTGGAACCGCGCACGACTTCCGCCGGGAGAGCGTCAACATGCTCGAGGAGCTCGGCATCTCCGTGGAGTTCAGCCACCACGAGGCCGGCCCCGGGCAGAACGAGATCGACCTCCGCTACGCGGACGCGCTCACCACGGCCGACAACATCATGACCTTCCGCACCGTGGTGAAGGAGGTCGCGATCGCTCAGGGCGTGCACGCGACCTTCATGCCGAAGCCGCTCGCCGGCCAGCCGGGGTCGGGCATGCACACGCACCTCTCGCTGCTCGAGGGCGACACGAACGCGTTCTACGACGCCGGCGCGCGGTATCAGATCTCGCAGACCGGTCGACGCTTCATCGCGGGCCTGCTGCGCCATGCGCCGGAGATCACCGCCGTCACCAATCAGTACATCAACTCCTACAAGCGCCTCTGGGGCGGCGACGAGGCGCCCTCCTTCGTGAGCTGGGGGCACAACAACCGCTCCGCGCTCGTGCGCGTGCCGATGTACAAGCCGGGCAAGGGCGACGCGGCGCGCGTCGAGTACCGGGGAATGGACAGCGCCGTGAACCCGTACCTGGGCTTCTCGATGCTGCTCGCCGCGGGCCTCAAGGGCATCCGAGAGGAGTACGAGCTCCCACCCGAGGCCGAGAACAACGTGTGGGCGCTGAGCGACGGCGAGCGTCGCGCCATGGGCTTCGACCCGCTGCCCGCGAGCCTCGACCACGCACTCGCGGTGATGGAGCGCTCGGAGCTCGTCGCTGAGACGCTGGGGGAGCAGGTCTTCGCCTACTTCATCCGCGACAAGCGCCGTGAGGTGGCCGAATACCACAGCCAGGTGACTCCGTACGAGCTCTCGTCGATGCTCGACACGATCTGACCCGACTACGCTGGTCGAATGGCGCGCGAGCACTCCACGGTCACCCTCTCCGAGATCGCACGGGCCGGATTCCAGGACCTGGCCGACGCGCGGGATTCGCTGGCGGAGCTCGCCGATCGGCTCGAGCAGCCGATCGGCCCGCTGCTCGGCGGTCTCGCGATGGCGGCCGACCCGGATGCGGCGCTCCACCGCGTGCGCCGGCTCTCCGAGCAGCATCGCGACGTGCTCGCAGCGATCGACTTCGACGACTTCGAGCGACTGTGCGTGCTCGTGGGCGCCTCACCCGCGCTGGGCGACTTCTTCACGCGTCACCCGTCGCGGCTCCCCGAGATTCTGCGCCGAGGCGGGGCCGTCGTGCCTGCCGAGGAGGCGCGCACCGAACTGCTTCGGGCGGTCGTCGACGCCACGGGGGAGACGCTCGTCGCCGAGGCCGGCTGGATCGCGCTGCGCACGCGCTACCGCGAGCTGCTCGCGCAGCTCGTGCTCTTCGACCTCTTCCAGGGCCGCGCGGGCAACGCGGAGGACGTGTTCGAAGACGTCGCCGAGTCGCTCTCCGGCCTCGCGGCCGCCGCGATCGACGCATCGCTGCAGGTGGCGCGGGCCACGCTCGTCGCGGGCACCTCGGGGCCTCCCATCGCGAGCGAACGACTGGAGGCGGTGCGGCTCGGGATCGTCGCGATGGGAAAGTGCGGGGCCGAAGAGCTCAACGTCGTCTCCGATGTGGACGTCATTTTCGTGGTGGAGAGCGCCGACGCGGAGGCGCTCGACGACGACCGCCTGATCCGCGTCGGCACGCGACTCGCGAGCGAGGTGATGCGCGGCATCCACGACCCCTCCCTGGAACCGCCGCTCTGGCAGCTCGACGCGAACCTCCGGCCCGAGGGCCGCCACGGACCGCTCGTGCGCACGCTCGGGTCCATGCGCAGCTACTACGACCGTTGGGCGAAGGCCTGGGAGTTCCAAGCGCTGCTCAAGGCGCGCCCGCTCGCCGGAGACCTCGGGCTCGCCGCGCAGTTCGTCGCCGCAACGCGCGACGCGGTGTGGGCCTCGTCGTCGCGCGAGGATTTCGTCGGCTCCGTGCAGCGGATGCGCGAGCGGGTCACCGAGCACATCGCCGACGACGAGCTCGAGGTGCAGCTGAAGCTCGGACCGGGCGGGCTGCGCGACATCGAGTTCAGCGTGCAACTGCTGCAGCTCGTGCACGGGCAGTACGACGAGTCGCTGCATCGCGCGGGCACGCTGCCGGCCCTCCGCGCCCTCGTCGACGGCGGATACATCGCCCGCAGCGACGGCGAGTGCCTCGCCTCCGACTACCGGTTCCTGCGCGTGCTCGAACATCGTCTGCAGCTCCGCGATCTGCGCCGCACGGCGATCATGCCCACCGAGGAGCAGGAGCTGCGGGTACTCGCCCGCGCGACCGGTCTCGCGACCTCCGCCGAGCAGCTGCACGCCCGTTGGACCGCGCGGAAGCGCGAGGTGCGGCAGCTGCACCTGAAGATCTTCTACGCTCCGCTGCTCAGCGCCGTCGCCGCACTGCCCGAGGAGGAGCTGGTGCTCGGCAGCGACGCCGCGAGAGCGCGTCTCGCAAGCGTGGGCTTCCGGGATCCGGACGGGGCCATGCGGCACATGGCCGCCCTCACTCGCGGCACCTCGCGGCGCGCCATGATCCAGCGCAACCTCATGCCGGTTCTGCTGCAGTGGCTCTCCGACGGCACCGACCCCGACTTCGGACTGCTCGCCTTCCGCCGCGTCAGCGAGGCGAACCGGGAGACCCCGTGGTACCTGCGCCTGCTGCGCGACGGCACCGAGGCGGCGGAGCGTCTGACGCGGGTGCTCGCGAACTCCCGCTACGCCGCCGAACTGCTCGAATCGATTCCCGAAGCCGTCGCCTGGCTCGAACGCGACGCCTTGTTGCAGCCGATGCAGCTGCAGGTGCTGTTCGACGAGATGCGGGCGATCGCCTCGCGCCGCGCCGGCATCGACTCGGCCGCCGGAGCTCTCCGCGCCGTGCACCGGCGGGAGGTGCTGCGGCTGACGATGGGAAGACTGGTCGGAGTCATCGACGACGACGCGGTCTCGGCCGGGCTCGACGCGGCCCACACCGCGCTGCTCGACGCGCTCCTACTCGCGCTGCGCGGAGGGACGGCGCCGTACGGGTCCACAACGGGTTCGCCAGCAGCGGGCGGGGCGCCCGTGCCCATCGAACTGGCGCTCATCGGAATGGGGCGCTACGGGGGTCGGGAGCTCGGATTCGCCTCCGACATCGACCTCATCGCCGTGTTCCGCGCCCCGGCGCACATCGCGAGCGACCGCGCCGCGCGCGAGGCGACACGGCTCGTCTCGGAACTGCGCCGAGCAGTCGCCGACCCCCGGTTCCCCGTGGACCTGGATTTCGATCTGCGCCCCGAGGGGAAGAACGGGCCGCTGGTGCGCAGCCTCGACGCGTACCGCGCCTACTACGACCGCTGGTCGGTGACGTGGGAGGCGCAGGCGCTGCTCCGGGCGCGACCCGTCGCCGGAGATGCGCAGCTCGGCCTCGACTTCGCGGCACTCGCCGACGAGATTCGTTACCCCGAGCAGTTCGACGAGGGACGCGTCAGAGAGGTGCGTCGTATCAAGGCCCGCGTCGAGTCGGAGCGTCTGCCGCGCGGAGCCGACCCGAAACGGCACTTGAAGCTGGGCCCCGGCGGCATCAGCGATGTCGAGTGGCTCGTGCAGCTCCTCCAGCTGCGCTCCGGCGCGAAGCACGACTCGCTGCGCACCGTGTCGACGGTCGCCGCGCTCGAGGCGGCGCGCGCCGAGGAGCTGCTCGCCGCGGAGGACGTCGACCACCTGCTCGACTCGTGGCGCTTCGCGAGCAGCGTGCGCTCCGCGCTCAAGCTGTGGACTGGACGATCCTCCGACTCGCTGCCCGCGGGGTGGAGCGATCTCGCCGGGATCGCCGGCGTGCTGGGCCTTTCGAGAACGCACACCTCCGAGCTCGAAGAACGCTGGTTCGCGGTGTCGCGCCGGGCTCGAGCCGTATTCGAGCGCGAGTTCTTCGGGTACACGGAGGATCCGCGGTTCCCGCTCCGCTGACCCCGTGCCGGGGTTTCCGTTGCGCAACCTGCGCAGACGCGACACCCGCGGTTCTGCAGCTGTTCACGGAAAACGCTCGCAGAAAACGCTCAGCAAGCGTAATCTGATTGTTATGCAGTATTTGCAGAGGTTCCTCGAAGCGCTCCTCACCGAAGAGGGCGCCGACTACGAGGACGAACTCGAGTCCTAGTCCCTCCGACGCGGTGCGACGAAGCCGTCGCACCGCAGCTCCCTGCCGTTCTCGGCGGCGCTGTGGCTTCGCCGCCGCAGAAGTGCTGCTTCAGCAGTGCGCGTCGAGGTACTCGCGCACGGTGGTGGCGGGCGCATCCAACTCCTCGACGATCTCGAAGACGCGGGGATCGGTGACCACGCCGCCATCTGGTGCTGCCGCAGCGAGGCCGAGCGCCTCGTCGTAGAGACCGCGAAGCTCGGTCCATGCCTCCGCGATGTCTTCGGGAGGGGTCGCCGCATCGAGCACTCGGATGCGCTCGGTGAGGTCGGCGACGGTCGAATCCGCCGGCATGCCGACCTGGAACAGCCCGGGCGTCGCGAGGGTGCCTCCGGCGGCATCGTACTCGTCGCAGAAGCTCCCCGTCGCTCCGCCGCTGCAGGCGGTGAGGGTGAGGGACGCGACGATGACGAGGGCTCCGAGGGCGGTGAAACGGGCGCGCTGCATGGGGGCGATCTCCTTCGTGATCCGGCCCCGACGTTCTCGGGGCACGCCCATATGCTTCCATACTCCCCGAACGCGCGTGCGGGCTGCGCATCCCGTGCGCGGATACTGCTGCAAGGAGCCTCGCGACTACTGAGCCTGCACGGATGAATGCGTAAAGATCGGCATGGACATGCGTAAAGATCGGCATGGACATGCGTAAATGTGCCGCGAGACGGCCGCTTCTCGTCGGGAGGTGCGAGAGTGGCAGAGCTGGTTGCCGGGCACGCGCGTGTGAAATGCGGCCTTCCGATTCGAGAGGTGGCGGGGTATGTTGAGAGCGAATTCGTTCTGGCCTCGGCCGGGAGTCGAGGGAGACGAAGCGACTTCGGGGGCACACGGAGTGGAGCGATCGAGCTGAGGATCGGCGCGCAGCCGAGTTTCGGTACCGCAGACCGTCGTACCCGAAGGAGCAGCGAAATGCAGTGGAGAACTCTCGTGACAGGAACCGCGGCGGCGATCGTCGCCGCGACCGGGATCGCTTTCACCGGTGCCGCGGCGCAGGCGGCACCGGACCCGGAGCTCTTTCCCACAGTCATCGAAGTGCCGTCGGTGCCGGCGACCTGGACGGCCCCCGGAACTGCGAGCAGCGCCGGAAGCAGCAACATCACCCTCCCCGTCGGGGCGCTCCCCGAAGGGACCGCGAAGGTGCTGAATGGCGAGGTGATCAACGGCTCCGACACCGATCTCTGCGTCTTCGCCACGTCGCGCTCACCGCTGTTCACCTCGTCTCCCACGGCGATCGGTGCGAACGCGACGATCCTCGAGTCCGCGGGCCTCCCCGAAGTCGTCAATACGCTCCTGCCCGCCCCTGCCTACCCTTCGATTCGGCGCGACGATCAGGTGGTGACCACCTCCACGACGACCGCCGACGGGTGGGTCTGCGACTTCGGCACGCTCCTGGCACCGGGCGAGAGCTTCGACTACAGCGTCACCATCGGCGTTCCCCTCGGCGGGACGGCCATCACGAACGAGAACTACCTGATTCGACTGGTGCTCGAAGCGGCGGCTCCGGTCGAGGGGGAGTGGGACGACTCCCGGTTCTACACAGGCGCGCTCCTCAACTCTCCCGAGGAGCCGCTGGTCATCAACGCCTCGTCGCCGACGACCGACTGGGGCTTCACGGACGGCCTCGGGGCCGGCATCGCGTACCCCGGTCGGGCGCTCGGCGCCTACGGGCAGATCGTCAACGACACCGACCAGCCCATAACGCTGACCTATGCCGGCTTCGCATCCGAGGGGTCGCTCACGAGGTTCCTCCTGTCCGATCTCGAAGACTGGGCAGAGCCGGTCACGCTGCAGCCGGGGGCGTCGACCGACACGTTCTTCATGAAGCTCGGTTCGCCAGACAGCGTGGGCAACGAATCCCAGCAGACGACCGCCTCGATCCGGTTCGGCTGGAACGCGGCCGCCGTCGCCGTCGAGCACACCGTCACGTTCGACCCCAACTCGGGCGAGGGCACGATGGACCCGCAGACGGCTGCGGAGCCGACAAGCCTGACCCCCAACGCGTTCACCCGAGAGGGGTTCGAGTTCGTCGGGTGGAACACCGAGGCGGACGGAACCGGCACCGCATTCGCCGACGGAGCGATCTTCCCCTTCGATCGCTCGCTCACCCTGTATGCGCAGTGGGAGGCCGTCGCGGAGCCCGGTCCGGGGCCCACGCCTGATCCGACTCCGGATCCGACTCCGGATCCCACGCCGAGCCCGGCCCCGCCGCCGAGCGCCGGGCCGACGCAACCCCCCGGCGCCGGGCAGACGCAGCCCCCGGGGCTCGCCTCGACGGGTAACGGCGCACCCTTCGGCGTCGCGGGGGCTGCCTCTCTCGCGCTGCTGCTCGCCGGAGGCGCAGTGCTCGCAGCGCGCAGACATCGGGCTTCCGAGTAGGCGGTCCGGTGCCTACGGGTGACTGGCGGTGACTCGCGGACATCCGCTTACGGCGCTCTTCGCTCACCGCGCACAGAACAGTACACGCACGAGCGAGCCTCCTCCAGGCACAAGGTGCGAGGCTCGCCACCCCGACCCCAGGAGATCATGAGCGACAAGGTCGACTTCACGAAGACGCTCGACAGCTATCGGGCGGCACACCATCGGTTTCGCGTCGTCGACGTCCCTGACATGCAGTACCTCATGGTCAACGGGCACGGCGACCCCAATACATCACCGGCCTACGCTGATGCGCTCTCGGCGCTGTACCCCGTCGCCTACGCGCTGAAGTTCTTCAGCAAACGCGAACTCGGCCGCGACTACGTCGTGCCACCACTCGAGGGGCTCTGGTGGGCGGAGAGCGCTGACGCCTTCACCGTCTCCCGCGACAAGTCGAAGTGGGATTGGACGATGATGATCATGGTGCCGGAGTGGATCGAACACTCCGCGTTTCTCCAGGCAAGGGATCGAGTCGCAGCGAAACAGGGGCCCGTGCGGCTCGAAGATGTCCGTCTCGACGCGCTCGCAGAGGGATGCTGCGTGCAGACGCTGCACGTCGGCTCGTTCGATGACGAGGGAGCGGTGCTCGAGGCGATGCATCATGAGTTCATACCGGAGAACGGATACCGCATGAACGGCACGCACCATGAGATCTACCTCACCGACTTCCGCAAGGCGGCGCCGGAGAAGTTGCGGACGATTCTGCGGCAGCCCGTCGCCGCCGCAACCGATCGCTGAGCCCTGTGCCGTCGTCCGTGCTGCACCCGAACACGGATGACGATCTCAGGCGATGCGCCCGCAGCGCCCGAGATCGTGCCCCAGTGCATCGCGGCCCTCCACTTTCAGGGCGCGAATGCGTATGCTGAGCACCACCGATCACGTGACCGTGATCTCGATGAGCGAGGAGGCTCGACGATGGAGGATCATCTCTGGGTACTGAAGGACAGGGAGCGCGACCTCATCCGCGAACTCGACCCCGACCGAATGCATGCGCTCGACGAAGACGACCTGCTCGCGCTGCACCGCCGGATTCGACGAGCGCGGAACAAGCACACCACCAACTACCGCAGGAAGGCAGCCGTCGACGTCGTCGAAGTCGGGGCGCGCGGAGCCGCATACCCGAAAGGCGGCAAGTCGCGGCTGCGTGCCGAGGTGTTCGAGGAGGCGCTGTCGCTCGTGTCCGCTCGCCTCGCAGCGGTCGCGCATGAGCAGGCGGAGGAGCTGAAGCGCGAGCGTTTGCAACGTGCTCGGAGCGCCAGGAGTGCCGGGCCGGAGCCGCACGGACCGGATTCGGACGGGAAGGTACCCGATCCGGGGCGGCTGCGAGAGCATTCGAAGCACAGCGGGCAGCTCAAGCGCGACGCATCGAGCATTGCCCAGGGAGCCCGGAGGCAGGCGAAGCGAGATTCGTGAGGTCTGTGCGCGCTGCGCGCTGGCATTTCTCAGCCCTGGGTGCTCGTAACATGATGCGAGGGTAGTCTGCGGTCGATGGTGTCGCTTCCTCCCTCGACGGGATCGGACGAACCGCGTCGTGGCAGGGGGCCGCTCCGAGGGTCGGGCAAAGCAATACGGGCGATCAGGTGTATTGAACCGGAACGTTGTCGACGTGGCAGAGACCCCCCCTCGGACGTGAACAAGGTAAACAGTGGGGGCGTGCTTCGCGCACGGCGCAGTGAACAACCGGATGTCTCGGACGACCGCGTAGCCGTGGTAGCGCGGAACGGCGCGATAGTGTCACGGGCGCCAGGAGCCGTGAATCCGTGAGCCGTAACGAGCACGACGAGTCCGGTTCGTTGATCCATATCGATGTGAAGAAACCCGGCCAGGCGCCCGACCGGGGGCGGGTGGCGGCTGCACAGCCGTGGCGAACGGCCGATTCAGAAGCGGGACTCGGAAACGACTCCGTCCACACTGTGTTCGATGACCATTCCAGTGTCGCGTATACGTGAGATTCGTACCGGTGAGAGAGGGGCGTTACCGCGGTAGAAGTTCTTGAATTGGCGTTCGCGACTTGATGAACGGTGAGGTCGAACGGTTCAACCGCGCGCTCGCGACCGAGTGGGCGTAGGCATGCGCCTAGACGACGAGCCAGGGCCGAGTTGGAGCGTTGCGGTCCTGGCTTGTGCGCTGCAACATCGACAGAACTCACCTCGGCAGCGTGTGCAGCACTCCCATCGGTCGCGTCCACAAGGGTCGAGGTCAGCCAGCGGTCTCGGCAGCAGGTCCGTGCACGACCAAACCCAAGCAACGGTGAACTGACGCGGAAGCATCGACAGCCGATTTTCGATCCCTCGGGCGATGCACGAACGGGGCTTGTGCATAATCATGCCGATGTGCATCACACCGTCGGAGTGACGCTCCTCATTCGCGACTCTGATCTCTGTCGTGTCATGTCGACGTGGGTCAGAACAGGCTCCGGATGGAATCGATGGAACGATGAATCCGGCGCCTCGCTCCTTGTCAATGGGAATGCGCGTCGGGTTCATGCGGAACAGTCAGTACGGTTTCCCCTAAGAGGCCATCGTTGGCTCGGTGCGGCACCGGCTCGGACACCCGTGGTGGGTGTTCGACAGATCGAGTGCGCCTGCCCGTCGAAGGGCGGGGCCAAGCCGGCCCTCATCCGCTCACCATTCACCAAGAGTCGTAGGAGAGATCTATGAGTTCTCACACTCGCAGAACCAGCCATCTCTACCGCTTTGCGCTTCACCGTAACGCGGCCAGACTCTCACGCGCAGCGTTTGTTGCCTGGCCCTTCGTGGCATTCATTATTCCAGCGTCCATCTGCTGGGGCGTCGGCGAGCTCGAACGTCTCCTGCTGATCCGCTTCTCGTGGTTCATCATTCCCACTTCGGTTCTCCTTGCGCTCGTTCCCTACTTCATCTCCCGGGCGCGGGGGTGGCGCGTCGTCCCCAGCAACTCGCTCGGGCTTCTGATGGTGCATTGGTGGAGCTGGGTCACTGTCGTATGCACATTTTCTGACAAAGTTGGGAGTGTTGCTACCGTGCTCGAGTTCCTCAGCGCGGAGGGTGTATCGCAAGCGTGGAACGATCGCATGCTCATAACCGCCGGCGTCGTCGGATTGGCCACCTGGGTGGCGCTGTTGTTCACGACATCGTTTTCCAACACGGGGACCCCTTATCAGCGACGAGCGGAACTCGGGGTCGTCGTTGCCTGGGTCGCTCCTTGTGTCGTGGTGGTTTCGGCGCTGCTGTGCGTACCGCTGGAAGGCGCACGCATTGATGCTGCCGGAGAACGTCCCGAACCTGCCACATCACGGCCGGTCGACGCACAGCTCACGCTCCTCTCGCAGCGCGAGGCGGGGACGCAGCAATCGTTGAGCAAAGTGCGCAGAATGATCGCACCGGAAGGCTGGACCCATGCGTATCCGTGGATGTTCGGTTCGTGCGAGGGTACGCACCACCCTTGTTATGACATTTACGCATCTGCCGAGTTTATGACGGAGAACGCAGTACCGGACCGAGCGCAACTCGAAAACGAGCTGAGCGCCGCTGGTTGGCAGTCGACGAAAACACCGCCCTACTGCCAAGGCACCGACATCGATTCGTACCGCAACCGAGACGGTCAGAGATTGTGCGTGGAATTCGACGTCGACTCCATCACCGTAGCCCTGATCGCGCCATCGTACTGGGGTGATTTGTTCGTGCTTCGTGATGCCGCCAGCCCGGATGCGGTCATCTTCAACCCGCGCGTTCGGGACAAAGCTGCATCCTTCGCGTGGAACGAATGGCAGGCGTCGGAGATGCTCCGCTGAAAGCGGTGAACGGAGCGATGCCGACGCGGGATCCCTCCAGCCGCTGCCGATGGTGGCTTTTCGGCAGCAGCATCTGACGCGAGGCCGAAAGAAGCACACAAGGGTTGATGAAATCAAGAAGTCTGGCTGAGATTCAGCTCGCTCGTTCGTCGTAGGACGGGTTCGAACAGCGGGAGAACACCGATGTGCGTCACCCAAAGGTCTTCGACGAAGCCGTAGCTGACCGGCATGCTCTTCCGTCGCTGGGGACCGTGATCCTCGAAGATGACAGCGCTGCCTGCTGTCCGCTCGATGAATACGGAATCGCGGAGGGATGCCACGAACCGCTCGCGAGTCGAAGTCGGAAGCCTGGCGACGAACACGGTCGCCACGCCATCGGCGTTCGGGTACGCCCAGCTGCACTGAACCACTTGCTCCGCGCCGTCGAGCGCATCGATCGCGGCCGGGCCGAATGACTCTGCGTAAGCGAGCTCCTTCAGCTTCGTCGAGTTCTCGAGCGCCTCGAGGCGGTATCGCCCCTGCGCCGAGTCCGCAGCGATCTGCCGAGCCAGACAGCCTCTCGCCTCCGCCACCACGCCGACTCCGCGGGCAAGTTTCTCGCTGTCGTTGTCATGCCCGACACCGACATATGTGCTTTCATGGCGTCTGGAGGCGAAACAGCGACGATTGCCGCTGCGGCACCGTGAAGGCTGGAAACCAATCTACGTCGGCGACGGTGAGGGGAACCGCACGTTGTAGCATCGGCAACAGGCGGTGGCTCGGTATCCTTCAGCTCGACCACGTACTGAGTGGTGCGTCACCCCTACTCATGGCGTTGGCTCATCAGCTCCCGAGCACGCAACCCCATTCGACGCTGAAGGACTCCGGTGCAGAGTTTCGGGAGGCCGGGACCGGCGGCGGGATCATGCGTCCCTCGGGCGGACATCCGGGGATAGGTCGGAGATCATTGCCGGTGTGCTGACCATTCCCCGTGCAACCCGATGCACAGGTCGTTCATGCCCCTCGGAGACAGTGAAGTGCCCCTCTCCGCGCTACGGGGAGGGGCACTTCACGGCGCGACCTCGGCCGTCATCCGGACGTCACGAGGCCGCCGAAAGACGCGCGTGCGTCACACGCCGTAGTACAGCTCGAACTCGAAGGGGTGCGGGCGCAGCGCCATCGGCGCGATCTCGACCTCGCGCTTGAACGCGATCCAGGTCTCGACGAGCTCCTCTGTGAACACATCGCCCTCCAGGAGGAACTGGTGATCGGCTTCGAGTGCGTCGAGCGCTTCCTCGAGCGAGCCCGGCACCTGGGGAATGTTCTTCGCCTCCTCCGGGGGCAGCTCGTAGAGGTCCTTGTCGATGGGATCCATCGGCTCGATGCGGTTGCGGATGCCGTCCAGCCCGGCCATCATCTGCGCCGCGAATGCGAGGTAGGGGTTGCCCGAGGCGTCGGGTGCCCGGAACTCGATGCGCTTCGCCTTCGGGTTCGAACCGGTGAGCGGGATGCGCACGGCTGCGGAGCGGTTGCCGGCCGAGTAGGCGAGGTTCACCGGCGCTTCGTAGCCCTTCACGAGGCGGCGGTAGCTGTTGATCGTGGGGTTCGTGAACGCCAGCAGCGCGGGGGCGTGGTGCAGGATGCCGCCGATGTACCAGCGGGCGATGTCGGAGAGCTGCGCGTAGCCGTTCTCGTCGTAGAAGAGCGGCTCGCCGCCCTTCCAGAGCGACATGTGCGTGTGCATGCCCGAGCCGTTGTCGCCGAAGACGGGCTTCGGCATGAAGGTCGCCGTCTTGCCCCACAGCTCAGCCGTGTTCTTCACCACGTACTTGAACTTCAGTACGTCGTCGGCGGCCTTCACCAGCGTGTCGAAGCGGTAGTTGATCTCCGCCTGGCCGGGTGCGCCGACCTCGTGGTGCGAGCGCTCGAGCTGCAGCCCGGCCTCGATGAGTCGCAGCGAGATGTCGTCGCGCAGATCCGCCTGCTTGTCGACGGGGGAGACCGGGAAGTAGCCGCCCTTCTCGCGGGTGGTGTTGCCGAGGTTGCCGCCCTCGACCTCGCGAGCGGAGTTCCAGCTCGCCTCTTCCGAGTCGATCTCGTACATCGTACGGCGGGGCGTCGTCTCGTAGCGGACGGAGTCGAGGATGTAGAACTCCGCCTCCGGAGCGAAGAACGCGGTGTCGGCGACGCCGGTCGACGCGAGGTACTGCTCGGCCTTCTTCGCCACCTGACGCGGATCCTTCGAGTAGATCTCGCCCGTGCGCGGGTTGAAGATGTCGCAGATGACGATCAGCGTGCGCTCCGCGCGGAACTGATCGAGGTAAGCCGTCGTGACGTCGGGGATGAGCTGCATGTCGGACTCCGCGATTCCGGCGAATCCGCGGATCGACGAGCCGTCGAACATCTGCCCGATCTCGAAGAAGTCCTCGTCCACCGTCGCAGCGGGGATGTTGAAGTGCTGCTGCACCCCGGGGAGATCGGTGAAGCGGATGTCGACGAACTTCACATCGGTTTCCTTGATGAAGTCGATGACTTCCTGCGGGGTGGTGAACATTCTGCTCCTCGGGTTGATTCCGGCCGCGGATATCGGATCTTCACCGCGCCGATCGTGTGCCTCCACCTTACGCGAGCATGATTTCAAAACCGTGAGTCGTGTGTTTCGCGAGTGTTACGCGGCGTTCACGAGCGAAACCTGCGGCAGCCCCGTCACCCCCGGATGAGCACCGTTCCGGCGATCTTGTCGTGGAAGGCGCGCTGATCCGAATCCCACACCAGCACGGGTATGACGAGGCAGAGCAGAACGGTGCGCACGAGCGGCCGCCACAGGCCGACCCACCCTCCGGAGATCGGCACGACCCTGAGCCCCATGATGCGATGGCCGAGCGATCCGCCGATCGTCGGGATGAAGACGATCTGCAGCAGCGCGAAGATCACCACATTCCAGAGCTCCGGGTGGAGCCCCCCGATGAGCAAATACGCGGGGAGTGCGGCGAGCCCCCAGTCGATGAGGATCGCAACGACGCGGCGGCCGACGCGCGCCACCGAGCGCGGGCCCTCGTCGGGGAGACCGAGCCGCTCGCCGGGCCACTGGCTCGGTTCGAGCTCGCCGAAGCGCTGCGGAGCTGGGGCGGGCATGGGTCAGCGCGGGCGCTGCGAGCGAACGCGGTTCGGGTCCATCCCCTTGGGGATGCCCACAGGCGAGCTCTGCAGCGACGACAGTCGCGTGTAGACCGCTCCGACCTCGGCGCGACTCATGACGGGCTTGAGCTTGACGAGGGTGCGCGACAGTTTCGCGAGAGGAATGCCGTCGCCGTCCGGGCCGACGTAGAGGTGCACGACCTCGACGTTGCGCAGCGCGCGCTTCACCTTCCGCTCCTCGTCGGCAGCCATGCGCTGCGTGCGCTGACGCGACCCCTCGGAGATGAGTACGACTCCGCCGCGGCCCACGACCCGGTACACGGCGTCCTGGTTCCGGTTGATGGCGATCGGCGTCTCCGATCCGCGCCAGGATCGGCGCAGAGCGCTCTGCACGACGGCGCCGACCGCGCCCGGGCGGCCCTCGATCTGCTCGTACGCGGTGCGTTCGGCGCGGCGGCCGAGCACGATCATGACGAGCAGGATGCCGACGAGCACGCCCGTGATGGGCCAGAGCACCCACGACAGCCAGCTTCCCGGCAGCAGCCAGGCGAGGAGCACGGCGACGACGACGGGGGCGATGAAGCAGAGGAGCAGGATCCACGGCAGGTTCGTGTCATGCACCTTCGTGGTGCGATAGATCTCGAACATCTGCCGAATACGACCGTTGCGCTTCGCCTTCTCTGCTGCCATGCCTCCAGGATACCGTGGCGAGCGCGCGAAGGATGACGCTGCGCGGGCATCCCGAGGCGCGTGTTCGCTCACAGGCGAGCGCAAAGGCGTCGGGGTCGCTGTGATCCACAGGATTGCGAGCCGCGTCCCCGAGCGCGGCGGTGACTGCCACACTCGGAACCCACCCCGCCCGATGACTCGACGGCGGGCGAGGGCGTTGACGGGAGGGAGCAGGGAATGAAACCAGGAGCACATCGGGTGCGTCGTGCAGGTGCCGCAGCGCAGCTCGCGCGCCGTGCGCTCGAGTGGACCGAGGAGGGCCTCGAGCACCGAGCTCGTGGACGCTGCGGCGCGCCGGAAGGTGCGGAGCGTCGCCACAGGGTCCGCGGACACGATGCGGGGTGCGCCGCACTCGGCGTTCCGCAGCACGAACTCACCCGGATGACCTCCCTTGCCGATGCCGCGGGCGCCGCGCCCCTGATCGATGCGGCATTGGGCGAGGCGATCGACGAGCTGAGCCGTCGCGGAGCGTCCTGGCGCATCGATGCCGCCCGCGAGGCGGTCCACGAGGTGATCGAGCGCCGCGTCACGCCCGCGCCCGGGGCAGCGGGTGCAGGCGAGGCCCGCTCGCGGGCGTGCCCGACCGCGGTTCCCCGGAACCGCAAGAGCCGCGGGCATCACGAATGATGACCGCGGCTCTTGCGTGCGGGACGGATCAGATTCCGAGGTTCGCCTCGAACTGGCCGCCCTCCAGGCGCTCGCGCACCTGGGTCAGGAACCGGGCCGCATCCGCGCCGTCGACGATCCGGTGATCGTAGGAGAGCGCGAGGTACACCGTCGAGCGAACGGCGATCGAGTCGCCCTCGGGGCCGGAGATGACGACCGGCTTCTTCACGACCGCGCCGGTTCCCAGAATGGCGACCTGCGGCAGGAAGACGAGCGGCGTATCGAACAGCGCGCCGCGCGAACCCGTGTTCGTGAGCGTGAACGTGCCCCCGCTGAGCTCATCCGGCGTCAACTTGTTGTCGCGCGTGCGAGCCGCGAGATCCGCGATCTCGCCCGAGATCTCGCTCAGATTCTTCTCGCCGGCGTCACGGAGCACGGGAGTGAGGAGACCCCGCTCCGTGTCGACGGCGATGCTGATGTTCTCAGTCGACGGGTAGGTGATCGAATCCCCGTCGACCGTCGCATTGATGATCGGGTACGTGCGGAGCGCCTCCGCTGCAGCGAGCGCGAAGAACGGCAGGAACGAGAGCTTCGAACCCGTCTTCTCCAGGAACTCGTCCTTCTTCGCCTGACGCAGCTGCGCAATGCGCGTCACGTCGACCTCGACGACGGTGGTCAGCTGCGCCGTGCTCTGCAGCGACGCGACGGCGCGCTCGGCGATCACCTTGCGCAGTCGGCTCATCTTCTGCGAGGTGCCGCGGAGCTCCGAGACCTCGGGAGCCGGAGCGGACTGCGCGGCGGGCGCCTGCGCTGCGGGCCGAGCCGACGATGCGCGCTCGGCGGCCGCCAGCACGTCCTCCTTGCGGATGCGTCCGCCGACGCCCGAGCCCGTCAGAGAGGAGAGGTCCACCCCGCGCTCGTGCGCGAGCTTGCGCACGATCGGCGTGACGTACCCGGCGTTCGACTCGGAGCTCTGCGCGGTCGACGCTGCAGGAGCCTCGGCGGTAGGTGCCTGCGCGGCCGGCTGCGTCGGAGCACCGGCCTGCTCATCGGCCGGGGCCGGCTTCTCGTAACCGGCCGCACCGCTCGCCGCCGGAGCGGCGGGCTGCTGCGACGTCGCCTCACTGGGGGCGGACGCCTCCTGCTGCGGCGCATCGGCGGACGAAGCCTGCTGCGGCTCGGTCTGCTGCGGCTCGGCGGGAGCGCTCTCGCCGCTGGAAGCAGGTGCGCCGCTGCCGATGCGGGCGAGTTCGCCGCCGACCTCGACCGTGTCGTCCTCCTGCACGAGAATCTCCTGCAGCACCCCCGCGAACGGCGACGGAACCTCGGTGTCGACCTTATCCGTCGACACTTCGAGCAGCGGCTCGTCGACCTCGACCGAATCTCCCACGCTCTTCAACCAGCGCGTCACCGTGCCCTCGGTGATGCTCTCACCGAGCGAGGGGAGCTTGACGCTCTGAGAATCGCCGCCGGCTGATCCCGCGTCGTCTCCACCGGACTGCGCGGCGGGCTGCGCCTGCGGTTCCGATGCGGACTGCGTCTCGGGCTGCTGTGCCGGCTGGGACTGCTGAGCCGGCTCGGACTGCGCGGCCGCAGGCTCGGCCTCGGCATCCGCCGTCGCGGGCTCATCTGCGGGCGCGGCGTCCGTCGAGCCGCTGCCGTCGCCCACCTTGGCGAGCACCGCACCGACCTCCGCCGTCTCGTCCTCCTGCACGAGGATCTCCTCGACGACGCCGGCGACCGGCGAGGGAATCTCGGTATCGACCTTGTCGGTCGATACCTCGAGGAGGGGCTCGTCGACCTCGACGGAGTCGCCGACGTTCTTGAGCCAGCGCGTCACCGTCCCTTCGGTCACACTCTCGCCCAGTGCGGGGAGGACCACCGATTCACTCATCGTGCATTTCTCCGTTCGTTGTTCAGTCTGTGGGCCGCGCTCAGATGGCGTGCAGCGGCTTGCCGGCGAGCTTCAGCATGGTCTCGCCGATGGTTTCGTTCTGCGTCGGGTGCGCGTGCACGAGCGGCGCCACATCCTCCGGGTAGGCCTCCCAGTTGACGATGAGCTGCGCCTCGCCGACGAGTTCGCCGACGCGGGCGCCGATCATGTGCACGCCCACGACGGGGCCGTCGTTGACCCGAACCGCCTTGACGCTGCCCGCGGTGCCGAGGATGGAGCTCTTCGCGTTGCCAGCGAGGTTGTACTCGTAGGTCGAGACCTGATCCTCGCCGTACTGCTCCTTCGCCTTGGCCTCCGTGAGACCGACCGAGGCGACCTCGGGGTCGCAGTAGGTGATCTTCGGGATGTTGGCGTCCTGCACCGTCACCGGGTTGAGGCCCGCGATCTGCTCGGCGACGAAGATGCCCTGCTGGTAGCTGCGGTGCGCGAGCTGCAGCCCGGGAACGATGTCGCCGATCGCGTACACGCCGGGAACGTTCGTCTCGAGACGCTCGTTCGCGAGCACGAAGCCGCGATCCATCTGCACGCCGACCTCCTCGAACCCGAGCCCCTGCGTCGCGGGGCCGCGACCCACGGCGACGAGCAGGTAGTCGGCCTCGACCGTGGCGCCGTCCTCGAGTGTGATCGTGACGCCGTCAGCGGTCTGCGAGACCTCCTTGAACCGCACCCCGAGCTTGAAGTCGATGCCGCGCTTGCGGAAGGCGCGCTCGAGCTGCTTCGAGATCGACTCCTCCTCGTTGGGCACCAGGTGGGGGAGACCCTCGATGATGGTCACCTCCGCGCCGAACGACTTCCATACGCTCGCGAACTCGACGCCGATGACGCCGCCGCCGAGGATGGCGACGCGCTTCGGGATCTCCTGGAGCTCGAGCGCCTGCTCGCTGGTGATGACGCGCCCCTCGATGTCGAGGCCGGGGAGCGACCGCGAGAACGAGCCGGTCGCGAGCACGATGTGCTTGCCGACGATGCGGTCGGAGCCGACCTGCACGGCGTCTGCGGCGACGAGCTTGCCCTCGCCCTCGATGACGGTGATCTTGTTCGCCTTGAGCAGGCCCTGCAGACCCTTGTACTTGCTCGCGACGAGCTTCTCGCGGAACCGGGTGACGCCGGCGATGTCGATGCCCGCGACGCTCGAGTTCACGCCGTACGCCTCGCCCTCGCGTGCGACATCGGCGATCTCCGCGGAGTGCAGGAGCGCCTTCGTCGGCACGCAGCCGCGGTGCAGGCAGGTGCCGCCGAGCTTGTCCTTCTCGATGACCGCGGCGCTGTATCCCAACTGCGTCGCGCGGATCGCTGCCGCATAACCGGCGCTGCCGCCGCCGAGAACTACGATGTCAAACTGCTGATCGGCCAAGTGGGGTCTCCCTCGGAAAGCTCGCAATGTGATGCGCGGCCATGAGATGCCGGCAGCGCTTCACCCAGACTACACCTGCGGATGCGGGCGGGGCCGTGGCGCGTTTCGCTCTGGGCGTGACCGAATCCGACGACGAGCCGCGCGGCGTTCGTAGGATGGTGGTGTGACCGATTCGATCTTCTCCGCAGACTACGCCGAGCGCCGTGCACGGGTGCCTCGCGGGCTTCCGCTCGTCGTCGCGATGCAGGGCCTGACCGATGCCGGCGGCGCGATCTCGCAGCTGGAGGAGTACCTCTGGAAGCACGGATCGCCCGAGGAGCTCGTGCGGTTCAACGCGGATCTGCTGCTCGACTACCGCGCTCGGCGCCCCGTGATCACCTTCGATGAGGATCACTTCGTCGACTACGCACCCGAGGAGTTGACGCTCTCCGTGCTCCACGACGAGCTCGGCACCCCGTTCCTCCTGCTCAGCGGCTACGAGCCCGATTTCCGGTGGGAGCAGTTCATCGACACGGTGCTGCTGCTCGTGCACGACTTCGAGGTGTCGATCACGGTCTGGTCGCATGCGATCCCCATGCCCGTGCCCCACACCCGACCCATCTCGACGACGGTGAGCGGATCCCGCGACGATCTCATCGAGGCTCGCTCCGTGTGGAAGCCCACGACGAAGCTGTCGGCCTCTGCCTCGCATGTGCTGGAGTACCGTCTGCACAGTCTGGGCGAGGAGGTCGCGGGTTTCGCGCTCCTCATTCCGCACTATCTCGCCAATACGGAGTACCCCGATGCGCTCTTCGCCGCGCTCGACGGCATCATGGCGGCCACCGGGCTCATCCTCCCGACGGACGAGGTGCGCAAGCAGGCGCGGCAGTTCAACGCGCAGGTCGATTCGCAGATCGCGGAGAACGAGGAGTCCGCCGAGATGGTGCGGACGCTCGAGCAGCGGTACGACGCCTACATGGAGGATCAGAGCCCGCGCTCCCCGCTCGTGTCGGAGGACGGTTCGATCCCGACCGCAGATCAGTTGGCGAGCGAGCTGGAGCGCTATCTCGCCGAGCACCGGCGACGGGGCGACGGCGACGAGTCCGAACTCGGATGACGGCGGTGAACGGCCCCGGAAAAATAGCACCTCGTGCGCTCGCTGGCAAGAAGTGCCGCGCAGACGTGCAATAATTGAGGTGCTGCCCATGCAATCCGGTCGCGCTTTCCGTTCCGCGGGAATACGCCGGGCTTGACATGGGTTTTCATGCTGTGAGCACTCGTCGGCGAACGCTGTCGGCGGCACAGGCCGAAATCTGAAACGAGAGAGGCGGCTGCGTGGCAACTGCAACCACCACCACAACTCGCGCATCTTCTGCGGATGCCAAGAAGAAGGCTGTCGAGACCGAGGAGGCCGGTGAGATGACCGAGACCGCGGCGACTCCGCGCAAGAAGGCGGCGGCGAAGAAGACGACGGCGGCGAAGAAGCCGGCGGCGAGCAAGAAGCCCGCGGCGTCGAAGACCAAGCGCGCGACCAAGAAGAGCGCGGAGGACGAGATCGATCTCGACGCCCCCGAGGTCGACGAGGAGGCGGAGGCCCCCGAGGAGGAGAAGCCGGCTCCCGCAGTGGTCGAGCCGCTGCCGACGGGTGCGATCGTGCTCAAGGCCCGCGACGAGGAAGATGTGCCGACGATCACGACGGCGATTCCCGGAGCGACCGCCGACCCGGTGAAGGACTACCTCAAGCAGATCGGCAAGGTCGCTCTGCTGAACGCGGCCGAGGAGGTCGAGCTCGCCATGCGCATCGAGGCGGGGCTCTTCGCCGAGGAGAAGCTCTCCACGGAGAAGGGGCTTCCGAAGAAGCTCGAGCGCGAGCTGAAGTGGGTGGCGCGCGACGGTCAGCGCGCGAAGAGCCACCTGCTCGGCGCGAACCTGCGTCTCGTGGTGTCGCTCGCCAAGCGCTACACCGGTCGCGGCATGCAGTTCCTGGACCTCATCCAGGAGGGCAACCTCGGCCTCATCCGCGCGGTGGAGAAGTTCGACTACACCAAGGGCTTCAAGTTCTCGACCTACGCGACGTGGTGGATCCGCCAGGCGATCACGCGTGCGATGGCCGATCAGGCGCGCACCATCCGCATCCCGGTGCACATGGTCGAGGTGATCAACAAGCTCGCCCGCGTGCAGCGCCAGATGCTGCAGGATCTCGGCCGCGAGCCGACCCCCGAGGAGCTGAGCCGCGAGCTCGACATGACCCCCGAGAAGGTCGTCGAGGTGCAGAAGTACGGACGCGAGCCCATCTCGCTGCACACGCCCCTCGGAGAGGACGGCGACAGCGAGTTCGGCGACCTGATCGAGGACACCGAGGCAGTCGTTCCGGCGGATGCGGTGGGCTTCACGATGCTGCAGCAGCAGCTCGAGCAGCTGCTGGACTCGCTGTCGGAGCGCGAGGCGGGTGTGATCCGCATGCGCTTCGGCCTGGGAGACGGCATGCCGAAGACGCTCGACCAGATCGGCGACACCTTCGGAGTGACTCGGGAGCGCATCCGTCAGATCGAGTCGAAGACCATGGCGAAGCTGCGCCACCCGTCGCGCAGCCAGCAGCTGCGGGACTACCTCGACTGATCGCGCACAGCGAGAAGGCCCCCGGAGATGATCATCATCGCCGGGGGCCTTCGTTGTGACGCGGGCTACGCGTTGAGCTTGTGGGTCTCGTCGTGCCAGGCCTCCGCCATGGGGCGGAGCTTCGACTCGTGCTTGTTCGCGTGGTGCGCGCAGAACAGCAGCTCGCTTCCGCCCAGCAGCACTCGGACGTATGCCTGCGCGCCGCAGCTGTCGCAGCGATCCAGCGCGCTCAGGGGACGATCCGCGGATTCGACCTCATCGGTCCGTTCCTGCTCGAGTGTCGTCATGGCAACCTCCTCTTCATCTTCATTCACTACGCACCCATCCAAGCACGCTCTCCTCCGAATGCCATCATCGGGGATCACCGGTTCGCTGACCGCGTATCATCCGCGGCGGCTCGCCCACTCGCCGGGCCCCTTCCCATCGAGTGTCGGCGGCGTGCCCTAGTGTGGATCCGTCATCAACCTGAGGAGATCTGAGCAGTGGCAGATTCCACCTATTCCGCGCGGCACCTGACGGTGCTCGAGGGGCTCGAGGCCGTTCGCAAGCGCCCCGGAATGTACATCGGCACGACCGATTCGCGCGGGCTCATGCACTGCCTCTGGGAGATCATCGACAACTCGGTCGACGAGGCTCTCGGCGGCCACGGCGACCGCATCGGGATCACCCTGCACGACGACGGCAGCGTCACCGTCACCGACAACGGGCGCGGAGTGCCGGTCGACATCGAGCCGAAGAGCGGGCTGAGCGGCGTCGAGCTGGTGTACACGAAGCTGCACGCGGGCGGCAAGTTCGGCGGCGGCGGCTACGCCTCGTCCGGCGGCCTGCACGGCGTGGGCGCCTCCGTCGTCAACGCCCTCTCGTCGCGTCTCGACGTGGAGGTCGATCGCGACGGGAAGACCTGGGCGATGTCGTTCCGCCACGGCGAGCCGGGCGTGTTCGCGGGCGACGGCCCCGACAGCGCGTTCACCCCCTTCGAGGAGTCCTCGGAGCTGCGCGTCGCGGGCAAGGTCAAGCGGGGCGTCACCGGTACGCGAGTGCGCTACTGGGCGGATCCGCAGATCTTCCTCTCCTCCGCGCGCTTCGAACCCGATGCGCTGGTCGCACGCGCGCGGCAGACCGCCTTCCTCGTGCCCGGGCTCGCGATCGAGATCACGGACGAGCGCGCGGAGTCGCTGACCGAGGACGGCAGCGCTCCGATGCACCGATTCGCGTACGAGGGCGGCATCTCGGAATTCGTCGACTTCCTCGCCGTCGATCCGCCGCTGACCGATACGTGGCGCATCACCGATTCGGGTTCGTTCACCGAGACCGTCCCGGTGATGGACGAGCAGAGCGGGCATCTGGTGTCGCGCGAGGTCGAACGGCAGTGCGAAGTGGATATCGCGCTGCGCTGGGGCACGGGCTACGAGACCGAGATCCAGAGCTTCGTGAACATCATCGCCACGCCGAAGGGCGGCACCCACCTCACCGGCTTCGAGCAGGGGCTCACGCGGTTCTTCCGGAAGCAGATCGAGCTGAACGCGCGGAAGCTCAAAGCGGGCAGCGACAAGCCGGACAAGGACGACATTCTGACCGGTCTCACCGCTGTCGTCACCGTGCGCGTGCCGGAGCCGCAGTTCGAGGGCCAGACGAAGGAGGTGCTCGGCACAGCCGCCGTCCGTGCGATCGTCTCGAAGGCCATCGTCCAGGGGATGACGGCTCGATACGAGTCGACGAAGAAGCCCGACAAGGTGCAGACCGGCGCGCTGCTCGAGAAGATGGTCTCCGAGATGAAGGCGCGCATCGCGCTGCGTGCGCAGCGCGACACCGCTCGACGGAAGAGCTCGCTCGAGAGCTCGTCGTTACCGGCGAAGCTCATCGACTGCCGCTCCAAGACGGTCGCCGAGACGGAACTCTTCATCGTGGAGGGCGACAGCGCGCTCGGCACGGCCCGACCGGCGCGCGACAGCGAGTTCCAGGCGCTCCTCCCGATCCGCGGCAAGATCCTGAACGTGCAGAAGGCCTCGGTGGCCGAGATGCTCAATAACGCCGAGTGCGGAGCGATCATCAAAGTGATCGGGGCCGGTTCCGGGCGCGACTTCGATCTGGACTCGGCGCGATACGGCAAGGTGATTCTGATGAGCGACGCCGACGTCGATGGCGCGCACATTCGCACGCTGCTGTTGACGCTGTTCTTCCGCTACATGCGCCCCATGCTCGAGGCCGGGCGCGTGTACGCCGCGGTACCGCCGTTGCACCGCGTGATCGTGCAGAACGCGGGCCGCAAGGCGAACGACGTCGTGTACACCTACAGCGAGCGGGAGCTGAACGCGCTCCTGGCCGACCTGAGGAAGCGCGGCAAGAAGCATCTCGAGCCGATCCAGCGGTACAAGGGCCTCGGTGAGATGGACGCCGACCAGCTCGCGGAGACGACGATGGATCGCGAGCACCGCACGCTGCGGCGCGTGCGGGTCGAGGACGCGCACGCCGCGTCGCAGATCTTCGAACTGCTGATGGGCAACGAGGTCGCCCCGCGCAAGGAGTTCATCATCGAGAACGCCGACGACCTCGACCCGGAGCGCATCGACGCCTAGCCCAGCGGGCGCTCGACGCCGAGTCGCCCGGAGCGTGCGACTCGCTGCCGTGAGCCCTCCCCGCCACCTGGGCGGGGAGGGCTCATCTCGCGCTGTGCCCTGCGGTCAGGGGGCGACCCCGACGTAAGCCGCGGAGCCGTCGATGGGCTGGCCCGAGCCGTCGCGCTTGCCGAGCTCGCTCGGAAGCTTGCGCGCGGCGCCATCGGAGGCCAGCGCGCGCGGCTCGCCCGTGCCGACCCACGCGCAGGCGATCTGATCCTCCCACTTCAGGAACCGCTGGGCGCGAACGCCTCCCGTGCCGCGGCCCTTCGCGGGGAACTCGCTCCAGGCGGAGACCTTCGCGGTCGCCACGTCGGTGCCCGGCAGCGTGATGGAGCTGTCGGCGACGGTCACCACGCGAGCGTCTGCTCCCTCGGGCACGGCGCCAGCGAAGACGATTCGAGCATCGGCGGAGAGCCGCATGCCGGCCATGCCAGCCGCCGGACGCCCCTGGGGGCGCACCGCAGCGGCGGGGAAGCGCAGCAACTGCGCGTCGCTCGATACGGCGGCGATCTCGTGACCATCGGGCGCCGCGAACGCCGCGACGAGCGCATCGCCGCCCTTCAGGCCGATCACCTCGAACGACGGCTTCGCCGGCAGATCGGTGAGCAGCACGCGCTTCACCGTGCCCTGCTGCGTGAAGAGCCCGATCGGGGTGTCGGTATCGAGGGGGACCACGCCGACGATGCGCAGTCGCTTGTCGGTGACGCCGATGTAGTCGAGCAGTTTCGCGCCCGCCGAGAACGCGATGCTCGCGGCGGGAACGAGCGGGAGGTCGACCGGGGTGAACCGGTGCAGGGTGCCGTCCGAGAGGATCGCTCCCATCTCGCCGCGCACGGTGCCGTCGACGGACGTGAGCACGGCGCCGTGCTTCGTCGCCCGCGGGGCCGGCCGAGTGATGGTCGGCGCCCCCGGATCGCGATCGATGCGCAGCGCGCGCCCGGTGACCGACAGCAGCACGGTGCAGGGGGAGTCGGCGACCTCGAGCGACGCAGCAGCGGTCGCCGATCGGCTGGGCCGCACGACCGCACCGGTGAGCACGGTGCGGCGCGGCGTGCCGAACGCCTCTGCGGCGTCGTCCATCTCCTGGGCGACGACCTCGCGGAGCCGGTGCTCGTCGCCCAGAATGGCGAGCAGGCGATCGATCTCCGCCTGCAGCTCGTCCCGCTCGGCTTCGAGTTCCACCCGCGAGAACTTCGTGAGGCGACGCAGACGCAGCTCGAGGATGTACTCAGCCTGAGCCTCCGTCAGATCGAAGACCTGCATCAGCCGGCTGCGCGCCGTCTCCGCGTCCTCGCTCGTGCGGATGAGCTGGATGACCTCGTCGATGTCCAGGATCGCGATGAGCATGCCCTCGACCAGGTGCAGGCGCTCGCGCCGCTTGGCCAGCCTGAACTCGGAGCGGCGCGTGACCACCGAGATGCGATGGTCGAGGAAGACGCGCAGCATCTCGCGCAGCCCGAGCGTCTGCGGCTGCCCCTGCACGAGGGCGACCGAATTGATGCTGAACGAGTCCTCGAGCGGGGTGTACCGGTACAGCTGCTCGAGCACCGCCTCCGGTGAGAATCCGGTCTTCAGCGTGATGACGAGGCGCAGCCCGTTCTTGCGATCGGTGAGGTCGGCGACATCCGAGATGCCGGAGAGCTTCTTCGCCTCCACGCCCTGCTTGATCTTCTCGATGACGCGCTCGGGGCCGACCAGGTACGGCAGCTCGGTGACGACGAGCCCGGTGCGTCGCGGCCCGAGCTGCTCGACCGACACCTTGGCGCGGGTGCGGAATGCCCCTCGGCCGGTGCGGTAGGCATCCTTCACCCCGTCGAGGCCGACGATGGTGCCGCCGCCCGGGAGATCGGGGCCGGGGATGAACTCCATGAGCTCCTCGACCGTGGCCCCCGGGTTGCGCAGCAGGTGCTTCGCGCCGTCGACCACCTCGATCAGGTTGTGCGGAGCCAGGTTGGTGGCCATGCCCACGGCGATGCCGCTCGCTCCGTTGACGAGCAGGTTCGGCACAGCGGAGGGGAGCACCTCGGGCTGCAGCAGCTGGCTGTCGTAGTTCGGGACGAAGTCGACCACGTTCTCGTCGAGCGACTCGGTCATGGCGAGCGCCGCGCCGGCGAGACGGGCCTCAGTGTATCGCGATGCGGCGGGGCCGTCGTCGAGCGAGCCGAAGTTGCCGTGGCCGTCCACGAGCGGCAGGCGCATCGCGAAGCCCTGCGCGAGTCTGACGAGCGCGTCGTAGATCGACGAATCGCCGTGCGGGTGCAGCTTGCCCATCACCTCGCCGACGACGCGCGCGGACTTGACATGACCCTTCTCGGGGCGCAGCCCCATGTCTTGCATCATGTAGAGGATGCGACGCTGCACGGGCTTCAACCCGTCTCGGGCGTCGGGAAGCGCGCGCGAGTAGATCACGGAGTAGGCGTACTCGAGGAACGAGCCCTCCATCTCCTGCAGGATGTCGATGTCTTCGATGCGCTCGCCGGCGAGTGCGTGGGGGGCGTCCGTTGCGGCATCGGACGCGCTGCGAGGGTCGGTCATAATGGATTTCATGCTACCGACGACCGCCGACAACGGTGCGAGGCTTGCCGCGATTCTGCCGAGCGGCATCGCGGCGGTCGCGCGGGGCCTCGCCTCACCGCCTCCCGACGAACTGGCCTTCGCAGACTCGGATTCACTCCCGAAGCTGCGGTCGTTCGTCATGATCGTGGTGGACGGGCTCGGGAGCGCGAACCTCTCGGCGCGCGCGGGGCACGCGCCCGCGCTCTCCCGCCTCCCGCGCAAGCGCATCGAGACGGTCGCTCCGTCGACGACCGGCGCGGCGCTCACGACACTGCTCACGGGCCGTCTCCCCGGATCGCATGGCCTGATCGGGTACCGCATCCGCCACCCCGAGCTCGGTCTGGTGACGACGCTCCGCGACTGGGACGGCATCGGCGATCACCGCAGCTGGCAGCGCGCGACCCCGCTGCTCACTCGGGTCTCGTCGATCGGAGCTCGAGCTGTCGCGATCGGCCGCCCTGCGCATGCCGCCGGCGGACTGACCGAGGCGATCCTCGCGGGAGCCGAGTACCTGGGCGGCCAGCGGATCGAGGATCGATTCGCCCTCGCCTCTCGCGTGGTGCGCGAGCCGACCCCCGCCGTCGTCTACCTCTACATCGACGAACTCGACAAGGCGGGGCACGAGCACGGGTGGCAGAGCGAGCACTGGGTGCGACGTCTCGAGCAGTTCGACGCGTCGCTCGAGGGGTTCCTCCGGGGACTGCCCGGCGGCGTCGGTGTGGTGGTCACCGCCGACCACGGCATGGTCGATGTCGCGCCGCATCAGCGGGTGCTGCTCGAATCGCACACGGGTCTGCTCGACGACGTCGCCGAGATCGGCGGCGAGCCGCGCCTGCGCTCGCTGTATCTGCGGGAGGGCGCCGACGCGACGGCGGTGGCCGCGGCGTGGGAGCGCGCGGAGGGCGCACGCGCGTGGGTCGGCACGCGCGAGGCGGCACTCGCCCGTGGAACGTTCGGTCGCGTGCGGCCGGAGGTTGCCGAGCGCCTCGGCGAGGTGCTGATCGCCGCCCGCAAGCAGGTGGCTTACTTCACGAACGCCGAGGACTCCCGAGTGCTCGAGATGGTCGGCCAGCACGGCTCGTTCACCGACGAGGAGCGGGGAGTGCCGCTGGTGCTCGGCGGGGCGCTCGACGGATCCTCGTTCGCAGCCGCCGTCCAGGCCGCCGCGCAGCGCATCCCCGAGTAGTGTCAGGGCAGCAGGGGCGCCGCCAGCGGCTTTCACGGCGCCGCTGATCGAAGCATCCGCGGCGGCACCCGCTCGTGCCCGATCACCGGGATCAGTTCGCGGGGTCCTCGTCGCTGCGCGTGCCGAACAGGATGTCGTCCCAGCTCGGAATCGAGGCGCGACCCTTCTTCGGCGCGCGCTCGGGGGCGTCGGGTGCAGCCGCGGGCGATTGCGCGGGTGCGACCGGCCGCTCCGGCGACGGGTCCGAGCCGGTCTTCGGGGCTCCGGTCACGCCGGCGCTGCTCCAGATGCTCCGCGGCTCCGTCGGGGTGTCCGCCGGCGCCTCGCGGCGGAGCGACGGGTGCGGGCTGCCCGAACCATGCGCGTCCGCCGCATCGGGCGAGCCCGCAGCCGTCTCGGAGTCACTCTCGGCGAGCGCCGCGAGGTCGAGTTCCTGGGGCTGCAGCTCGGTACCCGCTTCGCTCTGACGCTTGCCCTGATCTCGTTCTCCGCGCCGTTTGCGGAGCGCGTCGAGCAGATCGGCGGTCTGACTGAGATCCGCCGGGGCGTCGGCATCCGAGGAGATCGCGCGCTGGTCGATCTCGCGGCGCCGCGCGAATTCGACGTTGGGATCGGAGGAGGGAGCCTGCGCCTCACGCGCAGACTCGTCCGTCGTGACGACCTCCGACGCCTCCGCGGCGTTCTCGAGCGACAAGACCTCCTCCGCGTCGAACGCGCCCGAGTCGAAACGACCCGAGTGCTCGACCGAATCGACCGCGCGCAGCTTCGGGATCAGTCGCTCGCCGACATCGCCCTGCTTCGAGAGGTTCACCGCGTCGGGGTTGATGGGGGAGAGCATCGATTTGCGGTGGTCGAACGTCCAGACCGCGCGGTGACCGACGTCGTGCGACGCGAACTCGAGGCTGACCATCCAGCCCCGCTCTTCGTCCCTCCAAGCCGCCCACTCGCTGGTCTGCGCACCGAGACCGGCGAGGCGCTCCGCGATGACGGCGCCGAATCGCTGGTCGCCGTCGTCGTGCGCCTCCGTGCGCACCGGAACCGCGTGGGCGCGCTCGAGGATGTAGCGGCGCTCCGCGAGCACCGGCTCCTCGTACCGCTCGATGTCGGCATCCTCGAGGCCCGTCTCGGAGGCCACCTGGGCGCGGGACTTGCCGGCGCGGATGAGGGCCTGGATCTCACGCGGACCGGGTTTCCCGGGCTGGCGCTCGCGCCGCGCCAGGTGGCGCAGCTCGCTGAGCGCAGCCTCGTCGACGACGAAGCGGTACTCGTCGCCGGCGTCGTTCGCGACGATCAGCGACCGGTCATCTCGGCGCACAAAGCGCAGTTCGTCCATCGGCGCATCCCTTCGTGAGTCGCGACCCAGAGTGTCACATGCACGGCGGGACGCTCCGCATTGAAGCCGCGCGTGGCGAAACCCGGGGAGTCGCACTTCGCGCTCAGAGAACTTTCGGCGGGAGGGTTTGCGCACGGACCGTCTCGTACGTCAGACTATGGCCGCTCGAAGGATAAGGTGCCGGCAGACCGGCCCGGGAACGCAGGAGAGAATGGCCACGGATTACGACGCCCCGCGCAAGACTGAAGAAGACGCCGAGTCGATCGAGGCTCTGAAGGAGCGCGGGCCGGCAAAGGGCGCGTCGGGGCTCGACTCCGACGATGCCGACAACCCGAGTTTCGATCTCGGCGGCAACGATCTCTCCGATGTCGAGCTCGATGTCATCGTGCTCCCGCAGCAGGACGACGAGTTCACCTGCGTGAGCTGCTTCCTGGTGCGCCACCGCTCGCAGGTCGACCACGAGACGGAGCTCGGGCCGGTGTGCCGTGAATGCTCGAACTGACTCGCGCAGCGGGGCGGGCATTCACGGCCGACGCCACTGCGTCGGAATGCTCGAACTGACTCGTACTCGATAGCGAGACGCATGAGAACGGCCGCCCCCTCGGGAGCGGCCGTTCTCATGCAGGGGGGACCTCGAGTCCCCGCCGGCTACGCGGCGACGCGCGCCGCCGCGATGGCCTCGGCGAGCTTCTTCGGGTGACGCGTGGTGAGGATCCACTGCGGTGCTGGATCAGCAGGGTCGACGTTGGCGATCCTCACCCCGCGGTGGATCCATCCCCGGAGCAGGAGATAGCTGCGGGCGTCGCAGCCGGGGCCGATGGCCGCCTTCAGGCCCTCAGCTCCGAGCAGCTCGATGTCTCCGAGCAGCGACACGGGGATCTCGGCGCGTCCCGCCGTCAAGCGCCCGCCGTCGACCTCGATCGACGGACTGGTGAGCAGAAAGGTCGTGGCCAGAACGGCGTACACGATGACGCCGGTCGGGATGGCCCACTGCGCGTTGATCGGAGTGAGGACGAGCGCGACCGCCGGGATGACCAGGACGAGGGCGACGAACAGACTCGCTCCCGGCAGGAGTCGTTCCCGATACGTCGATTGCGGAGGGGCGGAACTGGCGTTTCGGGTCATGCCGACCATTATCCCGCGGCTCACTCGGAGGTCGCCGTGCGGGATCCGCTCTCTGCAGCCGCACGGCCGAATCCGCTAGCCTGAGCGGGTGACTGATGTCGTGGAGATTCCGATCGTGGCCGAGCATCCGCCCCAGTACGCCCATGCGGGCGATGCGGGGGCCGACCTGCGCGCAGCGGAGGCGGTCGAGCTCGGTCCGGGGGAGCGCGCGCTCATCGGCACCGGCGTCGCCATTGCGCTGCCCGACGGGTACGCGGCTTTCGTGGTGCCCCGCAGCGGGCTCGCCGCGAAGCACGGCATCACCGTGGTCAACGCTCCGGGGACCGTCGATGCCGGGTATCGGGGCGAGATCAAGGTGACGCTGCTCAACACCGATGGATCGGAGAGCTTCGCGATCGCGGCGGGCGATCGGATCGCGCAGCTCATCGTGATGCCGGTGTCCCGCGCAGTGTTCGTACCGGTGCCCGAGCTGACGGACAGCGCCCGCGGCACCGGCGGGTTCGGGTCGACGGGCGTGAGCAGCTGACGGCACCGCCCGGTCCGGCGGGAAACCGAGCGAGTTCGACCCCCTGGGTCAAGACGAAGGAGTAGCGAAAATGAGCGAAGATCAGAAGCCGGGCCAGACCGGGGCCGACGCGGTCGAACTGCACGAGGGCGCGCCCGCCGAGATCGACGACGCGAAGTCGGCGCCGGAGGATCGGGCCACTTCGGGGCCGTTCGATGCTGCGGAAGTGCCCTCGATGCGTCCGTACGTCGACCTGGGTGGCATCAAGGTCGCGCCTCGCGAGGGGCTGCAGCTGCGGCTCGAGGTCGACGAGCGCGCGAATCGCGTGATCGCCGTCTCCCTCGAGTACGCCGAATCGCTGCTGCAGGTGCAGGCCTTCGCCGCTCCGAAGACGACGGGCCTCTGGGGCCCGGTGCGGGCCGAGCTGACGCAGCAGATGACCGCCCAGGGCGGCACCGTCGCCGAGGAGCCGGGCGTGCTCGGCCCCGAGCTGCTCGTCGAGACGCCTGCTCCGGGCGACCAGGGCGGAACGCGCGTAGCCCGCTTCATCGCGGTCGACGGGCCCCGCTGGATGCTCCGCGGCGTGATCATGGGCAAGGCCGCACGCGACGCCGAGGCTCGCGACCGGGTGATCGAGCTCTTCCGCGAGCTGGTGGTGGTGCGCGGCGAGCAGCCGATGCCGCCGAGCGAGCTGCTGCAGTTGAAGGTGCCCGCCGGCGTGCAGGGGCAGCGGCAGGCGCCTCCCGCCGGAACGCTGCAGGTGTGATCGAAGTGGACGACGGCTCGGCGCGCGACCCGCGCGACTCGCGCGACCCGCGCGACGGGGAGGAGGCGCACCGGACGCCGCTCACCCCTCCGGCGCCCGAGGCGGCCCCGGAGAGCGGCGCAGCCGACGGGGCGCGGCCCTTCGGGGGCGCGATCGGGCGCACGGTGCGCGCCGGGATGTCGGGGGAGGCGATCTCCGGTCGCGGCGTGCTCGACGCGATCGGCGGATGGCGCGGCGTCGCCGAGACGCTCGTTCCCGGGCTCCTCTTCCTCGTCATCTTCACGTTCACGCGCGACGCCCGCGTGTCGGCGATCGCCCCAGCCGCGCTCGCGATCCTCGCCGTGATCGTCCGACTGGTGCGGCGCGAGCCGCTCGTCTCGGTGTTCTCGGGCGCCGCAGGCGTCGCAGTCGCGGTCATCGCGACGCTCTTCACCGGGCGCGGAGCGGACTACTACGTGCCCGGGTTCATCACGAACATCGTCTGGTCGGCGGGTCTGCTGATCTCCATCGCAGTCGGATGGCCGCTCGTCGGGGTCGCACTCGGAGCACTGCGGGGCGACCTCACGGGGTGGCGCCGCGACCGGTCGCTGAAACGGGTCGCGACCTGGCTGACCCTGCTGTGGAGCGGCCTGTTCATCGCCCGACTCGCCGTGCAGGTTCCGCTCTACTTCGCGGCGCGCGAGCCCGACGGGATCGCGGCGACGGACGCCCTCGGCATCGCGCGTCTGGTGATGGGCGTTCCGCTCTTCGCCCTCGTGGTGGTCTTCACCTGGATGGTGCTCAGCAGGCTGTCCGGATCATCAGATGAATCATCGGGGGAATCCCTTACGGAGACTGGGCACAACACCCCATCGGCGTGACATCGGAACGAGTCCTCTCGGGTGTAGAATTATCTCGACATCGAGACACATTGGAGGAGCTCAATGGGAGCCGTCAACAGCTTCGAAGCGAAGAGCACCCTCGCCGTCGGCGAGAAGGAATACGGGATCTACCGAATCGACCGCGTCCCCGGTCATGAGCGGCTGCCCTACAGCCTCAAGGTGCTGCTGGAGAACCTGCTCCGCACCGAGGACGGCGCCAACGTCACCCGAGCGCACATCGAGGCGCTCGGCAATTGGGATCCCTCCGCCCAGCCCGACACGGAGATCCAGTTCTCTCCGGCGCGCGTCATCATGCAGGACTTCACCGGCGTGCCCTGCGTCGTCGATCTCGCCACCATGCGCGAGGCCGTCGTCGAGCTCGGCGGCACGCCCGACAAGATCAACCCGCTCGCGCCGGCCGAGATGGTGATCGACCACTCCGTCATCTCCGATGTGTACGGCTCGCCCGATGCGGCGGCGCGCAACGTCGAGATCGAGTACCAGCGCAATGGGGAGCGCTATCAGTTCCTGCGTTGGGGCCAGGGCGCCTTCGACGAGTTCAAGGTGGTGCCCCCGGGCACGGGCATCGTGCACCAGGTGAACATCGAGTACCTCGCGCGAGTCACCTTCACCCGCGAGATCGACGGCCAGCTGTTCGCGTACCCCGACACCTGCGTGGGCACCGACTCGCACACCACGATGGAGAACGGGCTCGGCGTCCTCGGCTGGGGCGTGGGCGGCATCGAGGCGGAGGCGGCGATGCTCGGCCAGCCGATCTCGATGCTCATCCCCCGAGTGGTGGGATTCAAGCTCTCGGGCGAGATCCCGGCCGGCGTCACCGCGACCGACGTCGTGCTCACCATCACCCAGATGCTGCGCAAGCACGGCGTCGTCGGCAAGTTCGTGGAGTTCTACGGCGAAGGCGTCGGCTCCGTGCCGCTCGCCAACCGCGCCACCATCGGCAACATGAGCCCCGAGTTCGGCTCGACCGCCGCGATGTTCCCGGTCGACGACGTGACGCTCGACTACATGCGCCTCACCGGGCGTCCGGAAGAGCAGATCGAGCTCGTGAAGGCGTACACCCAGGCGCAGGGCATGTGGCACGATCCTTCGCGCGAGCCGGAGTTCAGCGAGTACCTCGAGCTCGACCTCGGCACGGTGGTGTCCTCCATCGCCGGCCCGAAGCGCCCGCAGGATCGCATCGAGCTCTCCCGGTCGAAGTCGCAGTTCGAGACCGACCTGAAGAACTACGCCCAGGCGGCCAACCCCGCGAAGGTCAAGGACGAGCAGGGGCGCGAGTTCGAGATCGACCACGGCGCCGTGACGCTGGCGTCGATCACCTCGTGCACGAACACCTCCAACCCGTCGGTGATGCTCGCGGCGGGCGTGCTCGCGCGCAACGCGGCGGCGCGCGGGCTGCGCGCGAAGCCCTGGGTGAAGACCACGCTCGCACCGGGTTCGAAGGTCGTGACCGACTACTACGAGAAGTCGGGGCTCAACCGCGACCTCGAGAAGCTCGGCTTCTACACCGTCGGCTACGGCTGCGTCACCTGCATCGGCAACTCGGGCCCCCTCAACCAGGAGATCTCGGACGCCGTCAACGAGCACGATCTCGCCGTGACGGCGGTGCTCTCGGGCAACCGCAACTTCGAGGGCCGCATCAACCCCGACATCAAGATGAACTACCTCGCGAGCCCGCCCCTCGTCATCGCGTACTCGCTCGCGGGCACGATGGACTTCGACTTCGACACCGACGCGCTCGGCCAGGACGAGGCCGGCAACGACGTGTACCTCCGCGACATCTGGCCCGACCCCGTCGAGGTGCAGAAGATCGCCGATGCGTCGATCGACTCCGACATGTTCACCCAGAAGTACGCGACGGTGTTCGACGGCGACGAGCACTGGACGTCGCTGCCGACGCCCGACGGCGACACCTTCGCCTGGGACGAGCAGTCGACGTACGTGCGCAAGGCCCCCTACTTCGACGGCATGCAGCTCGAGCCCACCCCGGTCACCGACATCTCGGGCGCACGCGTGCTCGCGAAGCTCGGCGACTCGGTCACGACCGACCACATCAGCCCCGCGGGCAGCTTCCGCGCGGAGACCCCGGCCGGCCAGTACCTCGTCGCGAACGGCATCTCGCCGCGCGACTTCAACACGTACGGCTCGCGCCGCGGCAACCACGAGGTGATGATCCGCGGCACCTTCGCCAACATCCGACTGCGCAACCAGCTGCTCGCCGACGAGAACGGCGGCGCCGGCGTCGAGGGCGGCTTCACGCGCGACTTCACGCAGGAGGGCGCCCCGAAGTCGTACATCTACGACGCGTCGCAGAACTACCAGGCGGCCGGCATCCCCCTCGTGGTGCTCGGCGGCAAGGAGTACGGCTCGGGATCCTCGCGCGACTGGGCGGCGAAGGGCACCAGCCTGCTGGGCGTGAAGGCGGTCATCACCGAGAGCTTCGAACGCATCCACCGCTCGAACCTCATCGGCATGGGCGTGCTGCCCCTGCAGTTCCCCGAGGGCGAGAACGCGGAGAGCCTCGGCCTGGACGGCACGGAGACCTTCGACATCGCGGGCATCACGGCGCTCAACGACGGGGTGACGCCGCGCACGGTGTCGGTGACGGCGACCCGAGGCGACGGCTCCACGGTCGAGTTCGATGCGGTCGTGCGCATCGACACCCCGGGTGAGGCGGACTACTACCGCAACGGCGGCATTCTGCAGTACGTGCTGCGCTCGCTCGTCTGAGTCGACGCGGTACGGATGGGCCCGGGCGCACTGCGCCCGGGCCCACTCGTCTGTTCGCGTGCGGGCCAGGGGAGCGGCCCCGAGTAGACTGTGGGGATGCTCGCACCCTCCCGGTCGGGCGGAACGGAGGTCGGCGGGTGGCGATCCTGGATCGAATCCGAGAACCACGTGATCTCGATGCGCTGACGATCGCGGAGTGCGAGCAGCTCGCCGCGGAGATCCGCGAGTTCCTGATCGCCGCGGTATCGCGCACCGGCGGTCATCTCGGGCCGAACCTCGGCGTCGTGGAGCTCACGATCGCGTTGCACCGCGTGTTCCAGTCGCCGCGCGATCCGATCGTCTTCGACACCGGGCATCAGAGCTACGTGCACAAGCTGCTCACGGGTCGGCGAGACTTCTCGGCGCTCCGGAGTCGTGGCGGCCTCGCCGGCTACCCGCAGCGATCGGAGTCGGTGCACGACATCGTCGAGAGCTCGCACGCGTCGAGTTCGCTGAGCTGGGCCGACGGCATCTCGCGCGCCTTCGCTCGTCGCGCGCAGAGCGATCCGTCCCAGCAGCACCGGCACGTAGTGGCGGTCGTCGGCGATGGCGCGCTCACAGGCGGTATGACTTGGGAGGCGCTGAACAACATCACCGACGACAACGACCGCAACCTCGTGCTCGTCGTGAACGACAACGGCAGGTCGTACGCTCCCACGATCGGCGGCATGGCGCGGTTCTTGAACTCGGTGCGCTCGAAGGGCGCGTACCGCGACCTGCAGGAGGGGAGCGAGAAGTTGTTCTCGCGCCTCGGCACGCCGGGTCGCACCGTCTACCGCGCGGCGCGCGGGGCGATGCGCGGTCTCGCGAGCCGCGCTTCCGACAACCAGGATCTCTACTCGAACCTCGATATCAAGTATCTCGGTCCGGTCGACGGCCACGATCTGCATGCCGTCGAGGAGGTGCTGCGTCAGGCGAAGGGGTACGGGCGGCCGACGCTCGTCCACGTGATCACGGAGAAGGGACGCGGCTACGCACCCGCCGAGAACGACGTCGCGGACCAGTTCCACGCGATCGGGCAGATCGATCCGGGCAGCGGCGAGCCGGTGGAGGCGGTGACGGGGCGGAGCTGGACGTCGGTGTTCCGGGAGCGCATCGTCGAGCTCGCCGATGCCGATGAGCGCATCATCGGCATCACGGCCGCCATGCTCGTGCCGACCGGCCTCGACGCTCTCGCCGCCCGGCACCCCGGCCGGGTCATCGACGTCGGCATCGCCGAGCAGCATGCGGTGACGAGCGCCGCCGGCCTCGCGTACGGCGGGCTGCACCCGGTGGTCGCGGTGTACGCGACGTTCATGAACCGCGCCTTCGATCAGCTGCTCATGGATGTCGCCCTGCACCGCGCGGGCGTGACGTTCGTGCTCGATCGGGCGGGCATCACGGGCCCCGACGGTGCGAGTCACAACGGCGTCTGGGATCTGGCGACGCTGCAGGTGGTTCCGGGAATCCGGATCGCCGCGCCGCGCGACGCCGCGACGCTGTCCGAAGCGCTCGCGGAGGCCGTGGCGATCGATGATGGGCCGACGGTGCTGCGCTACCCGAAGGGCGCGGTTGGAGCCGATATCACCGCGCTCCGCCGCCTCGACGACGGGGTCGACGTGCTGCACGAGTCGGCGGCCGACGGGGGTGGTCAGCGCGATGTGCTGTTCGTCGCGGTGGGTCCGATGGCGGTCGTCGCCATCGACGCCGCGCAGCGCCTGGAGGCCGCGGGCATCACGACGACGGTGATCGACCCGCGCTGGGTCGTGCCGGTCGCGGGGTCCGTCGTCGCGGAGGCGGAGCGCCATCGCCTCGTCATCACGATCGAGGACGGCATCCGCGTCGGCGGCGTCGGCACGCGCATCCGCCAGGCGATGCGTGACGCGGGGGTCGACACGGCGGTCAGCGAGCTCGGCACGCCGGACGAGTTCCCGGATCACGCCTCCCGCGGCCAGCTTCTCGCCGATGCCGGCCTCACCGCCGATCGCATCGCGGCCTCCGTGAGCGAGCAGGTGCGCGGGACGCGGGTCCCGGTCGCTCGGCCGCACGAACGCTCCTGACGGCCGCGAGCAACGACCCGGGAGCGGACCGCGGCGGGCAGCGACGCAGCTCGGCGCAGCGCAGCGGGGCGGCCGGGGAGTACCCCGGGCCGCGCCGCTGCGCTCTGTCGGACGGCCGGTCAGGCCCCGGCGATGCGGGGCTCGTGGAACGCGCCGCCGAACGCCCGCTCGCTCGCGCCGGAGCGATCGAGGTACGGAGTCGCGCCGCCCGCCTGGAACGGCCAGCCCGCACCGAGGATCAGACACAGATCGATGTCCTCTGCAGCAGCGACGACGTGCTCGTCGAGCATGATCTTGATCTCGCGGGCGAGCTCGTCCTCGACGCGGTGCAGAATCTCCTCCTCGCCGACGGCGGTCTTGCCGAGCGTCACCGCCTTCTTCCCCGCCTTCGACAGGTCCTCGACCTTGCCGTGCTTCGACTTGACGAGGGGCTCGTCGACGTCGGCGAGACGGTGCAGATTCTCCGACGCGTAGAAACGGTCGGGGAAGGCGGCGACCATCGTGTCCTGCACGTGCGCGGCGACCTTCCAGCCCACGAGGTCGATGAGCTCGAACGGCCCCATCGGCAGCCCGATCGGGGCGAACGCCCGCTCCACGACCGGCAGCGGGGTGCCGGCGTCGAGCGCGCGTGCAGCCTCGCCCATCACCTTCGCCAGCAGGCGGTTGACGACGAACCCGGGGCGGTCGGCGGTGATGACCGCGCTCTTGCCGAGCTTCTTCGCGACCACCATGGCCGTGGCCAGCGTCTCGTCATCGGTCGCCGAGGTGCGCACCACCTCGATGAGCGGCATCACGGCGACGGGGTTGAAGAAGTGGAAGCCCACGAGCCGCTCGGGGTGCTCGAGGCGCGCGCCGATCTCATCCACGGAGAGCGAGGACGTGTTCGTCGCGAGCACCGCGGTCTCGGGGACGATGGCTTCGATCTCGGCGAAGACCTGCTGCTTCACGCCGAGCTCCTCGAACACCGCCTCGATCACCCAGTCGCAGTCGGCGTACTGCGACTTGTCGGTGGTGCCCTGCACGAGGGCCGTGATCTGGTTCGCGTCGTCGGCGGAGAGGCGGCCCTTCTCGAGCATCTTGTCGATCTCGCCGCGGATGTAGGCGAGTCCCTTGTCGACCCGCGACTGGTCGAGGTCGGTGATCAGCACGGGCACACGCAGCTTCCGTGCGAAGAGCAGCGCGAACTGACTCGCCATGAGGCCGGCGCCGATCACGCCCACCTTGCGCACCGGCTTCGCGAGCTGCTCGTCTGGGGCGCCCGCAGGGCGCTTCGCGCGCTTCTGCACGAGGTCGAAGGCGTAGACGGACGCGGCGAACTGGTCGCCCGAGATCAGCTCTGCGAGCGCCTCGTCCTCCCGTTCGAATCCGCGCGCGAGGTCATTGTCCTTGGCAGCGCTGAGCAGGTCGAGCGCGACGTAGGGGGCGCGAGCTGCCGTGCCGATGCGCGCCTTGAGGGTCTCTCGGGCGATCTTGATCGCGGCGGGCCACTTCGTGAGCCGCTCGAGCTTGCCCGGTGCGTGCTTGCGCTCCACCTTCTCCGAACCCGCGATGACGGCATCGGCCCACGCGATCGATCGCTCGAGGAAGCTGGCGGAGCCGAACATCGCGTCGAAGAGGCCCATCTCGAACGCCTGCTTCGGCTTCAGCATGCGGTTGTTCTTCAACGGGTTCGTGACGATGATCTCGAGCGCCTGCTCGATGCCGATGAGGTTCGGCACGATCGTCGCGCCGCCCCACCCAGGGATGATGCCGAGGAAGACCTCGGGGAAGGCGAGCGCGGCGGTCGACGAGTCGAGTGTGCGGTAGTCGCAGTGCAGCGCGATCTCCATCGCGCCGCCGAGTGCGAGGCCGTTGACGAAGGCGAACGACGGCACACCCAGCTCCCCGAGCTTGCCGAGCACGAAGTGGCCGAACTGCGCCATCAGCCGTGCGTTCTCCTCCGTCGCGAGGGTGGAGACCTTGGAGAGGTCGGCACCGGCGGCGAAGATGAACGGCTTGCCCGTCACGGCGACGGCATGGATGTCGCCGGCCGCGGCCCGCGCGCGCAGCGCGTCGAGCACGTCGCCGAGCTCCTGGAGGGTGCGGGGCCCCAGTGTGTTGGGGCGCGTGTGGTCGCGGCCGTTGTCGAGCGTGATGAGGGCGAGCGTGCCGCCCGAGGGGAGCGCCACGTCCTGCACGAGCGAGCGCGTGACGACCTCGTCCTCGGATGCCGCGATCAGGGGCGAGAAGTCGATGCTGCGGTAGTCGGTCATGGCTTACTTGCCCTTCTTTCCGTCGAAGTGGGGGTTCTCCCAGATGGCCGTGCCGCCCTGGCCGAGGCCGACGCACATGGCGGTGACGCCGTAGCGCACGTCGGGTCGCTGGGCGAACTGGCGGGCGAGCTGCGTCATGAGGCGAACGCCCGACGCGGCGAGCGGGTGGCCGAATGCGATGGCGCCGCCCCACGGGTTGACCCGCGGATCGTCGTCGGCGATCCCGAAGTGATCGGTGAAGGAGAGCACCTGCACCGCGAAGGCCTCGTTCAACTCGAAGAGTCCGATGTCGTCGATGGTGAGCCCGGCTCGCTTGAGCGCCTTCTCGGTCGACGGAACCGGCCCGAGCCCCATGACCTCGGGTTCGACGCCCGCGAACGCGAAGCCGACGAGACGCATCTTCGCGGTGAGCCCGAGCTCCTTCGCCGTATCAGCGCCCGCGAGCAGCGAGACGGTGGCGCCGTCGGTCAGCGGCGAGGCGTTGCCGGCGGTCACACGGCCGTGCGGCCGGAACGGGGTCTTCAGCGTGGCGAGCCCCTCCATGGTGGTCTCGGGGCGGCGGCCCTGATCCTCCGTGGCGAGACCCCACCCGTTCTCCGAGCGCGTCGCGACGGGGATGAGGTCCGCCTGGATGTCTCCGCGTTCGTAGGCCGCCTGGACCTTCTGCTGGCTGAGCATGCCGAAGCGATCGGAGCGCTCCTTGGTGAGCTCGGGGAACCGGTCGTGCAGGCGCTCCGCAGTGATGCCCATGTTCAGCGCGTCGGGGCTCACCAGCTTCTCGGCGACGAAACGCGGGTTCGGATCGGCATCGAGACCGATCGGATGGCGCCCCATGTGCTCGACTCCGCCCGCGATGGCGACGTCGTACTGGCCCGAGCCGATGGCCGCGCCCATGAACGAGGCCACGGTGAGCGCGCCGGCGCACATGCGGTCGAGCGCGAAGCCCGGCACGGTCACCGGGATGCCCGCGAGCATCGATACCGTGCGACCGAGTGTCAGGCCCTGATCGCCCTGCTGTGTCGTCGCGGCGATGCCCACGTCGTCGATCCGGTCGAGGGGCAGTTGCGGGTTGCGCTCCAGGAGCCCTTGCAGCGCCTTCACGGCCAGGTCGTCGGCACGCGTTCCCTCGTATATCCCCTTGTCACCCGCCCGACCGAACGGGGTGCGGACACCGTCCACGAACACGACTTCTCTCATTGCGGCCACTTCGCCTCCATCAGCATTGGTGATCTGCGTCCTTCCCATACTAGAGAGACGCAGTGTCACGGGGAACCGGACCCGCTCCGGGCACCGATTCAGCGCCGCAACGACGCGCCTTCGTTATGGGAGGTCTACAAATGCGTCTGCGATGATTGGTGCAGTGATGCCAACCTGCCAGTCGCGCGCGCCGAGTTCGGTCAGCCGCCGCGCGATGTTCTCCGAGGTCGGGTCGGCGGGCGGCCGCCAGACGAGACGGCGCAGCGTGTCCGGGGTGAGCAGGTTCTCCACCGGGATGCGTCGCGCCTCGGCTTCCGCGTCGATCGCCGACCGCACGGACTCGAGACGCGCCGCGGCGGCGGGGTCGCGCTGCGCCCAGAACCGGTGATGCGGAATCGAGTCCGGGTCCCGGGGCTTCTGGCCCGGGAGATCCTCGGTCGTCTTCCCCCGGAGGATCGCCGCCCACCAGCGCTTCAGCTCCGTGCGACTCGCCCGTCCCTTGAAATCGCGCAGACGCGCGAGATCGCCGGGAGAGCGCGGGTTCGCGACGGACGCCGCCACGATCGAGGAATCCGGGATCAGCCGCCCGGGCGCGACGTCGCGCTCACGCGCGAGCCCGTCCCTGGCCTCCCAGAGCTCGCGGGACAGCGCCAGCGCACGCGGCGTCTTGAGAGCGTGGCTGCCCGAGAGCTTGCGCCACGGCTCCTCGGGCCGCGGCTTCTCGGGGCGCAGGCGCACCGCCTCGAACTCCTGGACGGCGAAGTCCGTCTTCCCCTGCGCGTCGAGCTCCGCGGCGATCACCGAGCGCAGCTCCGGGAGGAGCACGACATCGAGCGCTGCGTACTCCAGCCACTCGGCGGGAAGCGGACGCTGAGACCAGTCCGCAGCCGAGTGCGCCTTCTCGAGTGCGATGCCGAGGAGCCGTTCGACGATCGCGCCGAGGCCGACCCGCTCGAAGCCGAGCAGTCGCGCTGCCAGTTCGGTATCGAAGATCCGGGAGGGCACGAGTCCGATGGATGCGAGGCAGGGGAGATCCTGCGACGCCGCATGGAAGATCCACTCCGCGTCCCCGATGGCGCGCTGCAGCGGCGAGAAGTCGGGAATCCCGATGGGATCGATGAGGAAGGTGCCGGCTTCCGCGCGATGCACCTGCACGAGGTACGCCTCACCGCCGTACCGGAAACCCGAGGCGCGCTCGGCGTCGACCGCAACCGGGCCCGATCCCGCTGCGAGTGCGCCGGCCGCGGTCGCAAGACCCTCGTCGTCGACGACCATCGTCCATTCGATGTCGAGCTCCGACTGGGAGACCGTCATACCTGTTACCCACCTTCCGCGGCCTGGCGGGATCGCCGTGCCGCGATGGAGTCTATGCCCTCCGCGTGCGGAAGGCCCGCCAGCAGGCACAGCAGCTCCGACCAGGCCTCCGCATGCACGCCGAACTCCGAGCCCGTCGGAGTCCAGGAGGCCCGCAGTTCGATCTGCGCCGAATCGCCGCGCGCCTCGAGCGCGCCGAAGCTGCTCGAGAGCGTCTTCGTCGCGGTGCCCGAGAGGTACACGTACTGCGCTCCGCGCGAGTCGAGCGCGTCGACAAGCCACGACCAGGCCACATCGGAGATGAACGGGTCCACGCCGATCTCCAGCTCGAGCGGCGCCTGAGCGAAGCAGACGATGCGGAACGGGCCGCCCCACTCGTCGACGGCCGAGGCGTCGTGCATGAGGACGATGCGGCCGGCGCCGTACGGCGAGTCGAGCGCGACGTCCGCGGCATCGACGGCACGTCCGCCGCGGGTCACGCCCGCGGCGAGGGCGATGGACCGGGGAGCGATGCGCTCCGGCGCCGGAATCTCCCGCGACACGAGCTCGTCGCGCAGCCGCGCGCCGCGAAGCTGCTCGGCCGCCGTGCCGAAGTCGACCGGGGTCCCATTGATGCGTGCCATCACAGTGGCGACACTAGAGTTTGCTGTGAACAACGCGCCGGTGCCACGCCGGGATGCGGTGAACAGGGGGAGGGAGCCGGGATGCAGGCATCGGGATGGATCCGCGGGCTCGTGCTCGGCGCAGTGAGTGCGCTCGGGGGAGCGGCGCTCATCGGCGGCGTCGGATCGTTGCTCGGCGGGGTCGCGCTCGCGCGGCGCGCCGTCACCCCGACGGTGGTTCCCGAATCCCCGGTAACCGTGACGCGCGTCGTCGAGCGCCCGGGCGGCGCCGCGCTCGTGGGGCTCCGCGGCGCAGACGCGGATCTTCCGGGGCGGTACTCGTTCATCTTCGACGGCGGTGGCGGCCACGCACGACTGGGAGCGGTCGTCGAAGCGCTCGAAGACGAGGTGCTGCGGGAGCTCGTCTCGGTCGACCGGGGCAGCCTGGCCGCCGAGACGCGCGGGCGGGTGACCGGCTGGTGGTACACCGACCCCGAGCAGCTCGGCTATCGCGTCGAGCGCACCGTGTACGCCACGGAACTCGGCGACGCGGACGCCTGGATCATTCGCCCCCGGATTCCGCGAAGGCGCCGCTGGGCGGTGCACGTGCACGGACGGGGCGCACTTCCGGAGGAGACGCTGCGGGGCGTGCGCGCGCTCGCGCGCTGCGGCATCACGAGTCTCGTGATCTCGTACCGCAACGATCCCGGCGCTCCTCCGGGTCTGCGGGGGAGGTACGGGGTCGGATTCTCGGAGAGCCGCGACGTCGACGCCGCGATCGCCGCTGCCCGGCACCGGGGCGCCGAGCGGGTGACGCTCTTCGGCTGGTCGATGGGCGGCACCGCCTGCCTCGTCGCGGCGACCCGCGGGGAGCACCGGGATCTCGTCGACGGGCTCATCCTCGATTCCCCCGCCGTCGACTGGGACGCGCTGCTGCGGTATCACGCCGCGGCGCAGTCGGCTCCCGCCGCGATCGCCGGTCTCGGCATCGAGCTGCTGGCGCGCGGCGCCGTCGCCGGCGGCGAGGCCGGCGGCATCCCCATCGCCGATCTCCACCCGGAGACGTTCGCACGGTCGCTCGCGGTGCCCGTGCTCATCCACGCGAGCCGCGACGACACATTCGTGCCCTCGGCGGGCGCCGAACGGCTCGCGCAGCTCCGCCCCGACCTCGTGCAGCTGCGCATGCAGCCCGGCGCGGAGCACGTGAAGCTGTGGAACGTCGATCAGCGCGGCTGGGAGGCCGTCACTCGCGCGTTCGCCCGCGCGCTGCCGCGACCGCCCTGGCGCGGGTCACCGGCCGCTCGGCGGTAGGATGGCGGCGATGGTCTCCGACTCACAGCACAGCACAGCCAATCTCGTCGATCGGCGCCCCACGATCAGTGGGAGCGAGCTCGTCGCGACGCTGGTTCCCCCGCCCCAGTTCGATCATGCGTCGTTCGACTCCTATCGGCCGGATCCCGACTACCCGTCGCAGGAGGAGGCGCGCGAACTGCTGCGCGCATTCGCGGCCCCGGCTCCCTCCGTCTCGCGCGGCGGCTTCTTCGGGTTCGGGCGGAAGAAGGCGGAGCCCGTCGCGAACGCCCCCACCAAGCCGGGCATCTACCTCGACGGCGGGTTCGGCGTCGGCAAGACCCACCTGCTCGCGGCGACGTGGCACGCGACCACGGGGCGGAAGTACTTCGGCACCTTCATCGAGTACACGGCGCTCGTCGGCGCCCTCGGCTACAACGGCGCCGTGTCGGTGCTGCAGGGCGCGCGTCTCATCTGCATCGACGAGTTCGAGCTCGACGATCCCGGCGACACCATGCTCATGACTCGGCTCATCGGCGATCTGACCTCCACGGGCACCCGGTTCGTCGCGACCTCCAACACCCCGCCGAACGCGCTCGGCGAGGGCCGCTTCGCCGCCGCCGATTTCATGCGCGAGATCCAGGCGATGTCGGATCGCTTCACGACCATCCGCATCGACGGAGTCGACTACCGCCAGCGCGACCTCGAAGGAGATGCGGTGCCGCTCTCCGACGAGGAGTACCGGTTCGCCCTCGCCGACGTCGCCGCGGCGCACGAGCGGATGACGGATGACGACTTCTCCGCGCTCATCGAGCATCTCTCCACGGTCCACCCGTCGAGCTACAGCGGGCTGCTCACCGGCGTGCAGTGCATCGGCCTGCGCGATGTGCACGTGCTCACCGATCAGTCCTCCGCGCTGCGCTTCGTCGCCTTCATCGACCGCGTGTACGACGCGCAGATCCCGATCCGCGCCACCGGGGTACCGATCACCACGATCTTCGGGGGCGGCATGCTCGACGGCGGCTACCGCAAGAAGTACCTCCGCTGCATGTCGCGACTCAACGCGCTCTCCGCGAGCGAGATCGTCTAGCCGGTATGGTGCGGCGATCGGTCTCGCAGGCGGTCATCGGCCTCCTGCGCTCGCTCGTCGCGACCGTCGCGACCGTCGCGCCGTCGGAGCGCCGCAGCGGTCCCGTCGCGGAGCGCCCCGCGAACAACGGCCGGCCCTCGGGTGCGCAGGCCGGCGTGGACGACCTCACGAACGCCGAGATCCGCGCGCTCGCACCGAGTTACGACCCGGACCTCGACGGCAGCCCGGACCCGGGCGAGATCGTCTGGGCGTGGGTGCCGTACGCGGAGCACGACGGGAGGGGGAAGGATCGCCCGGTGCTCATCATCGCCCGCATCGATGCGCGCACCACCGCCGGCTGCGCCCTCAGCACGAAGCACCACCCCGGGTTCGTCTCCGTCGGCTCGGGCGGGTGGGACGC
>NZ_LDRK01000027.1 GCF_001477055.1 Leucobacter chromiiresistens
CGCGTCGTACGACGCGGCGCGATCGACGGTGTACGACGCGACGCGCTCGGCGAGCGCGGGGGTGACGACCTGGTAGTCGATGCGCCATCCCGTGTCGTTGTCGAACGCCTGGCCGCGGTTCGACCACCACGTGTAGGGGCCCTCGACCTCGCCGTGGAAGCGGCGGCCCACGTCGACCCAGCCGTAGCCGGGCCCCTCGGTGCCGTCGACGCCGACCACCGTCTCGCCCGCCGGGCCGAAGAAGCGGTCGAAGTAGGCGCGCTCGCGCGGCAGGAAGCCGGCGCGCTTCACGTTGCCCTTCCAGTTCTTGATGTCGAGCTCGCGGTGCCCGACGTTGAAGTCGCCCACGATGGCGACGAGTTCGCGCTCCTCGGCGAGCTCGCGCATGCGCTGGCCCATCGCGTCGAGGAAGGCCCACTTCGCCTCCTGGCGCGGGGTCTCCACCTCGCCGGAGTGCGTGTAGTTGCTGACGACCGTGAGGGGGGTGCCCCCGAGATCGAAGTCGGCCTCGAGCCACCGACCCGAGGACTGGATGCGCTCCTGCGCGTCGAGCGCGCCGAGCCCGACGCGGTGCCCGGTGGCGGGCACGCGGCTCGCGATCGCGACGCCCGCGCGACCCTTGATCTGGCAGGGGTCGTGGATGAAGTGCCAGTCGTCGCCGAGCAGCTCGGTGAGGTGCGCGTCGTCGGCCCGCACCTCCTGCAGCGCGAGCACGTCGACGCCTCGCGCGTCGAGCCACTCGCCCATGCCCTTCCGGAAGGCGGCCCGGATGCCGTTGACGTTGACGGATGCGACGCGCAGGGTTTCAGCCATGCCCGCCAGTCTACGGCGACCGCGGCGGCGGCATCGAGCGGGCGGAGCTTTCGAGAACGCCGGGCGTCAGAACACCATCGGGCGGTCGTCGTCATCGTCGAAGGTGCCGCCGAGCAGGTCGACGTCGATGTCGCAGACGACGGGAACGTGGTCGCTCGGCGCATCGCCCTTGCGCTCCTCGCGGTCGATGACGGCGCCCGTCACGGCGTCGGCGAAGGCGGGCGACCCCATGATGAAGTCGATGCGCATGCCCTGGTTCTTCGGGAACTTGCCCGCCTGGTAGTCCCAGAAGGTGTACCCCTCGGGCACGATCGGGCGCACGACATCGGTGACGAGGGTCTCGAACGAGGCGAACATCGAGCGCTCCTCGGGCGAGACGTGCGTGGAAGCGCCGGGGCGGAACGACGGATCGGCCATGTCGCCCTCGCGGGGGGCGATGTTCCAGTCGCCCATGAGGGCGAGGGGCAGCTGCGGGTCGGCGTCGAGCCAGGCCCGGGCGTCCTCGCGGAGCGCGGCGAGCCAGTCCAGCTTGTAGGCGAAGTGCGGGTCGTCGAGCGACCGGCCGTTCGGCACGTACAGGCTCCACAGGCGGAGGTCGCCGACGGAGACGCCGAGTGCGCGGGCCTCGAGCGGCAGGCCGTTCGGGCCGACGCCCTGCACGGACTCCTGGCCCTTCACCGGCTTGCCGAACCCGGGCATGCCCGCGAAGCTGCGCGCGACGTCGGTCATCTCGTGGCGGCTGGCGATCGCGACGCCGTTCCACTGATTGAGGCCGTGGATCTCGACCGAGTATCCGGCCTGCTCGAACGCGGCGATCGGAAACTGATCCGGCCGGCACTTGATCTCCTGCATCGCCAGCACATCGATGTCCTCGCGCACGAGCCAGTCGACCACGCGGCCGAAACGAGTGCGGATCGAGTTGACGTTCCAGGTGGCGATGCGCATGGGATTCAGCCTACCGCCGGGTGCTTGCGCAACTCGGCCCGCCCCGTCAGAATCTGGGCAAGGCCCGCGAGGCTTTCGGGGGCCCGGAGGGAGCGTCATGGCGGCGCGCGGATCGCAGGCGGGAGCGGGCGGGGACCGGATCGCGGTTCCGCGTCGCAGGCTGCACGACGTCGTCGAGGCGGCCCGCCCCGACGGGTCGGTGACGGTGCTCATCGGCGAAGCCGGCAACGGCAAAGGCTACCTCGCGGAGCAGGCCGCGCTCGCGCTCGCCGCAGAGCTGCCGGGCGCCTACGCGGTCGAGGTGCTGCCGCGGCCGTCGCGCCCCGCGAGCGGCATCCCGTCCGTCTTCCCGGTCGGCGCGGATGCGGACCGCGGCGAGGGCGCGGCCGACGACGCGGCCGACGACGCGCCCCGGCCGCCGCCCGCCGGCGACGTCGGCGCGACCCTCGGAGGCGTGCGCCCGGGGGCGCCCGTGATCCTCGTCGCCCCCGACATCGACGAGTACCCGCCGTACGACCTGCGCATCCTCGCCGAGCTGGCCCGCACGCGCACCGTGCGCATCATCGCGACGGCGCGTCAGCTCTCCAGTGCGATCGACCGCATCGGCAGCGGCCCGCAGGTGCAGCGCCTCAGCATCGGGGCGCTCGACCTGGAGGAGAGCGCGGGCTTCCTCTGCTCCATGCTGGGCGTGGATCGCATCGACGCCGACACGCTGGCGCGCTGGCACGCGGTGTCGGGCGGCAACGCGTACGCCCTCGCCGTGCTCGCGCTCGCCGCAGACCGGGCGGGCGATCTGCGCCGCAGTCGCGGCACGGCGTGGGCGGCGCGGCGGGACGACGCCGTGACGGGGGAGTACGCCCGACTCCTCGCCGCCTCGTGCACGGAGCCCGAATGGCAGGCGCTCGAGTTCATCGCGCAGGCCGAGCCGATCATCGAGACCCCGCTGCTGCGCAGCATCGATGCCGGGGTGCTGACCGCCCTCTTCGAACGGGGTCTCGTCGTCACGCAGGCGCGTTCGGGGGCGCCGACGCTCACGCTCGGGCATCCGCTGCTCGCCGCCTCGGTGCGCGCCGCCATGTCGCCCGTGCGGCGCATCGAGCTCGACGACCGCATCTTCAGCGTGCTCGACGAGGATCGCGCGGGCGGAGACCCGGCCGCCGACGCCGACCGGCTGATCCGGCTCGTGGTGTTCGGCACGGCGGCGGGGCGGCGCGTGCCGTTCCCGTGGATCTGGCGGGCGTTCGAATCGCTGGCACGGGGCGGTGATCCGCGTCTCGTGCTGCGCCTGGCGCGCAGCATCGCCGAGCACGCCGACGCCGATGGGGCGCAGGCGGGGAGCGCAGCCCTGCGGGCGGTGCGCATCGCGCGCCTCCTCGGAGACGAACCGGCTCGGCACGGCGCGCTCGAGCGCATCGCGGAGCTGCTCGCCGATGAGACGCGGCGCGGCGCGATGCCGCCGACGCTGGAGGTGGGGCTGATCACCACCGTGCTGCAGGAGCGGGTGCGCGACGGCGGCGAGCCGGATGCGGCGCTGCGCGAGCTCGACGCGCTGAAGGCCCGGACCGGTCATCGGGCGGCGCGGGCGATGATCGGCAGCGCGCGGGTGCAGGTGCTCGCCGAGACCGGGCGGCTGCGGGAAGCCGCCGAAGCGTGCCCGCCGCACGACGTCTCGGCGGATCTCGGCATCGAATGGGCCCGTTCGCCGGGACGGGCGATGGCCTCGCTCATCCTCGATCAGCGGGGCGCGGTGGAGCAGGCGGTGGCGAGCGCCGAGCACGCGCGGGCGCTGAGCCGGCTCGGGCCGCACTCCCGCAGCGACCTCGTCGACATCCAGGGCTTCTGCACGCTGCTCGGGCACTGGGTCAGCGGCAGCCGCGAGAGCGCGCGTCGCGTGTACGAGGGACTCGCCGGGGAGGCGTCGGCCGACGCGCACGCCGAGGCCCACTACTCCGGTCTCGTCGAGGTCGGCGCCGTGCTGCTCGCCGTGCAGGAGGGGCGATGGACGGAGGCGGTGGGGGGCGGGGAGCGCCTGGCGGATCGGCTGACGTCGAGCGATCCGTACGCGCTCGCGCCGCTCGTGCAGGCCGCACTCGGGCTCTCCCTGGCGGTGCTCGGGGAGCGCGCGGGCGCGATGCGCGCGATCGGCGCATCGGAGTCGCCGCAGCGGGGCGTCTCGATGGCCGTCGGCGGGCATCGGCGCGTGCTCGCGCTGCGCGCCCGTCAGTGGTTGCGGGATCCGCACGCCGCCGACGAGGCCGCGAGGATCGTCGACTGGGCGGCTCGCGAGCGGCTGCCCTACATCGAGCTGCTCGCGCGGCACGCCCGCGCGTACGAGACGCGGGCCGTCAGCGGGGACGACCTGGTGACCGCGGAGCGCCTGGCGGCGCAGGTCGACGGCCCGCTCGGCGACGCGCTCCTCGCGCACCTGTCGCGGATCGCGCGCGGACCCGATCCGGGCGCGCCGGCCGGCGCGCGGCCCGCGGTGGACGAGGAGCCCGAGATCCGCCTGCTCGCCGATCTCGGGATCTGGCTGCCGATGCCGCCCGCGCCCCATCTCACGCCCCGCGAGCGCGAGATCGTGCTGCTCGCGGCGCTCGGGTACTCCAGCAGATTCATCGCCGACCGCCTCACCATCTCCGCCCGCACCGTGGAGACGCATCTCTCCCACGCGTTCGCCAAGATCGGCGTCGAGAACCGGGACGAGATGCGCGAGTGGGTGGCCCGCAACCGCACCGAGATGACCCCGCCGCGAAGTACGTAATTCCCCCGGATCCGCCGCCGCGGACGCGCACGTAGCCTGCGATCAGGTTGACCGAAGATGCGCGGCCCGGGGGGATTTCTCAAGTGCCGTGCGCACCTGAGAAGCGAGAAGGATCATGCACACATCGGTTCGGGGCGACGGCATCGGAGCCGCACCCCGATTGCAGCGCAGTCGCCTGACGATTGCCCTCATCGGCGCGCTCGCGCTGACGATCGGACCCGGCATCGGAGCCGCGTCCGCAGACGAACTCGACGGCACGACGACGGAGACGTCGGAGGTGTCGGCCGCAACGGCCGCCGCACTCGAGCCCGAGCCCGCGCTCGCCGCACCGGACGCGGCACCTCCCGCCGCCCAGCCCGCCGCCGAGGCACCCGCGGCCCCGGTCGTCGAGGCGCCGGCGGAACCCGTCGCAGAACCGCCCGCCGCACCCGCGGCCCCCGTCTCCGAGCCGGCGCCCGCGGTCGAACCCGCGGTCGCACCCGCAGCCGAACCCGCAGCCGAACCGGCGGCCGAACCCGCGGTCGCACCCGCAGCCGAACCCGCCGCCGAGTCGCCGGCGGCGCCCGACGCGCGGGTCGCCGACGCCGGGCCGAAGGCCGAGCCCCGCACCGGCAGCGAGAACCCGCACAACAAGGTGACGCTCTGCCACGCCACCGGCTCCGAGAAGAACCCGTACGTGTCGATCACGGTGAACGCCAACGGCACCGCGAACGGGCACATCGGCCATCAGGACGGCCGCGACATCATTCCTCCCTTCACCTACAACGATCACGGCGAGGAGGGGTCGTTCGGCGGCCAGAACTGGGATGCGGCGGGCCAGGCGATCTGGAACAACGGGTGCGCGCCGGTCGACCCCGATCCCGACCCCGACCCCGAGACGCCGGTGCTCTCCATCGCACCGCTCGCGTGCGTGCCGCTCGGAGATCCGCTGCCCCAGAGCATCGCGGTCACCGTCTCGGGCCTGACCGAGGCCGGCGCGTGGACGCTGACCGCGACCGGCACCGGCGGCCGCAGCGCCTCGGTCGAGGTGCTCGGCAACGGCACCTACGCCGTGCCGGTCGACGGCGAGGGCTCGTACACGGTGACCATCGGCTCCGACGAGGGAGTCGCCGACACGGAGACGGTCGTCGTCGCCCGCTGCCCCGACCCGCACGAACCGGACGAGCCGGTGCTCGAGGTTCCCGAGCTGCCCTGCATCGCCGTGGACGCGGCACTGCCGACGTCCATCGCCGTGACCGTCGGCGGCTTCGCCGACGAGAACGCCGCTGCCGACGCGCACGAGGCGGTCGCGTACCTGCTGCGAATCAGCGGCGGATCGGGCGGTGAGGCGACCGTCGCAGTCGACGGGAACGGCAGCTACACGCTGCCGCTGTCGGGTGCCGGCGTCTACACCGTTGAGCTGACCGGGGGCGAGTCCGCCATATCGGCCTCGGTGACCGTGCAGCGCTGCGAGACGCCGCCGCCGCCGGAGCCGCCCGAGCCGCCGGCGCCGCCGGCCGAGCCCGTGGAGCCGGTCGTGCCGGCCGTGCCGAAGGTCGCCCTGCCTCCGCTGGTGGTGCATCCGGCTCCGGTGACGGTGCGCGTCGAATCCCCGGCACCCGTGCGGGTCGCCGAGCACCAGCCGCTGCTCGCCGTGACGGGGGCCGACGACGGCGGAGCGGAGCTCGCCGCGGCGGGGCTCGCGACGCTCGCGGTGCTCGCCGGAGGAGCGATGCTGCTGTCGGTGCGGCGCCTGCGCCGCTCCTAGACGCACGACGCACGACGCACGACGCGAATGACGCGGCCGGTGGTGCCGGCGGGGAGACCCCCCGGCGCCACCGGCCGCACGTGCGCGTCGGGCCGCGCACCGATCCGAAGCGCTGCGGCACTCTCCAAGCGCACTTCCAGTACCGCGGGGTACATTGAATCGTTATGTCGGGCGCGATCAGCGCTGCCCGCGCGATTCTGGGAAGCTGAATGACACAGAAACCTGCTGGAGCACTCGAACGCCACTCGTTCGTGCGTCATGGCAAGCTCCGTCGTTCGAGCGCATGGGGAAACGCGCTCCGGGTGCTGCTCACCACCGCGATCGTCGTGGTGCTCAGCGGAGTGGCCACCGTCTCGTACGCCGTTTTCGGCCTGGTGGGCGACCTCGACACCGTCGAGCTCGGCAACGAGTCGACCGCCGTGGGAGTGGGCGACAGCGCCATCGACGGCGCGCTCACCGTGCTGCTCGTGGGATCCGACTCGCGCGCCGGGCAGGAGATCGACGACGGCGAGGAGGGCGAGCTCAACGACGTCACGATGATGCTGCACGTCTCGGCCGACCACAAGAACGCGACGGTCGTGAGCTTCCCGCGAGATCTCATGCTGCCCATCCCGAGCTGCCCCGGGCCGAACGGCGAGCCCGACTACTACTCGGCGATGAGCGAGCAGCAGCTGAACTCGACGCTCGCGAACGGCGGCCTGCCCTGCGTGGCCGAGACGATCTCCGAGCTCACCGGCATGGAGATCCCCAACGCCGCGCTCATCACGTTCGACGGAGTCATCGGCATCTCGAACGCGATCGGAGGCGTCGAGGTGTGCCTCGCGCAGCCGATCGTCGACGAGCACACCGATCTCGACCTCCCCGCAGGCGAGAACACGCTCGTCGGGCTCGAGGCGCTGCAGTTCCTGCGCACCCGCCACGGCGTCGGCAACGGCGGCGACACGAGCCGCATCAGCAACCAGCAGGTCTTCATGTCCGCTCTCGTGCAGAAGCTGAAGAGCGCCGACACCCTCTCCGACCCGATGAAGGTCTACGGCCTCGCGAAGGCCGCGGTCGAGAACATGACGCTCTCGAAGAACATGGCGAGCGTGCCGTTCATGCAGCAGGTCGCGAACACCGTCAAGGACATCGATCTCGAGAACATCAACTTCGTGCAGTACCCCTCGTTCGACCACCCCTACCAGTCGGGGCGCCTGACCCCCGACTACGCGAGTGGCGACGCGCTCTTCGAGCTGATCAAGAGCGGTCAGCCGTTCGCGGTGGACTCCGTGGGCGAGGGCGTCGCGGTCGAGGGCGCCGATGAGGCGGCTCCCGAGACGGGCGCGGAGACTCCGGCGCCGGAGGAGACCACCGCTCCCGAGGAGACCACCGCTCCCGAGGAGACCGCCGCTCCCGAGGGGACCGCTCCGGCGACGGAGGAACCGGCGACGTCGGAGCCGGCGCTCCCCGAGAACGTGACGGGCGTGCAGGCCGACAAGTCGGTGTGCTCGATGGGCCGCACCGTGTATTGAGGCCCGACCGATTTCCACCGCACCCGTTCGTTCGGGTAGAGTGGATGACGTTGTTCGTGTATGGAGACGTGCCAGAGCGGCCGAATGGACTTCACTGCTAATGAAGGGTCGGGGTTAACTCGACCGGGGGTTCAAATCCCCCCGTCTCCGCCAGTCGAACAGCACTGAGAACCCCCGGCAGGAGTGATCCTGCCGGGGGTTCTCGTCTGCGGTCGGCGCTCTTTCTGTCGTGAATGCTCGGCGGGCACGCGTCACGAACCTGTGCGGTCACCGCCCTGTGGGGGGGGGGCTTCGTTCAGCACAGGGATGGCGAGCGCATCAATTCTCGAGCACCGTCGTGTTCGAGCGCCGACGGGCGGTTTCCCGCGGGCAGCTCGATCGGCCTGCGCCGACGCTGCCTCGGTACTCCGGCTCCACCTCCCGGATCACGACATGCAGTGCCCGGGTCAGGGCAGCATTGCTCGGGCCGAGTCGATTCGCTCGCCTGTCGTGTGATCGAACAGGTGGACGCGGGACGGGGCGGTCGGAGCGACGGTGATCTCATCGCCGATGTGCGGGTGGTCGCGCCCATCGACGCGGACGACGAGCTCGCAGTCATCGCCACCGATCGATGTCTCCCCGTACAGGTAACCATCCGCGCCGAGTTCCTCGACGAGCTTCGCGCGCACGGAGAGCCCCGGAGCCTTCGTCACGGACACCGAGAAGTCCTCGGGCCGCACCCCGACGGTGACCGTGCCCGACGAGAGGCGGGACCGCGCCTCTCGAGAGATGGGGACGGTGAGGTCGCCGAACCCGACCCCGTCGGCGCCTACCTGTGCGGTGAACAGATTCATGGCAGGCGAGCCGATGAAACCGGCGACGAAGGTGTTCACAGGAGTGTCCAACAGCTCTCGCGGGGTGCCCACCTGCTGCAGCACCCCGAGCTTCATCACGGCGATTCGGTCGCCCATGGTGAGAGCCTCCGTCTGATCGTGCGTCACGTAGACGGTCGTGACTCCGAGCTCGCGCTGCAGTGCCGCGATGCGCGTGCGGGTCTGCACGCGAAGCTTCGCGTCGAGGTTCGACAGGGGTTCGTCCATGAGGAAGACCTGAGGTTCGCGGACGATCGCTCGGCCCATCGCGACCCGCTGACGCTGTCCTCCGGAAAGTGCTTTCGGCTTGCGGTCGAGATACTCGGTGAGATCGAGTTGCTCGGCAACGGCCTCGACGCGCTGTCGACGCTCCTCTTTTCCGACTTTCGCGATCTTGAGCGCGAAACCCATGTTCTCCGCGACCGTCATGTGCGGGTAGAGGGCGTAGTTCTGGAACACCATGGCGATGTCCCGATCCTTCGGCGACAGGTGAGTGACCTCAGCGTCGCCGATGAGGATTCGTCCATCGGAGATCTCCTCAAGGCCGGCGAGCATGCGGAGCGCAGTGGATTTTCCGCAGCCGGAGGGGCCGACCAGCACGAGGAACTCTCCATCGGCGATCTCGAGATTCAGATTCTGCACCGCCGGACGGTCGGTGCCTGGGTATGACAGCGTGACGTTGTCGTAGGTGACGTTTGCCAAGGTGGGGTTCCTTCCGCGGTTATTCGGCGATCGGGAGCTTCGTGTCGTTCTGCTCGTATCGCGTGCCTTCGACGGGAATGCCCCGGCGGCGCGCGACAGCGTCGACGACGAGCTGCAGGATGACAGCCTCCTCGAACACGCGGCCGAGGCCGGGGGCGGTGTGCTGCACCCGCACGACCGTCACGTTCTCGTGTGCGAGTGCGGCGACCCGCTCGTCGCCCGCGCCCGTGATCACCAGTACGCGTGCTCCCGCGTCGGCCATCTGCAGCACGACTTCGAGCTCGCGCCCGTCGCCGATAGTGACGAGCATGTTCTTCGAGTCGATGACCTCGTGAGGCCCGTGCACGAACTGGAACGTCTCCCAGCCGGTTGCCGGGACCCGAACGGCTTCGCGCAGCATGAGGGCGCCCTGAGCGGCCGACGAGACGCTCGGTCCACGACCGATGAGGTCGACTGCGGCGATGCCGTCGAAGATCGGTGCGAGCGACTCGGCGTGATCTCGGTGGGCGCTGAGGAGGTTCGCGACGAGTCGCGAAGCACCATCGACGTCGAGGTCGCTCTCGAGTCCGGCCGCCTGCATGATGGCCGAGTAGGCCAGAAGCGTTGAGAGGTATCCGGAGGTGTAGACGGGGGAATCATCGATACCGCCGTATCCGACGACGAAGTCGCTCACCTCCGAAATCGCTGCTTCGGGGAAGTTGGTGATCGCGACGCGCCGTCCCGACCCGCGACCGCGCGCCGCCGCGATGGGTTCCGGGCTGCGCCCGGATTCCGAAACGAGGAGGTAGTGGTCGCCCGGCTCGAAGTCGCCCGGGTAGGCAGCGACCTCAGATGCGGTGAGATTCACACCTCGTACCCCCTGCTGTGCGAGGACGGCCACCAGAGCGTGGCCGGAATTGCTCGACGCGCCCATGGCAAGTACAGCAACCGTGTCTCCGGCGTTCCAGCGCGGAAGCTCGGCGTCGGCCAGCGATGCTGCGATCGCCGGGGCTGCGATCGTGAGGAGCTCCGGTTGCTGGTGAATGGCCTGGTGGAAGGGAATGCGATCGGACATGGGTTCTCCTGAGGTGGAATACGGAACGGCGAGAGGAACAAGTGGAGGTCGGGACGTCAGCCCTTTACTGCGCCCGCAGCCAGACCACTGACGATCTGACGTTGGAAGATCAGTGCAATGACCAGCGGCGGGATGGCCGCGATCACTCCACCGGCGGCCACCAGGCCGAAATCGGTCGTGTACCGTCCCGCGAACTCTGAGATCGCAACGGGAATGGTCTTCGACGCGTCGGACGAGGTGAAGATGAGGGCGTACATGAATTCGTCCCAGGCGAGGAGGAACGCGAACATCACGGCTGCGAAGAGGCCGGGTTTCGCCGAGGGGAGGATGATGCGGAACAGTGCCCCGAGACGGCTGGTGCCGTCGATGCGCGCCGCGTCCTCGAGGTCCGCCGGCACGGTCATGAAGTAGTTGCTCAGGATCCACAACGTGAACGGAATGACGAGTGAGCAATCCACCAGGATCAGCCCGATCGTCGTATCCAGCATTCCGAGCGAATTCAGAATCATGTAGAGCGGGATCAGGAGTGAGATCTGCGGCAGCATGTACGTCGTCAGGAACAGCACGAGGAACCCGCGACGGAATGGGAATTTCAGGCGGGCGAACGCGTAGGCGCCGAAGATGCCGACGACCATGGAGATGACCACTGTGGCGACGCCGACGACGAGGGAGTTCATGAAGGCCGCACGGAATGAGGCACCCACAGATGACGTGGGGTCGAAGAGTATCTCCTGGTACCGGTCGAGATGCAGTTCGCTGGGCCACCAGCGCATGGGTTTCGCGACGATATCCGCCTGCGTGGAGATGCTCGCGATCACCAACCAGCCGAGCGGCGCGATGCACCCCACCGCGACGATGAGCGCCGCGAGGTACACGAGCGCCTGACCGAGGATTCGACGATTGTGGTGCTGTTTCATAGCGTGCTCATTTCCGATCGGCGCAGCATGCGAAGGTAGGCCGTGGTCAGCACGAGGATGATGATGAGAACGAGGAACGAGATCGCAGACCCGAGGCCGTAGTTCTGCTCAGAAAACGCGGTGACGTAGGTGTAGTACGAGATGGTCTGGGTGCCGTTCGCGGGCCCTCCTCGAGTCATCGCGTAGATGATGTCGAAAACCTTGACTGCTTCCACGGTGCGCAGCACGAGCACCAGAGCGACGGAGGGCAGCAGTAGGGGGAGCGTGATGGAGAAGAACCGGCGGAAGGCTCCCGCGCGGTCGACTTTCGCAGCCTCGGTCAGTTCGCTGGGAATCGAGGTCAGACCGGCGAGGAGGAAGATGGCCACGAGCGGCGTCGTCTTCCATGCGTCGGCAATGATGACGAGGTTCAATGCGGTCGTCGGGTCGGAGAGCCAGGCCTGGTAGCTGTCGATCACACCGAGGTGGCTGAGCACACCGTTGAGTGCGCCGTACTGCGCGTTGTAGATGCCTTTCCACATCGCAGCGTTCACGATGGTGGGCACGGCCCATGGCAGAACGACCAGTGCGCGGAGGATCCAGCGACCGCGGATCTTCGCGTTGAGGAGAAACGCGATCCCGAGTCCGAACACCAGCTCGATCGAGGTCGAGACGAGCGTGAAATAGAGTGTGCGCCCGAGCGCGCCCCAGAAGCCGTTCGCGCTCAGGGCCTCGATGTAGTTGCCGAGGCCGACGAAGGGGGTATCGACCGCAACGGCGGAGGTCACCTCGAAGAGCGAGATGAGCAGCGTGCGGCCCAGCGGATACAGGATGACGCCGAAAACGGCGAGGATCGCGGGGAGCAACAACCAGAAGGCGAGTCGCCTCTCGCTGTCGCGACGCTTCCTGCGTGGCGCCGATGCGGTCGATACTGCCATGAGGTCTTAGTCCTCCAACTCTGCGTTCGCAGCCGCGACGGCGTCATCGAGGGCTTCCTGCGGTGTCTTCTTACCGAGAAGCGCGTTTTGCAGCTCGACCTGAATGATCTGCGAGACGGTCGAGTAGTTCGGTACCGCGGGGCGCAGGATGGAGTCTGCGTAGGCCTCTTCCGACACCGCGAAGACTTCAGGATTGACGTCGATGACTTCCGGCTTCTCGTAGCTGGCCTTCCAGCTCGGCTGCGATGAGTGGACGTATTCCTCCTGTGTCTCCTCGCTCGTCACGTAGTCGATGAACTCCCACGCAGCATCCTGATTCTTCGAAGTGGCCGTGACTGAGTACGCCATGGCGCCGTTCACGCCGGGCCGAGCACCGCTCGGGCCTTGGGGCGTCGCCAGGACGCCCGCGGCGTCGGCGATCGTGGAGATCTCCGGATCCTGGAGATCGCGCATGGTCGAGTCCCAGTTCAGACCGAAAGCGGTCTCGCCCTGGGCGAGCGCCTTCGACACGTCGTCCTCGAGGAACGTGGTGGAGGCGGGGTTCGTGAGTCCGTCGTCGATGGTCTGCTTCATCCACTCGAGGGCGGCGACTCCCTGCGCGTTGTTGATGATCAGTTCACCATCGTCATTCGTGAACTCTCCGTCGAACGCCCCGAGCAGCTGTGCGTAATCGCAGATGAGTGCCTCGGCCTGCGCCCAGCTCCATGCGATCGGATACTCGCTGATGCCCGCCTCTTTGATCTTCTCGGCCGTCGCGAGTACGCCGTCCCAGGTCTCCAGGTCCTCCGGCGTGGCGCCCACTTCGGCGATCATCTCCTCGTTGTAGAAGAAGAGCTTCGTCGACGGGCCGTTCGGCACCCCGTAGAACTTGTCCTGGTACGCGGCCGTCGGGATCACCCCCGATAGAAGTTCGTCCTCGGCCGCGCCGGGGAACTTATCCCCGAGGTCCGCGATGATCCCCTTCGACGCGAACTCCGCGGGCCAAATCACATCGATCAAGACGACGTCGTACGTCCCGGCGGGGGCCGAGGTGACGATCTTGTCGTGCAGAGCTTCGTATGACACGAAGGTGGGGTTGACGGTGATGTCACCCCCGTTCTGCTCTTCGAAATCAGCGATGATCTGCTTGTAGTCATCCTCGGAATACCCGGCCTGCTTCATGAAGAGCGCGTTGATCTCGCCGGTTCCGTCGCCTGCGCCGCCACCGCCACCGCCACCGGTGACACTGCAGCCGCTCAACGTGAGACCTGCGGCTGCGACACCAGCGATGAGGCTTCGTTGCACTCGCTTGAGGTTCTTGCCTTTCATGAATTTCTCCTTTGATTTTCGGTGTAGGTCAGATGAGGGTTCGAGCGAGGGCTATGGCTCCGGCGACGGGTTCGTCGTGCAGCACCACGAAGGGCAGGTCGATCCCCTGGTCTGTCAGGGCTCGTCCGAGCTCACTCTGCAGGAGCGGCTGCGCGGTGACGACGCCGCCCGCGGCGACGATGGCGTCTGCTCGAGCCTGACGCCCGAGCACGTCTCCGACGCTCGTCGCCAGCTCGTCGGCCGCAGTTCCGATGACCCGGCGCGCGAGATGTGAGCCGTCGGATGCGGCGGTGAAGATCACGGGAGCGGCCTCCGCCCAGCGGTGCATCGTCGCGCTGTGCGTGAAGACGAGAGAGAGATCGTCGACGGTGGAAGCAGCGAAATGCTCCATGAGTCGGCGCGCGAGGAGCCCGGGGCGTTTGCCGGTGTCGTGCTCGCGCTGCACGGCGCGCATCGACTCGCGAGCGATGCCTGGGGCGCTCCCCGGATCTCCGATCATCCATCCATAGCCGCCCGCAGTCAGGTGCTTCCCGTCCGGCGTGCGACCGACCACGATGGAGCCGGTACCGGCGATGATGCCGACGGCATCGGTGTAGCCGGCCGCCGGTCCTACGAGCAAGGCGTCGTTGAGCACCAGGAGCGGCCCGAGATGATGTACTTCCAGTGCCGCTCTGAAGGCCTGTATCTGCGCTTCGGAATCGCAGCCGTGCGCGCCCACGGTCAGGGCGGCGTGCTGATCGGCCCCCAACGCGCGGGCGTGGGAGAGCAGGATCCCGGCGCCCTCCGAATCACGGAGCCCGGCGGGTGCGAGCCAGCCCGACGTCGGGAGTCTCGCGTCGGCAACCTTCGTCGAGTCGGAGTCCGCGACGCGCACCCGTGTGTAGGTGCCGCCGATGTCGATGCCGATGAGCTTCATTGCTGCCTAAAGTTACTTATCTGTCAGAGTGAAAAGAAGATGGCCCGAATCTACCGTCGTTGCCTCGGACGCGTCAAGTCGCAGCAATTCGAGGTGGTCGCGCTCGCTCGATGCCGGGGTCGGCGAGCGCGCCTGGCCGTAAACTGACGGCCATGTACGACGACCATGCAACGCCGCCCGCCGGTATCCAGGAATGGCCGGCGAGTACCAGCGTGATCGCGGCGTCCAATCAAGGGGCGCTCGTCGAAGCGTTGCGACAGCGCGGAGCGCTCTCGAAGATGCAACTGAGTGAGCTCACCGGACTCAGCGCGGCGACCGTGAATCGTGTACTCAAGGGCCTGATCGAGCACGGTTTCGTCGCGCAAGCGGGTACCGAGGAATCCACCGGCGGTCGGCCTGCTGTGCTCTTCGACGTCGTACCGACCGCCTTGGTCTCGGGGGCGGTGCAGGTCCGGCGTGAGGGAATCACAGGCGCCCTCGTCGGGTTCAATGGCGAGATCATCGAGCGTTTCGAGCGAGAATTCGATGCCCCTGGGCCGGACGGGGGGCCTCGTGCGCTCCACCGCATGATCGCTCAGCTCGCTGAGCGCTGCACCGCCCTCGACATCCCGCTCCATGTTGTCGGCGTCTCGGTTGGGGGCATCGCGAGTCCGAATGGAACGGTCACCGGTCTGAACCCGCGATACTGGCCGGAGGCGACGCTCACCGAGTTGGTCGGCGAGCACGAAGTTCGCGTCGTCGTGGAGAACGATGCGAATGCGCTGGCGCTCGGAGAGCTGTACCGGGGGGTGGGGCGATTCAGCCGCCAGTTCGTTGCCTTGGTGCTCGACCGGGGCCTCGGATCCGGAATCGTCGCCAACGGGGAGCTGGTTCGCGGCGCTCGATTCGCGGCCGGAGAGGTCGGCTACCTGCTCATCGATTCGGATTCCCTGACGACACCGCCGCAGGGGCGCGGCGAACTCGAGAGCAAGATCGATCCTGTGGCGGTGACCGGCGCAGCGCACGACGTGGGCATCGATGCCGCCCATCCGTTGACCGCCGCCGAGATCGTCGCGAGGGAATCCGCAGGGGATCAGCGGGCGGCGCCGGTCGCCTCGATGGTGCTCGACATGCTCGCTCGCGGTGTGGCCGCCCTCGTCAGCATTCTCGACCCAGACGTCGTCGTCCTGGGGGAAGGCCTGGATGAACGCGCGGATCTCGTGATTCCCGGCCTTCGGAAACGGTTGGAAGGGAGGATTCAATTCGTTCCCGAAATTCGCACGGCGTCGCTCGGCGCAGATGCTGTTCTGCTCGGCGTGGCGGAGACGGCCTTGCGTGCGGTCCCCGGTCCCGTGAGGATCTCCCGTTCCGTGTGAACCCTGCGGCGCGACGCCGTCGCCGCGGCCTGGCGGCGCCCGCGCACGCACCCCGCCACACGGCCCACCATGGAGCGGCGCGCGAGGTCAACCCCCGCGCGCGCCGGGAGGGGATCGCGGAACCTGGATGGACACGCCCCGACCGCCGAGCATGCGGCGGTCGGCCCGGCATCCGATTCGAGGCGAGGAGCACGGACATGAACACGCAGCACACTCCCGATCACATCCCGGAGCGCACTCCCGGCCGCGCACCCGATCACGCCCCGGATCACGTCCCCGACCACGCAGGCGCGGCCGCCGTCGCCGCGGAGCGCGGCCCCACCCGGCGAGAAGTGGTGCTCGACCGGGAGAAGGAGGAGTACGGCGGAATCAAGTGGGGTTCCGCGTTCTTCGGCTGGCTGACGGCGATGGGCACGGCCGTGCTGCTCACCGCGATCCTGAGCGCGATCGGCGCCGGCGTCGGCCTCGGCGCCGCGGAGGGCGACGTGCAGAGCGCCGCCGACGATCTCGCCTCGAACGCCGACACGGTAGGCATCGTCGGTGCCATCGTGCTCGCCGTGATCCTCTTCGTCGCGTACTTCTGCGGCGGGTACGTCGCGGGACGCATGGCGCGCTTCTCCGGGGCGAAGCAGGGCGTCGCCGTCTGGGTGTGGGCCATCGTGATCGCCATCGTCGTCGCGATCATCACGGCGATCGCAGGCTCCCAGTTCAACGTGCTCGGGAATCTGAACGGCTTCCCCCGAATTCCGATCGACGAGGGGACGCTCACCGCGACGGGCATCGTCACGGCCGTCGTGGTCGCCCTCGTCAGTCTCGGCGGCGCGATCCTCGGCGGCTTGTCGGGCATGCGGTTCCACCGACGCGTCGACCGCACCGGCCTGGGACGGTGAGTGCCGTGCCCCTCCGGCGATCCGCAGAACGAAAGGCACGACCATGATCGATCCCACCTCCATCAACAGCCTCTTCGACGCAACGGTCTTCGACGTCGCGGGCGAGAAGATCGGCACCGTCAAGCAGGTGTTCGTCGGCCCGGATCGCGGTGAGCCGCTGTTCGTGAGCGTGGCGACCGGGCTGTTCGGCATGTCGGAGTCCTTCGTGCCGCTGCGCGGGGCGACCTTCGACGGCGAGGCGGTGCGCGTCGCGTACGACCGGGCCGCGGTGAAGGATGCGCCGCGCATCGACGCGGACGGCGTGCTCTCGGACGAGGAGCACGAGCGCCTGTGGCAGTACTACGACGGCGACGACGACCGCGAGCGGGATGGCACCCGCGAGCACGACGACGACCGCGAGCACGACGACGACCGCGAGCACGGCGACCGGGGCGATGGCCGCGTCGATGACGCCCGGCTCGCCGGTGCCGCGCACGCGGAGCACGCGGCCGACGCGGGGGTGGTGACGGGGCGGGTGCGCCTGCGCAAGCACGTCGTCGCGCAGGATCGCGACCGCACGGCGGAGGATCGCGGCGCCGCGCCTGAGCACGGCGGAACGGGCGCCGTCCGCTGAACGGTCGGGCGCGCCTACTCGTTCCGCTCCGACTGACGGGTGTCGCGCGCCCCGCCCACCTCTTCGGGCAGCTCGTCGATGGGCACGAGCACGATGTCCTCCACCTTCCAGTCGAGCTCGATGCAGCCGTCGCGGGCCTCCATCAGCTGCCGCACGGTCGGCGATTCGCCGAGGCGGGGCACGACGAACGACTCGACGTGGAAGACGTGCCCCTGGTCCCGCACGCGCGATCCCGCCTCCTCCACCCAGGGCAGGTCGCGGAGGTAGTCGTCGATCTGCTGCGACACCGGGTGCGGCTCGCCGTCGTCGAACGTGGTCGCCCGCGTATCCATCAGGTCGGTGATGGCGGCGCGGAGGTTCTTCATGCCGTCCCAGACGATGCTCGCGGCGATGAACAGCGCCGCGGCGGCGTCGGCCCACCAGAGCCCGATCCCGATGCCGGCGACGCCCACGATCGACCCGACCGCCGTCATCCAGTCGGCCTTGTTCATGTCGGCGTCGGCGTACAGCACCTTGTCGTGCAGCTCCCGCGCCAACCGCATCTTCACGCGTCCGAAGTAGATGGGCAGCGGAATGGTCAGGGCCATCACGATCATCATGAGCCAGCCGAGCCACACGGGGTGGCCGAGGAGCACGATCGTGCCGATGGGCGGATGCTCGGCGGTGATGAGCCCGGAGAGCGAGTCGATGATGAGGAAGGCGCCCATGGCGAAGAGCGCGACTCCGGCGACCAGGTGGGCGACGCCGACGCTGCGGTGGAAGCCGTACGGGTACTTCTCGGTGGGGCGCTTGTTCACGATGCGCACCGCGACGAGGAACGCGATGGGCGGAGCGAGCGACAGGAGATCCTCGATCCAGGCGGCCTTCATGGCCTGGGAGCTGCCCATCACGAGGAAGACCAGGGTGATGGCGATCGCGAGGAAGATCAGTGTGTACCACTCGAAGCGGATCGCGCGCCGCAGCGCCGAGGCCTGAGCGGGCGGCAGCTCGGTGCGCCCGAAGTGCGTGGTCATGCCGAGGCCCCCTCCGCGAGCAGGAATCGTTCGAGTGCGACGAGGAACGCGTTCTCGCCCATGCGCACGATCATCACGTGCTTCTCGCGGGTGCCGTCGCGCTCATCGGCGGCGTACGGCACGGTGACGGCGCCGAAGTCGACCCAGGGAGTCGTGTCGGTGAATCCGCCGATGACCAGGTCGAGCTCGCCGCGCTCGAGGGCCTCCATGAGGTGCTCCTCCCCGTCCTCCGTCCACTCGGGCTCGGCGCCGAGGCGCTCCGCGAACTCCCGCACGAGGTCGGGCTCGGTTCCCGCGGGTTCGCCGTGCTCCGTCGTCTCGACCCAGGGCGGGCTCTCGGACACGCCGACGCGCAGCGTGCCGCCGGTGACGCGCTCGAGGGTGCCCTCCGGGTCGGCGGGGATCGACGAGGAGCACCCCGCGAGCAGCGCCACGCAGGTGATCGCGAGCAGACTCCGAAATCTACGCATACCCTGACCATAGGGAGTGAGCGCGCCCGCGCTCAACTTCCGTCCGACGCCTTGACTTCGCCGCGAAGATGGGGGCGGATACGGCGGGCCCGCGGCGGGAGCGGCGGCGCGATGCTCGCGCCGCGCGGGGCGAATCCGCTGCGCGGCGAGGGGGCTTCCCGCTCCCGCTGCGGACCTCGTACGATGAGCAGATGAGCGATAGTCGTCAGCGCACCGCAGCCGTCATCTACAACCCCATCAAGGTCGATGTCGACGTGCTGCGGAAGGAGATCACCCGGGCTGCGGTGGAGGCGGAGTGGGGCGAGCCGCTGTGGCTGGAGACGACCGCCGAGGACGCCGGTCAGGGCATGACGGACGAGGCGAAGCGCGCCGGCGTCGATCTCGTGATCGCGGCCGGAGGCGATGGCACGGTGCGCGCCGTCGCCGAGGGGCTGCGCGGCTCGGAGATCCCGCTGGCGCTCCTCCCCTCGGGCACCGGCAATCTGCTGGCGCGCAATCTCGACCTGACGCTGAACGACATGCCGGGATCGGTCACCTCGGCGTTCACCGGGAAGAACCGGCCGATCGACCTCGGCGTCGTCGACATCGAGCGCGAGGGCGGAGCCCGCGAGCGGCACGTCTTCGTGGTGATGGCGGGCATGGGCATCGACGCGAAGATGATCAAGAACACCGATGACGATCTGAAGAAGCGCGCCGGCTGGCTCGCCTACCTCGGCGCCATCGTGAAGTCGCTCCGGGACCCGAACGAATTGCACTTCCGCTACCGCCTCGACGACGGGCGCACGAAGCGGGCGACCGCTCACACGGTGATCATCGGCAACTGCGGATCTCTGCCCGCCAACATCCTGCTGCTGCCCGAAGCGGTCATCGACGACGGCCAGTTCGACATCCTGCTCATCCGGCCGGGGAACATCTTCGGGTGGCTGCGCGTATGGGCGAAGATCGCCTGGGTCAACGGCATCGTGCGCCGCACGAAGTCGGGTCGCGCGATCGTCGGGGAGCAGAAGGACGACGGCGATCTGAAGTACCGCACCGGAACGCGCTTCGTCGCCCGGCTCACGCGCCCCGAGGAGATCGAGCTCGACGGCGACGGCTTCGGCAAGGCGGTGGCCTTCAACGCCTGGATCGAGCCGGGAGCGCTGACGGTGCGCGTTCCCGCCGACGGCGACCGGTAGGGGAGAGCCGTGCGGGCGGGGAATCGCTCGCTTCCGCGGGTGCGGCCGGGCGCAGCGCCGGTTCGCCCGCGCGACGTCGAGATCGGCGGCCTGACGTTCGCGGTGTTCGGCGGGAGCGAGCCGGGCCCGGCATCACCAGCGCCGGGCGCAGCATCGGACGCCCCGAGCGCGCCGACTGCGGAGCCGCCCCGGGTGCGCTACGTGCTCCTCCACGGCATCGGGCTCTCGCACCGCTACTTCGCGCGGCTCCACGACGAGCTCGCCCGCACCGCCGAGGTGCGGTCGATCGACCTGCCGGGGTTCGGGTCGGCTCCGAAACCGCGCACGGCGCCCGACGTGCCGACGATGGCTGCGGCGCTGGGAGCCGTGCTCGATGCGCTGGGCGGTCCGCCGAGTGTGCTGATCGGTCACTCGATGGGGGCGCAGTGGGCTGCGGAGCTCGCGCGCCGGAGGCCCGACCTCGTCGCCGCGGTGGTGCTGATCGGTCCGGTGGTCGACCGGGCGCACCGTTCGCTCGGCGCTCAGCTCGTCGCCCTGCTGGTGGACGCGTGGGGGGAGCCGCCCCGAGTGAACGTGCTCGCCTGCGCCGCGTACCTCCGGTGCGGCCCGCGCACCTTCCTCCGTCAGGCGGTGCACATGCGGCGCTACCGCATCGAGGCAGCCGTCGCGGAGCTGCGCGTGCCCGTGCTCGTCGTGCGCGGGGCGCGGGATCGGGTGGCCGGTGCCCGATGGGCGCACGAGCTCCAGCGCTCGGCGCGGTGCGGGGCCATCGTCACGGTGCCGGGGTGCGCGCATGCGGTGCACGCCTCAGCCCCGCGCGAGGTCGCCGCTGCGGTGCGCGCCTTCGCCGCGGAGAACGGGCGCTCGGGGGCGTCGTTCGGCGGCGCCTCGCGCGACACGGCAGCGCAGGTGGCGCTGCGGCCGGGCGAGACCGTACAGTCTGCGTATGACCGATGTGAACGGCGACGGCCGCTCCGAGACGACGAACGAGCGCGCGGATCGCAACTGGAATGAGATTCTGCAGGAGCTGCGGGTCGCTCAGACCGGCACGCAGATCCTCGGGGGCTTCCTGCTCGCCCTGGCCTTCCAGCCGCGGTTCCAGGAACTTGACGCATTCCAGCTGACGCTCTACCTCGTGCTCGTGGGGCTCGCCGGGGTCGCCGCGGTGCTCGGCCTCGCCCCGGTCACGCTGCATCGCACATTCTTCGGCAAGGGGCGCAAGCCCGAGATCGTGCGTCTCGGCGGGCGCATGCTGTCGACCGATCTCGTGGTGCTCGCCCTGCTCGCCGCGGGCGTGACGGGGCTCGTCTTCGACGTGGCCCTGGGGCGTGCCGCCGGGTTCGTCACCCTGGCGATCGGCGCGGTGGTCGTGATCGGCGTGTGGGGCGTGCTGCCGCGCCTCGTGTTCCGGCGCGGCAGCGGCCCCGACCCGAGAGGACCCGGCGACGACGTCTGATGGTGGCGAATGATCAGTCGGGGGTGTCGACCGAGATGTGATCGAGGTCGTCGCGCTCGGCGCCCGCGTCGCGCCCGTTGACGTCGGCCTGCTGCTCCGTCTCGAACGCGTCGGCGCCCTCGTCCTCGTCGAGCTCGTCGGATCCGGGGTGCTCGGTCTCCCCGTCGAGCTGCGCGTCGCTGTCGGGCTTGCCGTTGGTGCTGTCGAGCGGCCCGGGATCGCCGGAGCGCGGCGGATCGGCTGCATCGGGGCCGGTCTGGCCCACGCGATCGGCGGCCTCGGGCACCGACGTCTCGACGGAGTCGGGGGATTCTGCGGTCGGGTGTGCGGCGTCTTTCGATGTCATGATGGTCGACCTCCTTCCCGTGCGACGGTACGCGAGGTCGACGGCGCGCGGAGCGGGGTTGTCGTCGCGGTGCGGGGCTGGTAACGCGACGAGCGGGCGGCGCCGGGCATCGGTGCGGGGTCCGGCCGCCGGCCGCTCGCCGCCGCGCTCAGCCGTGGCGGTCCTCGCGCGGAATCAGCGGAATGGCGATGAGCGGTGCGAGCGCGATGAGGCCGAAGACGAGCGGGTACCCGAGGAGCGCGATGGCCGCGCCGATGCCGGGCCCCACGGCGGAGGCGGCGATGAACTGCCCGGTGTTCTGCACCCCGAGCGCACGGCCCGCCCACGCACTGCCCGCGGCCTCCGCGACGGAGGTGTACGCCAGGCCGTTGTCGGCGACGCTCACGACGGTGGCGAGCACCAGCACGATGCCGCCCACGGCGAACCCGGCCGGGATCGCACCGTGCGCGAGGGCGACGAGCGCGAGCAGCGCCATGACGATCACGCCGGCGACGGCGACCCGGCGCAGCACCCGCACGCGATCGCCGACGCGGTCGCTCAGCGCGCCGATGACGATACGGCCGAGGGCTCCGACGAACTGGGAGACGCCCATGAGCAGGCCGGCCGCCGCGGGGGTCCACCCGAGTCCCGCGATCAGCCACACCATGCCGAAGGTGGCGAGGGCGAACTGCGGCACGACGAGCAGCACCGACACCGCGTGGATGCGGGCGAGGAACGCGCTCGTGCGGTACGGGTTCGGCGGCGGCGCCGGGCGCGCGGGGGCGGAACCCGCGGCGGAGACGGAGGAGCCCGCGGGGGCGGAACCCGCGGCGGATGCGGGGGCGATCTGCGGGCGCGGCGGATTGCGGATGCCGATGGCGCAGGCGGCGGTGAGCACGACGAGCAGTGCGCTGATGGCGACGAACACTCCGCTCGTCTGCGCCGCCGAGGCGATGGGCGGCACGGTCACCGCGGCGGCGGCCACCCCGAGCGGCTGCGACATCTGGCGCACGCCCATCGCGAGGCCGCGGCGGTGGCGCGGGAACCAGCCCACCACGACCCGGCCGCTCGCGGCGTTCGTGCTCGCGGAGGCGGCTCCGCCGAAGAAGAGCGCGATGCCCAGGGGGACGAGGGCGTCGGTCGCGGCGGCGGTGACGGCGGCGGCGATGGCGGCCGCAGTGGTGAGGGCGAGCCCGCCGGCGATCACCCAGCGCTCGCCGAAGCGGTCGGCGGCGGCGCCCCACAGGACGAGGGTGAGCACCATGCCGAGCGTGGGCGCGGCGGTCAGCGCTCCGACCGCGGCGAGCGGCACGCCCAGCTGCAGGTGGAGCAGCGGGATCAGATACACGGGAGCACTGACGAGCAGGGTGCCGGCGGCCTGCGCGAGCAGTCCCAGCGCGAGCACGACCCAGGCGCGCGTCGGCACGGCGGCGTGCGGGGCGGCGACGGTCTGCGTCATGATCCCCTCCCGATCCGGAGCGCCGGGCGCTCAGCCGCCGGGAGGAGAGCGCCGCCTCGTCGCTTCGGCGTCATCCACCATACCGCGTCGGATGGGCGCGCTTACGCGGCGGCGGTCTCCTGCCCGTCCTCGGCGGCGGGGGCGGCACCGCTCGACGCCCACCGCAGGTACGCCGCGTACGGGTCGTCGTCGGGCAGCGCGCTCGCGGCGGGCGCCGAGCGCCGCCGGCCGAGACCGAAGAGCGCGGCGAGGCCGGCGAGCCGCAGCAGGTGGGGCTGCGGCGTCTCCGGCTCGCCCGATACGGGGATCACCGGGTGGGAGCGCGCCGCTCTCGAGAGGGACACCGCGGAGGCGGCGGCCACGGGGTCGGACGAGGGTGACGCGGGTCGAGCGCGGCGCGGCGCGGTCACGGTGAGCTCCTTGTGCGAGGGGGCGGAAACGGGTGGTGGTGCAGCTGGTCGGCGCGGTCGTCGGGACGCGGTGCGGATCAGATCGGGAGCGGATCCCGCACCGACGACGTCGGGCCGATGGGGCGGTGCGTGCGCTCGATGGCCTCCTCGACCAGCGCCCGCGCGCTCCGGCGGGTGCGCAGCGCGCGGCGCTGCCGCTCGGCACCGGTGCCGTTCGCGAAGACGTCGTCGATCATCGCCGTCACGAGGCCGAGGTCTCCCGAGGCGGCGAGGGCTGGGGCGATGTGGGCGAGCAGGGCGTCGACCGCCACGTCGGGGTCGCAGGGCTGCCCGAGGATCGGGTTCAGCAGCGGCCCCGTGACTCCGTGCCGGCTCGCCGACCACATCGCGAGGCGCAGCACGGGGGTGGGGAGCGGATCGGGGGAGAAGCCGGCGCGCCACTCGTGCGCCGCCGTGGTGACGAGGGCGCGGATGATGCCCGCGATCGCCACCGAGTGCGCGGCGTCGAGGCAGACGTCTGCGACGCGCACCTCGATGGTGGGGTAGCGGGCGCTCAGCCGCGCATCGAAGTAGATCATGCCGTCGTCGACGAGCACGTCGGTCGCGAGCAGCTCGTCGACGGCGCGGTGGTAGTTCGCGGGCGAGCCGAAGGTGTCGTACGGGCCCGCCGTCGGCCAGCGGCTCCACACCTGGTAGCGCTGACTGGCGTATCCGCTGTCGGCGCCGTTCCACATCGGCGAGTTCGCGCTGAGTGCGAGCACGAGCGGCAGCCAGGGGCGGATGCGGTCGAGCACGGCCACGCCCTCGGTGTCGTCGGCGACCCCGACGTGCACGTGCAGGCCGCAGGTCAGCTGCTCGCGCATGAGGTTCTGGAAGCGGTCCTCCATGTCGGCGTACCGGCCGGCGACGGTGAGGTGCGTCGCTCCCGCAGTGGCGCTCGTGGCCATGGCGGCGGCGCGCAGCCCGAGCTGCTGCGCGGCGGCGTCGGCGAGCCTGCGGCCGGCGGCGACGCTCTGGGCGAGGTCGTCGAGCGTGGTGTGCGGGATCGAGATGACCTCCAGCTGCTCGCGCTTGCTCTCGCGCTCCAGGTGGGTGATCTGCGCGGCTTCGGGGACGAGCGCGGCGACGTCGGCCGACGCGGCGGCGGCGAGCACGAGTTCCACGGCCGGAGCGGGGCGGCCCGTGCGCGGATCGACGAGCAGCAGCTCCTCCTCGACACCGACGGTGCGAAGGGCTTCGCGTTCGCGGTGATCCTCGGATGAGATACGCATGCCATTCTCCTTCTGAACTGCCGCGGCAGGGAGACCCCGCAGAGCGGCTCCTGCATGCATCAGCGTACGAGGGCGCGCCGAGAAGCGATAAGCCCTTGACGAAACGTTCGGCGTGGTGCACGCGCGCTCAGCGCTGCGCGGGCAGCGCTGAGCGGGCGACGCGCGCGGAGCGGCTGAGCAGGTTACGCGGTGCGCAGCCACCAGCCGATCAGGATCATGGTGACGGCGGCTCCCGACGCGTAGTTCAGCCAGATGAAGCGCCGCCAGGCGCGGTTCGTGCGCCCCGAGTCGGCATCGGAGACACGGGCGTAGGGGGCGCAGTTGACGAGGTACGGAATCGCGACGGCGGCGGCGAGCGACCCGGGGAACGGGGTGAACAGCATGAGCACCCCGGCGAGCGCCCAGAGCGCGAGGGCGAGGCGCACGGTCGAGGCGGCGCCGAGCACGGTCGCGATGGAGCCGATGCGGGCCTCGCGATCCGGGATCACGTCCTGCACCGCTCCGAAGGCGTGGGCCGCCATGCCCCAGCAGAAGAAGGCGATCAGGATCAGCCAGAGCTCGGGGGTGAACTGCGCGCCCGCCGCCGTGAGGCCGACGATCGCGGGGCTCACGAAGTGGGTGCTCGACGTCGCGGAGTCGAGGAAGGGGCGCTCCTTGAAGCGCAGCACGGGTGCCGAGTAGGCGACGACCGCGAAGGTGCTCACGGCGAGGGCGAACCACGAGCCGGGCCCGCCCGCGATGGCGAGCACGACGAGGAAGGGCGCGTTCGTGAGTACCGCGAGCCAGAGCATGGGACGGTGGTACTTCGGGGCGAGCAGCGCGCCCTCGATGCCGCCCTTGCGCGGATTGTTGATGTCGGAGGCGTAGTCGAAGACGTCGTTGATGCCGTACATGGCGAGGTTGTACGGGATCAGGTAGTAGAGCGCGCCGACGATGAGCAGCCAGTCGACCTCGCGCGTGGTCAGCAGCATCGCCGCGGCGAACGGGTAGGCCGTGTTGATCCAGCTCACCGGCCGCGAGGCGACGAACGCTTCGCGCAGCAGATGGGCGTTCCAGCCGGAGTGCTCACGCGTGCGCATCTGGGGCGTCCTCTCGCGGGTTCGGGGCGCCGACTCGGGGTCGCCGCGCGGTCAGGCGGGTCCACAGCGCCGGGGCGAGGAGCGCCGCGGCGACGGGGTAGCTGAAGTCTTCCACGGGCACGAGCCCGACGGTCGGCCCGAGGGTGTGCCCGTGGCCGTACGAGAACAGGTCGGCGGCGATCATCAGGGAGTCGAAGACGGCGGTGAGGATCGCGAGCACGACGATGGCGATGCCGGTCGCGGCCCACTGGCGCCGGGCGAGGTGCGGGTCGCGCCACGGGGTGAGCGCGAGCGCGCCGATGAGTGCCGCCGAGAGGAACGGGATGCTGATGAGGAGGTAGGTCATCGCCCCTCCGCCGCCGCGCCGCGCCGCGCCGCACGCCGTTCGAGGAGGCGCACCGCGCCCGTGAAGATCACCATCGTGCACAGCACGAGGAAGGCGAGGAAGACCGGCTCCTCGATGGGCAGCTCGTGCGCGATGAGGATGCCGGTCATGCCCGCGCTCGCGCCCATCTCGAAGACCCCGGTCATGATCCCGACGAGATCCCAGGCGAGGAGGAAGAGCACGCCCCCGACGGTCACCACCGCTGCCGCCCGCCAGTCGCGCCAGAAGAAGAGCCGGAATCGGGCGTCGAGCAGCAGCATGCACCCGCTCGCACCCAGCAGGCACGCGAGGTAGACGACGGCCATCTCAGCCCCGCTCGGGAGTCGGGGCCGCCGCCGGCGTCGGCAGCGGGCCCGGGGAGTGATCGCCGCGGATGCGCTTCAGCACCAGCTCCGCGCTGATGAGGCACATCGGGATGCCCACCCCGGGCGCGGTGGTCGCACCGGCGTAGTAGAGGTTGTCGACGCGCTTCGACCGGTTCTGCGCGCGGAACAGCGCACTCTGCCGCAGCACGTGCGCCGGCCCCAGCATCCCGCCGCTCCACGAGTGGTAGTCGTCGGCGAAATCGCGGGGGCCGATCGTCTCGCGCACCACGATCCGCTCGCGCAAATCGGGGATGCCGGCCCAGTCGCTGATCTGGTCGATCGCCGCATCGGCGACGCGCTCGACCTCGGCATCGCCGCCTCCGTCCGCCCCGCCGCGTCCGATGCCGGTGTCGGCCGGCACGGGCACGAGCACGAAGAGGTTCTCGTGATCGCTCGGCGCGACGCCCGGGTCGGTCTCGCTCGGCTTGCAGACGTACGACGACGCGGGGTCGGGAATGCGCCGGGGCTCGTCGAAGATGTCGGAGAAGTTGCGATCCCAGTCGCGCGTGAAGAAGAGCGAGTGGTGGGGCAGCTCGGGCAGCGCACCGCGCACGCCGAGCAGCACGAGCACGGCGCCGGGGCCGCTGATCTGCTTCGACCACCAGCTCTCGGGGTAGTTGCGGGCCGCTTCGGGCAGCAGCCGCGTCTCCGTGTGGTGCAGGTCCGCGGTCGACACGACGATGTCGGCGGGCAGCCGGTGGCGCTCGCCGTCGGCGCCCCGCCAGCGCACGGCGCGCGCCGTCGACGAGAAGCCGGCCCCGCGGTCGGCGACGGGCCGCTCGGAGCGCGGCGATCCGGCGCCCACCTCGATCTCGGTGACGTCGGCGTCGAGCACGATGCGCGCGCCCGCCTGCTCGGCGAGCGCGGCGAGGCGGTCGACGAGGGCGGCGAACCCGCCCATCGGGTACCGCACGCCGTCGTCGAGGTCGAGAGCGCTCATCAGGTGGTACATGGCCGGCGCGTCCTTCGGGTTCGTGCCGAGGAAGACCGCGGGGTAGCCGAGCACCTGGCGCAGCACGGGGTGGCGGAAGCGCTGTGCGACGAAGGATCGCAGGGAGGTGCCGAGCAGCCGCGCCAGGCGGGGCAGTTCGCGCAGCACGGGGCCGACGGCGAGCGCGCGCAGGCGCGTGAAGGGGTTGTAGAGGAAGTAGCGCTCCGCCATCTCCGTCGTCTCGGCGGCCGAGTCGAGGTAGGCGTCGAAGGCGGGCCCGCTCTGCGGCTCCAGGCGCTCGAACACCGCGCGCGCGGCGGCGCGGCCCGCGGGAATGGTGACGGGCTCGGGCGGAGCCTGGCCGGGGGCGGGTTCGCTGAAGACGCGGTAGCCCGGATCGAGCAGGCGCAGATCGAGCTGCTCCTCCGTCGAAGTGCCGAGCAGCTCGAAGAAGTGGTCGAAGACGCCGGGCATGAGGTACCACGACGGGCCGGTGTCGAAGCGGAAGCCGTCGCGGGCGAGCGAGCCGGCGCGGCCGCCGACACGGCTTCCCCGTTCGAGCACGGTCACGTCGTGCCCCTCCCGTGCCAGGAGCGCCGCCGTCGCGAGTCCGGCGATGCCGGCTCCCACGATGACGGTGCGCGTCGAGCCGTCTCGCCGAGGGGTGCGGCGTGCGTCGTTCATCGGTGCCTCGCTCATCGGTGCCTCGTTCATCCGTGCCTCGCCGGTCGGCGCGTCGCTGGTCGGTGCGTCGCTGGTCGGTGCGTCGCTGGTCGGTGCGTCGCTCATCGTGTCTCCGCCGCGGTGCGGGCGACGGATCGCGCGATGATCCCGGCCTTCCGCCAGTCGGGCACGCGCACCCTGCGAGCGTACAAGTCGTCGACGGTCGTGCGCGAGATGCGACGGCTCAGCTCGGCGAAGAGGTTCAGCGCGCAGCGCACGGCCGCGCGCGCGTCTTTCGGCAGCAGCGGGAGCACGGCGCGCGCGTCGGCGAGCTCCGCCTCGATGCGCCGCACCCAGTCGATGCGGTCGGCGTCGGTGAGCCGCTCCTGCGTGCCGAGGTAGTTGCGGCCGAGGCGATCCGTGTCATCGGCGAGGTCGCGCAGGAAGTTGACGTTCTGGAACGCCGCGCCGAGACTGCGGGCGCCGCGTTCGAGGCGGTGCTGCTCGAGGGCGTCGAGCGAGCGGTGCCGGGTGAAGATGCGCAGGCACATGAGCCCCACCACTTCGGCCGATCCGTAGACGTAGGCCCCGTGCTGCTCGGCATCGAACCCGCGCAGTCCGGCGCTGTCGGCGTCGCTCCCGCTCGCATCGGGCGCCGGCAGGTCCGCGCGCATCGACGCGAAGAAGGGATCGATGAGCGTCGCGTCGATGCGGGCGGCGCGCGCCGTCTGCGCGAAGGCGTGCACGATGAGGTCGCTCGAGTAGCCGGAGCGGATGGCTCGCGCGACCTCCGCCTCGAGTCGTTCGAGGGCGTCCGCCTGCTCTGCCGGGGTGAGCCCCGCGCCCTCGGTGACGCCGTCGACCAGCTCGTCGGCGACGCGCACCAGCGCGTAGACGTTGCGCACGTGCCCCCGGTGGCGCCTGCCGAGCAGTCGTGTGGCGGCGCCGAAGGAGGTCGAGTAGCTGCGGATCACGACCGCCGAGGCGCGCATGGCCGAGCGCGAGTAGCGGTCGAGGGGGGAGCGGGCCCTCACGAGCGGCGCCCGTCGAGGCGGTCGGCGAGCGCGACGAGGGTGTCGCGCGCGGCGTCGGGGAGCCCGGAGGCGGGGTCGGCGAGCGTCTCGTGGAGGGCGCGCATCTGGTCGTCGATGAGCCCGTGCACGAACGCCTCCGCGCCGCAGTCGCGCAGCAGTCCGCGCATCCGCTCCCCCTCGGTGCTGGTGAGCGAGCCGGTGCCGAACGCGGGCTCGATCTCGGGCCACGCGCTCGTCATCCGCGCCGCCGAGATCACGGCGGTCTCCTTGCCCTCGCGCAGATCCGAGAACGCGTCCTTGCCGTGGGCCGCGGGGTCGCCGAAGGTCGAGAGCAGGTCGTCCTGCAGCTGGAAGGCGAGGCCGAGGTGGGCGCCCGCGGTCGCGAGCGCGCTCTCGGCGGCGGGGGAGGCGGCGCCCGCCAGGATCGCGGCGGCGCGGAGGGGCAGCTCGAACGTGTACGTCGCGGTCTTGAGGCGGCACATCTCGAGCACGGTGGCGGTGTCGGCCACCACAGCGCCGTCCTCCAGCCCGATGTCGAGCTGCTCGCCGACCACCGACTCGGTGATCGCGTGCGCGAGCAGATCGAGCAGGCGGGTGCGCAGGTCGGGGGCCGCGTCGACGCGGGCGAAGATCTGGTGCACCTCGGCGAGCAGGAGGTCGCCCATGAGGATGCCGCAGCTGCGCGCCCAGTGGAGGCGCTCCGGCGTGGGCGCCGCGTCGGTCTGCTCGTCGTGCGCGAGCAGACCGACGAGGTTCAGCGAGCCGCGGCGGGTCAGGTCGCCGTCGAACACGTCGTCGTGCAGCAGGAACGAGGCGTGCAGCAGTTCGATGGCGGCCGCGATCTCGATGGCTGAATCGGGCACGGCGTCGTCGCTGAGCGCGGCGAGCATGTCGAGCATCAGGCGGGGCCTGATGCGCTTGCCGCCGGCCACGCGCTCGCCGCAGATCTTCCAGAGCTGCGCGAAGACCGGGTGGTACGCCTCCGCGGCGCGCGTGCGATGGTCGAAGGCCGCGGAGATCGCGAGGGAGACGCGTTCCGCCGCGTCGGGCGGCGCCTGGGTGCCGGGTGTCGGGCTCTTCTCGCGCAGCTCGTCCACGTTGTCCCCGCTCGTGTAGAAATCTTGATTACTCACCTGGAAAGTGATCAACTTCAGGATAATATTCTGCTGTGACGAAAAACAAGCGGGGTGGGGAGACCGACGTGTCGGCGGTGCCCGCCGACCCCTCGGCGCTGTACCGCCTCGACCACTCGGACCCGAGATCCGAGCTCGTCGACCGCTCCGGCCTCTCAGACGCCGAACTGCGGCAGATCGCCCGCCTCATGGAGGCGCTGAGAGCGCTGCGCGAGGCCGAGGAGCGCCTCTCGGAGGCATCGCTCAAGTACATGCGGCTCAGCAGCGTCGACATGCGCGCGCTGCACTTCCTCATCGTCGCCGGCAACACCGACGTACTGCCCACCCCCGGCGCCATCGCCGCGCACCTCGGCATCTCGAGCGCGTCGACCACGAAGCTGCTCGACCGGCTCGAGCGCGGCGGCCACATCTCGCGCGAACGGCACCCCGACGACCGTCGGGCTCTCGTGATCCGCATCACCCCCGACACGCACGACGCCGCCATGCGCACCGTCGGCCAGCAGCAGGCGAACCGCTTCAACGCCGCCGCGCGCCTCGCCCCGCACGAGCGCGAGATCGTCGAGCGCTTCCTGCGCGACATGACCGCCGAGATCGACGTCAGCGAGCTCGCCTGGGCGCAGACGGAAGGGGCCTCCGCCCACGACGACGCGGAGGGCGCCGCATCCCGATGATGCGGCGCCCTCCGCGGCGGGCACCGGAGCCTGCGCGCGGCACCGGTGCCCGCGCTCAGTGCTCGCCGAGCGCGACCGCGAACTCGTTCGGGGTGTGATCGAGCTCGGCCGTCGCCGTGATCTCGCCGGTCCGCAGATCCACCGCGTGCACGGAGTTCGCCGCGGGCTCCGTCACGTAGGCGGTGTCGCCGCCGGTGCCGACCAGCGCCGGGTGGGCGTCCTGCCACTCGGCCGGCCCCTCCCAGGCGTCGATCACCGGGAACTCGTCGACCAGGTCGCCGGTCTCGGGATCCAGCACGTGGATCGACCCGTCGGTCGACAGGATGTACGCGAGATCGTCCGGCCCGCGAGTCACGTCGCGGAAGGTGTAGCGCACGTTCTCCGGCAGATCGACGACCTCCAGCTTCTCGGCGACGGTGTCGATGAGCGCGACGGAGCCGAGCAGGTAGCCCTCGGCGTCGGGGTCCGACTTGTAATCGCCGACGACGATCGGGCTCGTCTCCGAGACGAATGCGTTGCCCATGCGTCCGTACGCGTCGGGGGCGTCGAGCTTCGTGAACGCGCCGTCCGCGTACAGCAGCGCGCCGTTCTCGCACCCGAAGACGACGGCCTCGTCGGCCGCGGTGCCCTCGCCGTGGATGCCGGGGCACTGATCGCTCGACGCCACCTCGTCCCAGTGGTCGTCGTGCGCGTGCAGAGCGACGGCGCCCGAGCGCGAGGTCTCATCGCCCACCGTCGTCACGAGCGTGCCGTCCTCGAGCTCGATCGAGACGCCGTGGTGCGGGTGCTCCGCCGTGTGGGTGACGGCCTCGGGCAGCTCGCCGTCGACGTGCGCGAGATCGTGGGTGTCGAAGACGGTGGTCTCGCCCGCGCCGTCGTCGTAGAGCACCGTCTTGCCCGCGTGCCGCACGACGTGGCCCGCGGCCGAGGCGGGAACGACGAGCCCGGTGAGCGCCGGCTCGGCCGTGTCGAGCAGTTCGAAGCCCTGCGAGGTGGTGACGAAGACGTGCCGGCCGTCGCCGGCGGCGTTCAGGCGGGTGAACTCCTCGCTCTCGAGCTCGTCGACGAGCTCGAGGGTCTCGGCGTCGAGCACGGCGATGCCGCCCGCGTACGAGACGGCGACGCGCTGCTCGCCCGAGTGCGCGTGCTCCTCGCTCGCGGAGCCGGAGGAGGAGTCGCCGGCTGCGGCGTCGCCCGCCGTGTTCGAGGAGCACCCGCTCGCGAGCAGTGCGAGCCCGAGCAGCGCCGCGGGGGCGCCGTATCGGAGGTGTCGTCGGGTCATAGTGGTGTCCTGCTTTCTTTCGATGGGTGTTACTGCGTCAGTCCCTCGGAGATGCGCGCCGTGTTCGCGCGCATCATCTCGAGGTAGGTCTCTGCGCCCTCGCCCGGCCCCGTCAGCGACTCGGTGAAGAGCTCGGCGACGCGCACGTCGATGTCGGCCTCGCTCGCGAGCACCTGCACCAGGCGATCCGGTTGCGACGACTCCGCGAAGATCGTCGAGACGCCCGCCTCCGTGATCGCGTCGCTGAGCTCCTGCAGGTCGGCCGCGCTCGGGGCGGCGAGGGTCGTGCCGCCCGGGATCGCCGCGCCGATGATGCGGAAGCCGTAGCGATCCGCGAGGTAGCCGAACACGTGATGGTTCGTGACGAGAGCGCGCCGCTCCGGCGGGATCGCCGCGAACGCCTCCGTCATCTCGGTGTCGAGCGTCTCGAGCTCGTCGCGGTACTCCGCGGCGTGCTCGGCGAGCCGCTCCTGGTCCACGCCGTCGATCTCCCCGGCCGCCTGCTCGACGGCGTCGACCACGTCCACCATCGTGGCGGGGTCGGTCCAGAAGTGCGGGTCGGGGGCACCGGCCGCGTCTCCGCTCGCGTAGGGCAGCGAGGCGACGGCGTCGCCCGCCACGAGCAGGGGAGCGCCCGCGTCGGCGGCCCGATCGAGGTGCTGCTGAAGCCCCTCCTCGAGTCCGAGGCCGCTCGAGACGATGAGGTCGGCGTCGCCGAGCATCGCGGCCTCCTGCGCGGAGATCTCGAACGAGTGCGGGTCGGCGTTGGGGCGCATGAGGGTCGTGACCTCCGCCTCGTCGCCCACCACCTCGCCCACCACGTCGCCGAGGATGTTGGTGGTGACGACGATCTGCGGGCGATCCGCCCCGCCCTGCCCGGGCGTCGCGCACCCGATCAGCGCGAACGAGACGAGCGCACTCGACGCCAGCGCGGCCAGGGCGGGCCACGTGCGCCGCGCCCTCATCGGCCCGTCTCCACGACGAAGTCGGCGGCGGTGCCGAGTTCGAGGGTGCGGGCGACCCGGGCGCCGTCGGCGTAGTCGATCTCGTGCACGACGCCGGTCGCGGGGTCGTTCACGTAGGCGCGCTGCGCATCGACGGTGAGCGATGCCCGCCCGCCGCCGTCGGCAGCGCCGACGAGCGGATCGGTCGCCGCGACCTCGGCCCCGCTCCCGTCGAAGACGCGCACGCTGCCGTCGGGCGCCAGCGCGACGAGGTGCTCCGACTCGTCGTCCACCGCGGTCGCCGCCGCGGGGCGCTCGGGCATCGGGATCCAGCGCCACGACTGCTCGCGCGTGTCGAGCAGCCACACCCCGCTCCCGTCTCCGAGGCCGGCGACGGTCGGCCGGCCCTTGCGCGCCGAGAACTCGGTCGCCGCAGGGGCGGCCCCCTCCGGGTAGGGCACCTTCGTCAGCTCGGTCGCGCCCTCCTCGGCGGTCGCGAGCACCGCGCCGTCGGCGCAGCCCACCACGAGGGCGAGTCGAGTCGTGATGGTGCCCGACGCGTCGGCGCACGCGATCGCATCGACCTCTGATCCCTCCGCGTCGACGGCGCGCAGCCGCTCGACGTCGCCGCCTGAGCTCGCCTCGGTGACGAGGGCGCCCGTGCCGAGGGGCGCCATGATCCCGTCGTGCGGTGCGACCTCGAGCCGCAGCGTCTCGCGGATCTCGCCCTGCGAGAGCGCCGCGTTATCGAGCAGCACGGCTTCGCCCGATTCGGGGAAGAAGACGCCGGTGCCGCCCGCGGTCGAGAGCATGCCCGTCGCGACGGTCGCGACGCCCGAGCCCTCGACCGAGCCCGGTACCGCGGGGGTCGCGCGGTAGTAGTGGAAGTGGTCGACGTGATCCCACGTCCACGCACCGCTGTCGACGATGTCGACGCCGCGATCGTCGGCGACGAACGCGTAGCGCCCGTCCGTGGTCACGGACTCGGGGGCGCGCACCGGGCCGAGTTCGGTCTCGGTGCCGTCGAGCAGATCGAGGAGCGATACGGATCCGCCCGCGTCGATCGACACGAGGTGCAGCGGCGGTTCGGGGGCCTCGACCGCGCCCTCGATCTTGCCGTGACCGGCGCCGGTGTCGTCGGAGGCGGAGGCTTCGCCGGCGGCCGCTTCGCCTGCGGTCGCGGCGTCATCGACCGCAGGAGCACCGGCGGGCGACGCGCTGCAGCCGGCGAGCAGGATGCCGAGCGCGGCGACGCCGGCCAGGGCTGCGGTGCGGGATGGGCGGGAGGAGTGCGGGAACATCGTGCCTTTCACGGAAGGGGAGCGGGGTGGTGGAGTGCGGGGGCCGCGGGCAGCGGAGCTCCGGCGGCGGGCGATGCGCCGGCCGCGTCGTCGGGGGCGGCGCTCGCCGCGAGCGGGGCGCGCCGGAAGCGGGTCGTGGCGCGCACGAGCAGGCCCGAGAGTGCGGCGAGCGCGATGGCGCTGGCCGCGATCGATGCGCCTGCCGCAGTGCCGAGATGCCAGGAGGCCAGCAGGCCGATGCCGACCGCCACCGCCACGCACGCCACCCCGACAA
>NZ_LDRK01000028.1 GCF_001477055.1 Leucobacter chromiiresistens
GGGGCTCGCGGGTCGCGCTCCGCGCCGCGAGATCGACGGTGACGTCGCCGAGCCGCACCACGGGCACCGCCTCGTCGCGCACCACGCGCCGGGCGAGCGCGCGGATGCGGGCCAGCAGCTCCTCGATGGCGAACGGCTTCGTCACGTAGTCGTCGGCTCCCGCATCGAGCGCGTCGACCTTGTCCGCGGCGCCCGCGCGCCCCGAGACGACCAGGATCGGGGCCTGCGACCACCCGCGGACGGCTTCGATCACCTCGATGCCGTTCAGCGCCGGCATTCCGAGGTCGAGCAGGAAGAGGTCGGGCCGGTGGTCGATGGCGGCCGCGATGGCCTGTGCGCCGTCCGCAGCCACGAACACGTCGTACCCCTTCGCGGTGAGCGTGATGCGCAGTGCGCGGAGAATCTGCGGGTCGTCGTCGGCGATGAGAATCTTCATGGGCGGGGGCCTCCTGACGGTGCAGCATCGTGGGCGGGGGCGGAACCGGGCGCGCGGTCGGTCTCCGGCGCGAGGGCGGATCCGAGTGCGGGATCAGCGACGGGCGCGGGTTCGGCTCCGCGTGCGATGGGCAGCGAGACGACCATGGTGAGCCCGCCCCCCGGGGTGCCCTCGGGCAGCAGCGTGCCGTGCATCGAGTCGACGAAGCCGCGCGAGAGGGCGAGGCCGAGGCCGAGACCCGAGGTGTTGTCGGTGTCGCCGAGGCGCTGGAACGGCACGAAGATGTCGTCGTACTTGTCTGCGGCGATGCCGGGCCCGTGGTCGATGATGCGGATCTCGAGGCGATCGGCGAACGTGCTCGTGGTGACGGCGACCCGCTCCCCCGCGGCGGTGTAGCGCGACGCGTTCGCGAGCAGGTTCACGATGACGCGCTGCAGCAGCACCGAATCGGCCTGCACCGCCGTGTCGCCGTGCTGCAGGGCGAGCGAGACCTCGTTCGGCCCCATGCCGAGCTCGTCGAGCGCCGGGGCGATCACGGCTTCGGGGTCGGTCGGGGCGACGCGGACCGAGAGCGCCCCGGCCTGGATGCGCGTCACGTCGAGCAGGTCGGTGACGAGGGCGCCGAGCCCGTCGAGGCTCTCGGCGGCGGTGTCGAGGAGTTCGCGCCGGTCGTCCGCGCTCAGCGCGATGCCGGGGGCCCGCAGCCCGCCGATCGCGGCGGTCGCGGCGGCGAGCGGACGGCGCAGGTCGTGGCTGAGCGCCGAGAGCAGTGCGCCCCGCACCCGGTCCGAGGCGGCGATGGGCTCGATCTCGCGTGCGGTGCGCTCGAGGCGCCGGTGCTCGAGCGCGGCCGAGAGCTGGGAGCCGACGACGGTGAGGAGGCGGCGCTCGGAGGCCGCGAGCTCGGCGCCGGTGAGCTCGAGGGTCGCGTCCTCGCCGACGGCGATGTCGATGCACGCCGGATCGGCTCCCGCCGGCACCGGCGCGGCGCCCTCGGCCGGCGCCTCGATCCCGGCTCCCGCGCCGGCTCCCGCGCCGGCGACCGCCCCGGCCCCGTCGGTCGCGGCCGGCGCCGCCGAATCGCCCGATGCGGCGAGCACGGCGCCGCCCGCGTCGACGAGCCGCACGGCGCTCAGCCCGAAGGCCTCGCGCGTGCGGTCGACGAGCGCCTGCAGCGCGTCGTCGCCGCGCAGCACGCTCCCCGCGATCGTCTGGATGAGCTCGGCCTCCGCGGCCGAGCGGCGAGCGGCGCGCGTGTACCGCGCGGCGCGGTCGACGATGACGCTGACGAGCACGGCGATGACCACGTACAGGGCGACGGCCAGCAGGTGCAGCGGTTCGTGGATGTGCACCGTGTGCAGCGGCTCGATGAAGAAGAAGTCGAGTGTGATCCCCGAGAGCACCGCGGCGAACAGGGCGGGCCAGAAGCCGCCGACGAGCGCGACGAGCACGACGAGCAGCTGATAGCTGAGCACGTCGCTCGTGATCGAGTCGTCGCTGCGCAAGGAGGCGAGCAGCCAGGTGAGCAGCGGGCCGCCGACGAGCGCGAGCGCGAAGCCGAGCAGGCGGCGCCGCGCGGTGAGCGCCCCGGTGCGGCGCGGCAGGGCGAGCCGCCGGGCGCCCTCCGCGTGATTCACCATGTGCACGTCGATGTCGCCCGATTCGCGCACGACGGTCGCGCCGATCCCCGGGCCCGTGAGCGCGGCGACGAGGCGCCCGCGCCGGCTCGCGCCGAGCACGAGCTGGGTGGCGTTCACGGAGCGCGCGAATTCGACGAGCGCGGTCGGCACGTCCTCGCCGATGACCTGGTGGTAGCTGCCGCCGAGCTTCTCGACGAGCGCGCGCTGCTGCGCAAGTGCGGCGGGGTGCTCGGTGCGCAGCCCGTCCTGGTTCGACACGTGCACGGCCAGCAGCTCTCCGCCCGCCGAGCGCGCCGCGATCCGGGCCCCGCGTCGCAGCAGCGTCTCCCCCTCCGGCCCGCCGGTGAGCGCCACCACGACCCGCTCGCGCGCCTCCCAGGTGCTGCTGATGCCGTGCTCCGCTCGGTAGCCCTTGAGGGCCTGGTCGACCTCGTCGGCCAGCCACAGCAGTGCGAGCTCGCGGAGCGCGGTCAGGTTGCCGATGCGGAAGTAGTTGGAGAGGGCGGCGTCGATGCGCTCCGCGGGGTACACCGAGCCGCCCGAGAGGCGGTCGCGCAGGGCTTGCGGTGCGAGGTCGACGACCTCGATCTGGTCGGCGCCGCGCAGGAAGCGGTCGGGCACCGTCTCGCGCTGGGGGGCGCCGGTGATCTGCTCCACCACGTCGTTCAGCGACTCGATGTGCTGGATGTTGAGCGTCGAAATCACGTCGATGCCGTGGTCGAGCAGCACATCGACGTCCTGCCAGCGCTTCTCGTGGGCGCCGCCCGGCGCGTTGGTGTGGGCGAGCTCGTCGACGAGGGCCACCTCGGGTGCGCGTTCGAGCACCGCTGCGAGGTCCATCTCCTCCAGCTGCACGCCGCGGTGCGTCACCCGGGTGCGGGCCACCTCGGGCAGCCCGGCGGCCATCGCCGCGGTCGCCTGCCGCCCGTGCGTCTCGACGAGGGCGATCACTACGTCGACGCCGTCGGCGCGCATGCGGCGGGCCTCCTCGAGCATGGCGAACGTCTTGCCGACTCCGGGGGCGGCGCCGAGCAGCACCCGGAGCCTCCCCCGTCTCGTCATCGTCACTCCTCGGTTTCGGCGGGCGCCGCGCCGGGCTGCCCGCTCCGCCCCGCGTCGAGCCCCGCTCCGGCGGCCTGCACCGGGTGCGTCGCGTCGAGCGCCACGTTGAGCTCCAGGATATTCACTCGCGGCTGTCCGAGGAATCCGAGGTCGGGGGCGCGCGTGTGCGCCGCGACGAGTTCGCGCACCTCGCCGACGTCGAGGCCCCGGGCCGCGGCCACGCGCTCGACCTGGATGCGGGCGTACGCCGGGCTGATGTGGGGGTCGAGCCCGGATGCGGAGGCGGTCACGGCGTCGGCGGGCACCGCAGACTCGGGCACGCCGTCGAACGCGGCGATGTCGGACCGCCGCTGCTCGATGGCGGCGACGAGGTCGGGGTTCTCGGGGCCGAGGTTCGACCCCGAGGATGCGGCTGCGTCGTAGCCGTCGCCCGCGGCCGACGGGCGCGGCTGGAAGTACTCGGGCAGGGGCGCGCCGTCGGCGTCGGCGAACGCCTGGCCGATGAGGGATGACCCGACGACGTCTCCGTCGGGCCCCGAGACGAGTGAGCCCGCGGCCTGCGCCGGTGCGACGAGGTGGGCGACGCCGGTGATGAGCAGCGGGTAGCCGATGCCGAGGACGAGGGTGCCGAGGGCCATGGCTCGGAGGGCGACTCCGATGGTGCGGAGCTGCGGGCGGCCCGCGGGCCGGGTGCGTGCGTGCATGTGAGACAGCTTTCTGTGCGTTGGGGAGGCGAGAATCGGGGGCGCGTGCTGCGGACGGAATCGCCGACGGTCAGAATCCGGGGATCAGCCGCACGGCCTGGTCGATGAGCCAGATGCCCGCGAACGGCGTGATGAGGCCGCCGAGCCCGTAGAGCGCGAGGTTGCGACCGAGGATCTGCGACGCGCCGCCCGCCCGGAAGCGGACGCCGCGCAGCGCGAGCGGGATGAGGAACACGATGACGATCGCGTTGAAGACGATCGCCGAGAGCACCGCGGAGGCCGGCGAGTGCAGCCCCATGATGTTGAGCACCGCGAGCTGCGGGAACACTCCCATGAACATCGCCGGGATGATCGCGAAGTACTTCGCGATGTCGTTGGCGATCGAGAAGGTCGTGAGCGCGCCGCGCGTGATGAGGAGCTGCTTGCCGATGCGCACGATGTCGATGAGCTTCGACGGGTCGGAGTCGAGGTCGACCATGTTGCCGGCCTCCTTCGCGGCCGAGGTGCCGGTGTTCATCGCGACGCCCACGTCGGCCTGCGCGAGCGCCGGCGCGTCGTTCGTGCCGTCGCCCGTCATCGCGACGAGGTTGCCGCCCTCCTGCTCGCGGCGGATGTAGGCGAGCTTGTCCTCCGGCGTCGCCTCGGCGAGGAAGTCGTCGACTCCCGCCTCCTGCGCGATCGCGGCGGCGGTGAGCGGGTTGTCGCCCGTGATCATGACGGTCCGGATCCCCATGCCCCGCAGCTCCGCGAACTTCTCGGGGAGCCCCTCCTTGACGACATCCTTCAGGTGCACGACGCCGAGGATGCGCGCGGGCGCTCCGGGGCGGTGCTCGGCGACGACGAGCGGCGTGCCGCCGCTCTGCGAGACCTCGGCGACGCGCTGCTCGAGCTCGGCGCGCACCGCTGCGGGCAGCCCGGCGCGGTCGGCGCCGCGCGCTGCGAGCCCGGTCGCGGGCCCGGGCTCGGCGCCGTTCGCGCCGCCCGACGCTCCCACCGCCGCGACCTCTGCCCGCTCGGTCTGCTCCGCCTGCTCCACCTGGTCCACCCAGGCGGCGATCGCGGAACCCGCGCCCTTGCGGATGCGGGTGCCGTCGGGCAGGTCGAGGCCCGACATGCGGGTCTGCGCCGTGAACGGCACGATCTCGCCGGCAGGGCGCCGGTCGAACCGGTGCCCCTCCGCCTCGGCGAGCTCGACGATCGACACGCCCTCCGGCGTGGGGTCGGCGAGCGACGAGAGGGCCGCCGCCTCGACGAGCTCCTGCTCGCGCACGCCGTCGAGCCGCAGGAACGCGCTCGCGCGACGGTTGCCGTAGGTGATGGTGCCCGTCTTGTCGAGCAGCAGCGTCGTCACGTCGCCGGCGGCCTCGACCGCGCGGCCCGACATCGCGAGCACGTTGCGCTGCACGAGCCGATCCATGCCCGCGATGCCGATCGCGCTGAGCAGCGCGCCGATCGTCGTCGGAATGAGGCAGACCAGCAGTGCGGCGAGCACCGTCACGCTGACGGGCGCCGCGGCGTAGCTCGCGATGGGGTTCAGGGTGAGCGCCACGACCACGAAGATGATCGACAGGCTCGCGAGCAGAATGTTCAGCGCGATCTCGTTCGGCGTCTTCTGGCGCGCGGCGCCCTCGACCAGCGCGATCATGCGGTCGACGAAGGTCTCGCCCGGCATCGAGGTGATGCGCACCACGATGCGGTCGGAGAGCACGCGCGTGCCGCCGGTCACCGCCGAGCGGTCGCCGCCCGACTCGCGCACCACCGGGGCGGATTCGCCGGTGATCGCCGACTCGTCGACGGAGGCGATGCCCCAGACGATGTCGCCGTCGCCGGGGATCAGCTCCCCCGCCCGCACCACCACGTGGTCGCCGAGGCGCAGGTCGGAGGAGGCGACCGGTTCGAGCGCCGCGCGATCCGCCGCGGCGTCCGTCTCCGCGTCGTAGCCCGCGACGCGCTGCGCCGTCGTGGCCGCGCGGGTCTGCCGCAGCGAGTCGGCCTGCGCCTTGCCGCGCCCCTCGGCCACCGACTCGGCGAGGTTCGCGAACAGCACGGTCACCCACAGCCAGACGGCGATGGCCCAGGTGAAGGAGGCGGGCACGGGCGAGCCGCCCGAGTCTGCCGGGCCGCCGACGAAGGGCTCCGCGACGGCGAGCACGGTGGTGAGGGCGGCCCCGACCCAGACGATGAACATCACCGGGTTGCGCCACTGCCGACGCGGGTCGAGTTTGCGGAGAGCGCCGGGGAGTGCGGCGCGCAGCATGGAGATCATGACATCAGCCCTTCAGCCAGGGGACCCAGCGCGAGAACGGGGAAGAATGTGAGAGCGGTGACGAGGAGCGTCACCGCGGTGAGCATGCCGACGAACAGCGGCCGGTGGGTGGGCAGCGTGCCCGCCGTGGTGGGCACGCGATCCTGCGCCGCGAGCGAGCCCGCGAGGGCGAGCACGAGCACGATGGGCACGAACCGGCCGAGCAGCATCGCGACTCCGAGCGCGATGTTCATCCACGGCGTGTTCGCCGTGAGGCCGGCGAATGCCGAGCCGTTGTTGTTCGCGGCCGAGGTGAACGCGTAGAGCACCTCGGAGAGGCCGTGCGATCCGGGGTTCCAGATCGAGGTCGCCATCACCTCGTCGCGCACGCCCGGCACCGCGAAGCTGAGCGCCGTGCCGGCGAGCACGAGCGTCGGGGCGATGAGGATGTACAGCGCGCCGAGCGTGATCTCGCGGGTGCCGATTTTCTTCCCGAGGTATTCGGGGGTGCGCCCGATGAGGAGGCCCGCGATGAAGACCGCGATGATCGCGAGCACCAGTACCGCGTAGAGCCCCGATCCGACGCCGCCCGGCGACACCTCGCCGAGCATCATGTTCAGCATCGGCAGCATGCCGCCGAGCGCGGTGTACGAGTCGTGCATCGAGTTCACGGCGCCCGTCGACGTGCCCGTGCTCGTCGTCGCGAAGAGCGTCGACCCGACGATGCCGAAGCGCCACTCCTTGCCCTCGAGCGCGCCGCCCGCCAGCTCGGGCGCCGTGCCACGGCCCGCGCTCTCGACCGCGGTGAGCAGGGCGAACGAGGCGGCGTAGAGGATCGCCATGACGCTCACGATCGCGAGGCCCTGCCGGGTGTCGCCGATGATGCGGCCGAAGGCGCGGGGCAGGCTGAACGGGATCAGCAGCATGAGCACCACCTGCACCAGGCTCGTCCACGGCGTCGGGTTCTCGAAGGGGTGCGCCGAGTTGGCGTTGAAGAAGCCGCCGCCGTTCGTGCCGAGCAGCTTGATGGCCTCCTGCGACGCCACCGGCCCGCCCGGAATGCTCTGCGCGGCGCCGCTCAGCGTCGTCACGTCGGTGAACCCGGCGAAGTTCTGCACCACGCCGCCGAGCGCCAGCACGACGGCGGCGACTGTTGCGAGCGGCACGAGCACGCGGACCGTGCCGCGCGTCAGGTCGACCCAGAAGTTGCCGATCGTGCCCGAGCGGCGGGCCGCGAAGCCGCGCACCAGCGCGATCGCGACCGCCATGCCGACTGCCGCCGACACGAAGTTCTGCACGGCGAGGCCGGCGATCTGCACCGTGTACCCGAGGGTCTGCTCGGGCGAGTACGACTGCCAGTTCGTGTTCGTGACGAACGACACCGCCGTGTTGAACGAGAGGTGCTCGGACGGGGCCGGGAGCCCGAGCGCGTAGGGCAGCCACGGCTGGAGGCGCTGCAGGGCGTACACGATGAGCACGCCGACGGCGGAGATGATGAGCACGCCCCGCAGGTACGAGCGCCACGTCTGCTCGGCGCCCTCGTCGACGCCGATCGCCCGGTAGACGACGCGCTCGACGCGCCAGTGCTTCGGCGAGGTGTACGACCAGGCAAGGTAGTCGCCGAACGGCCGGTACAGCACCACGAGCACGAGCGCGACGGTCGCGATCGAGGCGAGCGCGGCCAGGGCGGTCGACCCGGCCATCAGAATCGCTCCGGTTTCAGGAGCGCGACGACGAGGTAGGCGAGTGCCCCGACGGCGAGGAGTGCGGCGAGCGCTTCGAAGACGATCACAGCCGTTCCACCCCCTTGGCCAGCACGCCGATGAGGGCGAACACGGCGATCACGCCCAGCACGGTGATCAGATCCAGCACGGGATCTCCATTCGAGATGCGCCGACCGCCGCAGCGGCCGGGGGCCCGTCCCTCGGGCTCACCTCCCGATCGAACACCCGGCCGGCCCGCTGCTCGGCGATCCTCACGGAATCCATACGGCCCCGCTGCGATTGCTCACGCAACGCTCACACCGCCGCGCGCTGAGCGCTCCGGGCGCGCGCTACTCCGGCGGTGCGACGATGCCGTGCATCAGGTGCGCGACGATGCCGCGGAGGCGCTCCTCGCTGTGCACGGTGCCGGTGAGCGCCGCGTACGCGGTGATCGCGATGAGGTGGTCGGCGATCAGGATCGCGTCGACTCCGTCGCGCAGCTCCCCGCGCGCGGCTGCGCGATCGATGCGCCGCTGCACCCACTCGCGGATGGGCGCGGCCAGGCGCTCGTTGAGCGCCGCGCCGATCTCCGGGTCGGCGGCGGTGACGGCGATCAGGGCGCGGGCCACGCCGAGCCCCTCGGCGCGCTGGAGCTGCCGCGTGGACTCGGCGAGCCAGGCGAGCAGGTCGGCCGCGAGGTCGGGCGCCGTGTCGCCGGTGTCGTGCGGCAGGGGAAGGTGGGCGGGCGGCGCGCCCTCGACGAGCGCCTCCCCGAGGATCGCGGCCTTGTTCGGCCACCACCGGTAGATCGTCTGCTTCGAGACGCCGGCGTCCGCCGCCAGCCGCTCGATGGTGAGCGGCTCGTACCCCTCTCCCGTCACCGCGCGGCGCATCGACGCCAGCACGGCCCGTCGGGCGGTTTCGCTTCGCGGTCTCGGCACGGATTCAGGGTACTCGGGTGTAGCCTGATGCATAAGTGGACGCACCGTTGCGAAACGCGATTCGCCCCGGTTCCGACGCGCCCGCGCTCAGCGAAGGAGACATCATGGCACTCACGGCTCGATCCAGCATCGGCGACTGGCTCGCAGACCCCGTCGGCGGCGAACTCGTGCGCGGGCTGCTCGCGCAGTCCGGCGCCGACCCAGCATCGCTCACCCCCGTGCTCGGGCTCCCGCTGCAGCAGCTTGTCACCCTCAGCCAGGGTGCGATGCCCCAGTCGGTCGTCGACGACCTCGTGCGCGCGGCGAACGGCGGCGAGCTGCCCGAAGCCGCCGAGGAGACGGGGTGGACGGAGCGCATCACCCCCGGCCGCTTCGCGGGGAGGACGATCATCGTGACGGGCGCCGCGTCGGGCATCGGGCGCGCGACCGCGTCGCGCATCGCGCGCGAGGGCGGCCGCGTCGTCGCCTGCGACATCGCGGCCGAGAAGCTGGAGGCGCTCGCCGCCGAGCTGCCCGACGCCGACATCGTCGCCGTCTCAGGCGACCTCACCCGGCAGGATGCGATCGATCGCGTGATCGCCGCAGCCGGCGACCGGATCGACGGGCTCGCGAACGTCGCCGGCGTCAATGACGACTTCTCGCCCGCGGGCGAGACGCCCGACGCCGTCTGGGACCGGGTGATCGCCATCAACCTCACCGCGCCGTTCAAGCTGATGCGCGCCGTGCTGCCCGCGATGGAGGCGGCGGGGCGCGGAGCCATCCTAAACGTCGCGAGCGAGGCCGCGCTGCGCGGCAACGCATCGGGCAACGCCTACACCGCCAGCAAGCACGGCATCGTGGGCGTCACGAAGTCGGCGGCCTTCATGTACGGGGCGCGAGGGATCCGGGTGAATGCGGTCGCCCCCGGCGGCGTCGCCACGGGCATTCCGATGCCGCCGAACATGTCGGAGGCCGGGTCTGCGAGGCTCGCCCCGTTCCAGCAGTCGATCCCGACGATCGCGACGGCCGAGCACCTCGCCGCATCGATCACGTTCCTGCTCTCGGACGACGCGGTCAACATCAACGGCGCGATTCTCGCGTCTGACGGCGGGTGGTCGGTGCAGTAGGGGAGCTGCTCAGGGCTCGCGCAGCCTCGCGACGAGCGCGGCCGCGCGTCGCGCTCGGGTCTCGGGCCGCACGGCGGTGGCGATCGGATGGAGGGCGCTGTAGCGGGCGCTGCGGCTGAGCGCATCGAAGGCGGAGCTCGCCGCCGCGTCGGCGGCGAGCGCGCTCGCGAGCTCCTCGGGCACGTCCATCGTCGCCGCCCCCGCGTACGCGCGCTCCCACCGGCCGTCGGCCCGCGCGCGCTCGACCTCCGCGCGCCCGCGCGGGCGCAGCCGCCCCTCGGCCTCGAGCCGGGCGATGATCTCGACGTTGCGCTGCGACCACATCGAGCGCGCGCGCCGCGGGGTGAAGCGCTGCAGAAAGGTGTCGGCGTCGCGGGACCGCTTCTGCCCGTCGATCCACCCGCTGCAGAGCGCCGCCTCGAGGGCCTGCTGGTAGCTCAGCGACGTCGGGGCGGTGGTGCCCTTCTTCGCGAGCACCACCCATCCGCCGTCGTGCGCGTCCTCGTGGGCTTCGAGCCACGCGCCCCACGCCGCGGCGTCGGCGAACACGGCGGGCTCGGCGAACACGGCGGGCTCGACGAAGACGGCGGGCTCGGGCGCGCCCGAGGCGGCGCCCGCGTCGACCGCGCCCGCCGCGTCGGCTGGGCGCTCAGCCCGCGACATCGAGGATCACCTTTCCGAGGTGCCCGCCCGCCCGCAGCATCTCATGCGCGCGGGCGGCGTCGGCGAGCGGCACTCGCGCGTGGACGGGCAGCGAGATCTCGCCGTTCTCGAGCAGCGGCCACACGAGCTCGGCGGTGCGTTCGAGGATGCGCTGCTTGTCGTGCGGTGCGCGCGAGCGCACGGTGGTGCCGATGACGCGCGCCCGCTTGCCCATGAGCGCGGCCACGTCGAGTTCGCCGGTGGCGCCGCCCAGGGTCCCGATGATGACGAGGCGGCCGAACTCCCGCAGCATCGCGACGTTGTCGCGCAGGGCGGGGCCGCCGACGATGTCGAGGATGATGTCTGCGCCGCCCGCGTCGCGCACCGCCGCCGCGACGTCGGTGGTGCGCCGGTTCCACGCTTCGGCGGCACCGAGGCGCCGCACCTCGGCGACAGCCTCGTCCGAGCCCACGGTGGTGAGCACGCGCGCTCCGAGCGAGCTCGCGAACTGGATCGCGAAGGTGCCGATGCCGCCGGTGCCGCCGTGCACCAGCACGGTCTGGGGCTCGGGGGCCGCTCCCCCGTCGCCGCCCGCGGGTTCCGCGCGCAGGCCGCCCTCGATGACCAGGTTCGAGACGACGGTCGCCGCGACTTCGATGATGCCTCCCGCATCGGCGAGCGAGAGCGCGGGCGGCGCGGGCACGACCTGCGCTTCGGGCACGGCCACGACCTCGGCGTAGCCGCCGCCGGCGAGCAGCGCCACGACCGGCTCGCCGGTGTCGCGGCGCCGCCCCGACACTTCGAGGCCCGGCAGATCGGAGGCCCCCGGGGGCGGCGGGTAGTGCCCCGCCGCCTGGGCGACGTCGGCACGGTTCACTCCCGCGGCGACGACGTCGATGAGGATCTCGCCCTCGCCCGCCACCGGTTCGGGCAGATCGGCGAGTTCGAGTCGGTGGTCGTCGGTGATGGTGATGGCGCGCATGGCTCAACGCTAGACCCGGGCGCGCGCCGCCGCTAGCGCCCGGTGACCAGCATGTCGGCGAAACCGGCCACCCGCTGCTGCAGCCGCTCGATGCGGCGCCGCCGGTCGGCATCCATGTCGAAGCCGTCGTAGGGGGCGGGCGGATCGGCGCGGACCACCCAGGAGCACTGGAAGTTGCGGCACAGCAGGGTGCCCACGGTGTTGCCGCGCCGGCCCGATTCGCCGACGCGCCGTGCGGAGAAGAAGACCACCTCGTTGATGAGGCGCGGATCGCGGCACCACTCGCAGATCTGCCGCCGCTGGGGCGACGCGTTCGACTGCCGCAGCAGCACGCCGGTCGGGGTGCCGTCGGGAGCGGGGAGCACGGCGTAGGCGCGCCCCGCGAACTTCGGGTCGTGCCAGCCGAGGTAGTCGAGCGAGTCCCAGTCGCGGGTGTCGAGGTCGTCGGGCAGCCCGGCGACGGAGACCTCTTTGCGGGAGGCGTTGACGAAGCTGGAGCGGATGGTGTCTGCGGTGAGCGGAAGCATGGGTGTGTCCTGTTCGAACGGGGGCATTCGGCGGCCGGGGCGCCGGACGTCGGCCGGGCGCCAGCCGGGCGTCGCGTCGCTCAGTGGCGCGACTCGAGATGCCCGGGGATGGGTGGGAGGGTTCGCACCCTGAGACGGGTGCGGGCGCGGCTCGGCGGGGCCGCGGTACGCGGCACGCGTCGCCGAGCGGCGGAATCAGCTGTCGAGGGCGAGGATTCCGCCGACGACCTCCCCACGCCCCAGGGGCATTCGCTGCGCATCGTTCACCCGGCAACGGTAGCATGCGGATCGGGAGAGCACCGCTGCGATCGAGAAGGAGCACCATGTCCGCTGAGTACGACGTCATCGTGATCGGAGCCGGCCCCGTCGGCGAGAACGTGGCCGACCGCGCCGTGCAGGGCGGCCTCACGGTCGCTCTGGTCGAGTCCGAGCTCGTGGGCGGCGAGTGCTCCTACTGGGCGTGCATGCCCTCGAAGGCGCTGCTGCGCTCCGGCGAGGCCGTGCGCGCCGCCGAGCGGCTCGACGGCGCGAAGCAGGCCGTCAGCGGCTCGGTCGACGTCGCCGCCGTGCTGCGCCGACGCGACTCGTTCACGAGCCGGTGGGACGACTCCGGGCAGGTCGAGTGGGTGGCGGGCGCGGGCATCGAGCTGGTGCGGGGCCACGGCGTCATCTCGGGCGAGCGGGAGGTCACGGTGCGCACGGCGGAGAGCGGCGCGACCGCCGACGCCCCCGAGGCGGGCACGGTGCTCCGGGCGCGCCACGCCGTCGTCGTGGCGACCGGCTCGGCGGCGCTGCTGCCCGATATCGACGGGTTGGCCGAGGCGAGCCCCTGGACGAACCGCGAGGCGACGAGCACCGAGGTGATCCCGCCCCGCCTCGCGATCGTCGGCGGGGGCGTGATCGCCTCGGAGCTCGCGACGGCCTTCGCCTCACTCGGCTCGCAGGTGACCGTGCTCGCGCGGAGCGGGCTGCTCTCGGGCCAGGAGCCCTTCGCGGGCGAGCTCGTGGGCGACGCGCTGCGCGAGCTCGGCGTCGACCTGCGCCTCGACACCTCCCCGGCCTCTGTCGAGCGCGGCGACGACGGGGTCGTGCGCATCACGACCGACGGCGGCGATACGGTCGAGGCCGACGAGATCCTCGTTGCAACCGGCCGCGTGCCCCGCACGTCGGATCTCGGCCTCGACAGCGTCGGCCTGGAACCGGGAGCTTGGCTCGACACCGACGACACACTGCTCGTGCTGGGCGCCGACGGATCGCCGCTCCCCGGCGAGTGGCTGTACGCCGTCGGAGACGCGAACCACCGGGCGCTGCTGACGCATCAGGGCAAGTACCAGGCCCGAGCGGCGGGCGATGCGATCGCGGCCCGCGCGAACGGCACCCGGCTGCGCGACGAGCCCTGGGGCCGGCACGCGGCCACCGCGGATCACGCGGCGGTGCCGCAGGTCACGTTCACCGACCCGCCGATCGCGTCCGTCGGATTGACCGCTGCGGCAGCCGAGAAGCAGGGCCTCAGCACTCGCGTCGTCGACTTCGAGCTCGGCGACATCGCGGGGGCGAGCCTGCACGCCGACGGCTACCGCGGCACGGCGCGCATGGTCGTCGACGAGGATCGCGGGGTGCTCGTCGGGGTGACCTTCGCCGGCCCCGACGTGCACGAGCTCGTCCACTCGGCCACGGTCGCCATCGTCGGCGAGGTGCCGCTCGAGCGGCTGTGGCACGCCGTGCCGTCGTACCCGACGATCAGCGAGATCTGGCTGCGGCTGCTCGAGTCCTACGGGCGGTCGAACGACCGGCTGGCGTAGCCCCGCGATCCGGCGCCCTCGCTCACGCCTCGGCGCTCGGCGCCCCGGGGCTCGGCAGCCCGTCCGCGGGCTCGGCGGCGCCCGTCTCCGCGGCGAGCGGCCGCTCCCCCGGGGGCAGCCGCTTCATGTCCTGCGCCGGGAAGACGACCTTCTGCACGATGATGATGACGCTCGCAGCGACCGGGATCGCGACGAGCGCGCCGAGGATGCCGCCGAGCGCGCCGCCGCCGACCGCGGCGATCACCACGAGCGAGCCGGGCACGGCGACGGCGCGGCTCATGATGCGCGGGCTGAGCACGTACGCCTCGATCTGCATGTAGACGAGGTAGTAGATGCCCGCCGTGAGGGCCGTCATCGGCGAGTTCACCAGGCAGACCGCGGTGATGATGATCGACGCGCTCAGCGTGCCGACGAGCGGGATCAGCGATCCGACGAACGCGATGAGCGCCAGCAGCGCCGGCAGCGGGGCGTCGATGATGCTGAGGAAGACGAGGCTCAGCACGCCGTTGCAGAGCGCGAGACTCACCTGACCGATCACGTAGCGGCCCACGGCGCCCGACACGTCTTCCAGCAGTTCGCGGAAGCGGGGGCGGTGGTAGGCGGGCACGAAGCGCACGGCGAGGCGCTTCATGGCGCGCATGGAGGCCATGAAGTAGAGGGTCAGGATCAGCACGATGATGACGCCCGTCACCCCGCCCGCGATGCCCGCGCCGACCGCGACGATGCCGCCGCCGATCTCGCCCAGGTTCGTCGGATCCTGCAGGAAGTCGAGGGCGCCCGAGATGGCGCTGTCGAAATCGGTGCCGAGCTGGCCGGTGAGCCAGGCGTACCAGTCGGAGTGCACGATGTCGTCGACCATCTGCGGGGCGTTCTCGACGAGATTGGTGATCTGCTGCACGAGCACGGGCACGATCGCGAGCAGCACGCCCGCGAACGCGAGCAGCACCCCGCCGACCACGACCGCGACGGCTGCGGGCCGCGGTAGCCTGCGCTCGATGCGCGAGACGACCGGATCGAGTCCGAGCGAGAGGAAGAGGGCGACGCCCACGTAGACGAGCACCGTGCCGAGCTGCCCGATGATCGCGCCGATGAGCAGGGCGACGAGCACGCCGAGCGCGCCGAGCAGGCCGAACGTGAAGGGATTGATGCGCGCGCCGTTGCCCCACGGGATGTACCCCGGGCTCGACACGGCCTTGCTCGGCCCCTCTTCGCCACTCTCTTTCGCAGCCCACCACCGCAGCATGTCGTTCCCCTCCGTCGGGGTGCCGCGCAGCGCCACCCGGTGCCAGTCGACCACTCGGCGGGGTGCGGGTCAAGCTCATCCCGTCGTGGGTCGCCGCGTGTCGCGCTACCGTGGGCCGCACGCGCGCCAGCCGGGGTACGCGCGCGACGGCAAGGTCGTCGTGTTCTTCCGCAGCGGGCAGATGGACGCGCTGCGCTACTCGACGTTCGGAGTGAGCCCGCAGGCGGCCCTCGACGAGGAGAGCGGCCTCTGGCCCACCTCGTACGCGCTCATCGATCCGACGGACGCGGCCCGGTCGGCGCTCGCCGACGTCGTGCGGCGCGCGGGCGCGAACGACTGACGCCGCTCCGGTGTCGCCCGCCGGGTGAAAGCGGGGGTGAAAACCGAGGCTTCGCGCCTGAGCGTCGCCCCGACTCGGCTATCTTTCACCCGGGGGACGTGAGTGATCACGGTCAATTCACTGTTGAAGCAGGCATGAAGATCACTCAACATGTCGCACGGGTATCTGGGAGCACATGTTGTCATCATTTCGCGTGCCGCGCGCACGCACGAATCGCCTGCGATCTCGCGCCGGGCGCGCGATCGCCATCGCCGCGACGGCCGCCGTCGCCTTCTCGGGCCTGGTGATCGGCTCGGCGGAGCCCGCAGCCGCCGCCGTCGAGAACATCCAGTTCGAAACCCCGAACAACAATCTCGTGACGCTCGGCGACCTCGCGAGCCGCTCGCAGCGCGGCCCGGTCAGCATCAGCGGCATCGGACCGTACACCGTGCGCGGCACCGACGCGAAGTCGGGCCAGCCCTACGAGTTCGTGACCGACTGGAACTACTCGGCCACCAACATCGGCTGGCAGCGCGAGAGCGACGAGCGCGCCAGCTCGATGACGTTCGGCTCCGCGACGAACGTCCCCTTCCTGGGCCGCACCGGCGCTCTGCAGCTGACCTCGGGCGGCAGCTGCAACAACAACAACACGTTCGGCGGGCTCACCACCTACTGCTCCGCGTTCGGTCCGGAGGTCTACTCGCAGCCCTTCACCGCGACGGACGGACAGGCGGTCTCCTTCGACTGGGCGGCGCAGCGCGTCAGCGACGACTACGAGATCTACGCGTACCTGGTGCGCGTGGACGGTCAGGGGTACGGCACGCCGGCCGATCACACGCTGATCGCGTACGGCCGCGGCGGCACGCAGAACTGGACGACGTCGAGCAAGAAGATCCCCGCCGACGGCACCTACCGGTTCCGCTTCGTCAACGGCACGTACGACCAGACCGGCGGCTTCGCCATCGGCTCGAACATGTACATCGACAACGTGCTCAAGCTCGGTCAGGCGAACCCGATCGACTTCGGGCAGCTCTCCGACCGGGTCGTCGCCGACGGCCCGCTCACGGTCAGCGCGACGGCGCCGGGCGGCGCCGTGACCTTCAGCACGAGCACCACCTCGATCTGCGCGGTGAACGGCAGCACGGTCACCTTCACCGGCAACGTGGGCACCTGCACCATCGTGGCCAACCAGGCCGGCGGCGGCGAGTACGTACCCGCCGAAACCACCCCGCAGTCCTTCCGCGTGCTCGCGGCGCGCACCGCGCCCGTCAACGCCGGCGCGCCCTTCATGACGGGAGCCGCGAGCGAGGGCGACACCATCTCGTTCAACGAGGGCACCTGGCTCGACGGCGGCTCGCCGATCACGGCGACGCGCGTGCAGTGGACGCAGTCGGTGAACGGCGGCCCGGCGACGCCGATCGCCGGTGCGACGGGTGACTCCTGCTACCTCGTCGACTCCCCCGGCAGCCAGCTGCGCGTGAGCGTCACGAAGGTGAATGCGATCGGCGAGACCACCTCGGTGTCGACGCCGCTCAACGGCTTCGTGTGCGGCGCCCCCGCCGCGCCGGTGTGGACGCCGCAGTCGCTCGGCGATCCCATCGCCGGGAACGCCGTCTCCGTGACCTTCACCGCGAGCGGCGCGACCAAGCCGACCTACTCCGTCGTCGACGGCGCCCTGCCCGCGGGTCTCGCGCTCAACGCCGCGACCGGCGTCGTGTCGGGCACCCCGACCGAGGCCGGCGCGTACTCGTTCACGCTGCGCGCGACGAACCCGACCGGCACCGCCGATCTCGAGGTCTCGGGCACCGTCAACGCGGCTCCCGGCGCGATCACCGGCGCACCCGACGCCTTCGTCGTCGGCGAGCCCGCAGCCGGCGCCGTCGCCGCGACCGGCACCCCCGCACCCAGCTTCACCGTCACGGCGGGCGCACTGCCCGCCGGCGTGACGCTCGATCCGGCGACCGGGGCCTTCACCGGCACGCCGACCACGGCGGGCGAGTACGCCTTCACCGTGACCGCATCGAACGGCATCGGCACGGCGACGACGCGCGAGTTCACGGGCACCGTCGAGGAGGCGCCGAACTGGAGCATCGCCGTCGGCTGGGCTCCCGAGGTGGGCGAAGCGCTCGACGTGACCTTCACCGCGACCGGCACCCCGGCGCCGACGTACTCGATCAGCGCGGGCGCACTGCCCGCGGGGCTCACGCTCGACGCGGCGACCGGCCGCATCAGCGGCACGCCGACCGAGGCCGGGCCGTACTCGTTCGTGATCCTCGCGACGAACACGCAGGGCACGCAGGGGCTCAACGTCTCGGGCACCGTCGTCGCCGCGCCGGGCGCGATCACCGGGGATCCCGGGCACTGGATCGTCGGTGCGGGCGCGACCGGAACGCTGCAGGCCGCCGGCACCCCCGCTCCGGTGTACCTGGTGACCGCGGGCGAGCTGCCGCAGGGCGTCTCGCTCAACCCGATCACGGGCGCGTTCAGCGGTTCGCCGACGACGGCGGGCGAGTACGCGTTCACCGTCACCGCGACCAATGGCGTCGGCGCCGATGCGACGCGCGAGTTCTCGGGCGTCGTCGACCAGGCCCCGGTCTGGAACGCGCACGAGGGCCTCGCGCTGCAGACCGGCGTCGACGTCTCGACGACGTTCACCGCTTCGGGCACGCCGACTCCGACGTACTCGATCCTGGCCGGCTCGCTGCCCGAAGGGCTGACGCTGAACGAGACCACCGGCGAGATCACCGGCACGCCGACCGCTCCGGGCTCCTACTCGGTGACGCTGGGCGCGTCGAACGGCATCGGCGATCCCGTGCCGCTCGAGCTCACCGGCGTCGTGACCGACGCGCCCGTCTGGGTCGACCGCACCATCGGAGACCTGCGCGTGGGCGCCGCGTTCACGGACGGCGTCTTCGCTCAGGGCACCCCCGCGGCGACCTACTCGGTCACCTCGGGCACCCTTCCCGCGGGGCTCAGCCTGAACGAGCTCACCGGCGCCATCACCGGCACGCCGACGCAGTCGGGCGCGTTCGCGTTCACCATCACCGCGTCGAACGGCGTCGGCGAGGCGATCGCGCAGGAGTTCACGGGCACCGTCGTGAAGTCGCCGGTGCAGACCCCCGGCTCCACGGTGAAGCTGCCCCAGCTGCAGCAGGGCACGTACGTCGAGGTCGATCTGAGCGAGGGCGTCGATTCCGACCCGGCGCCGACGTATCTCGTCACCAGTGGCGCGCTGCCCGAGGGGCTCAGCCTCGACCCGGTGACGGGCATCCTGAGCGGCACCCCGCTGCACGAGGGACCGTACTCGTTCATCATCACGGTCGACAACGGCACCGGTGAGCTGCTCACCTTCGCGTTCGAGGGCTACGTGGACGCTGCGGACGCCGCCGCGCCCGCTCCCGCGGCGCCCGGTGATGCCGCCGCACCCGCCGGCAACGGCACCGGATCGGGCGGCGGCCTCGTCGCCACCGGTGCGGACGCGGCTCCCGCAGCCCTCCTCGGCGGCGCACTGCTGCTGATGGGCGGGCTGGTCGGCGGGCTCGCGCTGGCGCTGCGCCGCCGCCGCGTCGGCTGAGCCCGGCGCTCGGCTCGCACCGCACCGCGCGTGAGTGACGCAGCCCCCGGATCCGCTCAGGGTCCGGGGGCTGCGTCGTGCGCGCGCTCCGAGCGCCTGCACGCCGCACGCGCTCCGAGCGCCTGCACGCCGCACCCGCTCCGAGCGCCCTACTCCGTGACGTTCGTCATGGTCGCCCGCCAGAACAGATCCTCGACGTCCGCGGCGCTGACGCGGAACTCGCCGCCGCCGTCGGCGCTGTTGCCGGGGCCCCAGGGGTTGCGCATCCACACGCTCCCGTCGGGGTCGATGCGGGTGATCACGTACGAGTGCGACGTCACCACGTCGACTTCGCGGGAGTTCCCGTCGGGGTCGGTGACCGTGATCTGGTGGTCGCCGCTCCGGGGAGACGAGATGACGACCTGGCCGCCGTCGTCGAGCACGTCGCGCAGCTCGTCGACCTGATCGGCGTCCAGGCCGGCGTAGTTGCCGTTCTCGATGACGTCGACCGGGTGCCCCGTGATGATCTCCATCGCCTCGGCGGGCACGCCGCCGTCGATGAAGTCGTACCCGTACTCCTGACGGATGGCCGCCTCGTAGAGGGCGGCGATCGACGGCTTGTCGCCGCCGAAGATCCACCAGTCCCAGTCGCTCTGCCTCGCCCCGTTGTCGAAGACGTACTCGACGAAGACCTCCTCGGGCTCTCCGTTCGCGTACAGGGTCACCCAGTACCCCTCCCGCTCCGCGTCCCAGCGCACGTGGTCGCGGATGAACGCGTCGCCCGCGTCGGTGTTCAGCAGCGCCACGACCGAGCTCAGCATGAAGCAGTCGCCGATGCTGCCCTGCGCCACGTCGTCGGGGTCGAAGGCGTCGTCGTCGAGGATGTTGTCGGAGACCCGCTCATCGGGGTCCTCCGCGTCGGTGAACCAGCCGAACGGATCCCACCAGGGCCGCCCGTCGCCTTCCTCGCCGATGGCGGCGCGCAGTTCCGCGGCCGCAGTGGCGGCCGCCTCCTGCAGCTGCCCGAGCGCCGCCGTCGCGGCGAACTCCGCCCGCAGACCCGTCAGCGCCGCGCCGAGGTCGAGCGGGTTGCCGCGCAGCGCACGGGCCGAGCGGTCGACGTCGTCCTGCGCCTCCGCGAAGACCGACGCGGCCTCGCGCTGCACCGCGGCGTACCGGCGCAGCGTGGAGCCCGCCGCGTCGAGCGCATCGGCGATGTTCACGGTCTCGGGCAGCGTTCGCTCGAGCGCCGCCCGGTAGGCGTCGGCCGCCGCACCCGTCCAGGTGTCGGGCCGCGCGCGGGCCGCCTCGTGCCGGGCGCGCTCGGCGGCCTGCGCGCCGGTGCGCAGGCTCGCCGCAGCCGTCTCGACGGCGGCCGGATCGCCGAACCCGCTCACCACAGCCGCCACCGCAGGCGCACCGCGGCCTGCGCGCCGTCGGCGTCGGCGCCAGACGCCGCGACGCCGGGCCCGTCGTCGCCCGGCCCGTCATCGCCCGACCCCGCGACGCTCAGCACCTCGACGACGCAGAGCGGATGCACGCGCGCCCGGTCGCCCGCGGCGAGCGCCGACTCCGAGACGCCGAGCAGCCGCGCGCTGCGGCCCGCTTCGCTCACCGAGACACCGATCGTCGCACCGCAGATCCGCGTCTGAGCTCCCGCGGGCACCGTGCGCTCGACGCCGACGAAGCCGAGCAGCCCGACGGCGACGACCGCCCCCGCGATCGCGACGCCGCCGGCGCCCGCGGCGATCCGCTTCCTGCGGTTCACGGTCGCGCCCCGCCTCCGGGCGCAGCATCGGCCTCCCGGGGCTCGTCGATCTCGATCGCCGCGGCGGTCTGCGTGCCGTCGGGGCTCGCGAAGAGGTCGATCACGCGCACGGATCCTCCGCCGGGAAGCTGCGCCGACTCCCCCGGGGCGAGCTCGACCGAGGTGCGACCTGCAGGGCCCGAGATGCCGAGACGGGCCGCGAGGCCGCCGCCGGCTTCGGAAGGCCGGAGCGTCGTCGTGATGAACCCGATCGAGCAGGTCGCGCCACGTCGCTGCGCCCCCTGGCGCAGCAGCTCGGGCCGCGTGCTCACGGTCGCGGCCCCGCGCCCGTGTCGGAGCCGGCGCCGGGAGGAGCACCGACGGGCGAGCCGCCCGCCCCCGGGCCGATCGCCGCGCCGAGGCGCCCGATGCCGGCCGTGAGCTCCTCCTCGACCGCGCTCAGGTCGGCGAAGGTGTCGCGCACTCCGGTCTCGAGGTCGGCCCATCGCTTCGTCAGGCGCTCCGCCTCCCGACGCATAGCGGCTTCGAACGCCGCGACGGCGCTGCCGAGCACCGCCGGCCCGAAGGCCCCCGCGCGCGGCATCGTCGGCACCGCCTCCCCCGCGTCCTCCGCCGCGACGCGCAGCCGTCGGCGAATCGCTGCCACGTCGCCGTCGTCGATGGCGAGTGTCATCAGTCGTCCTCGCCGGCTCCGCTGACGTCGGGGTGCTTGCGCAGCCGGAGGATCGACCAGGCGAGCCCGCCCCAGAGAATACCGATGGAGAGCACCATCATGACGAGTGCGCCGGTGGTCATCGTGTTCCTCCCGTGGTGCGTCGCTGCGCGGTTGTCTCGCGGGCCTCGGCGATGAGGTCCGTCATCTCGGTGCGGAGCCGGTCGGGCTCATCGGGCACGAAGCTCGTGGCGTCGCTGCGGCGGTACGCCCGGTAGCTCATCGCGAACGAGAAGACTGCGAGCAGGGCGATGGCGCCCCAGCCGATCGTCGTGACGAACCAGGTCGGGAATCCGCCGTAGCCGGCAGTGAGGTATTCGGTCGCCCCGCGCACCAGAATGATGGCGAGGATCACGGGGGTGATCGCCGTGACCGCGACTGTCCAGATGGGGCCGAGTTTCAGCGATGAGAGCGCGTTGAGGTGCGCGCGCAGGCTCGGCACGGCGCGGAAGACCCAGGCGACCAGCACGAGGGTGGCGACGGCCGAGCCGGTGACGCCGATGTTGTTGACGAACGCGTCGAGCACGTCGAGCACGTTCAGACCCGAGGACGTGCCGAACAGCAGCACCGACGGGATGCCTGCCGCCAGGCCGACCGTCACGGCGACGCGGCGCGTCGACCATCCGGTCTTGTCCTGCAGGGCGCCGGTCACCACCTGGTAGATCGAGAGCAGCGACGAGAACCCGGCGAGCACGAGGGATCCGAAGAAGAGCACCCCCATGAAGGCGCCGCCCGGCATCTCGCTCAGGAGCGTCGGGAACGTCATGAAGGCGAGGGCGACGCCGCTCAGCCCCTCGAGGTCGTCGATCTGCACGTTCTGCGTGTAGGCGAGGAAGCCGAGGGCGGCGAACACGCCGATGCCCGCGAGGATCTCGAACGCGCAGTTCGCGAAGGCGACGACGACGCCCGACCCCGCGAGGTCGCTGCGCCGCTTCATGTACGACGCGTAGGTCAGCATGATGCCGAACGCGATCGAGAACGAGAAGAAGATGTGCCCGTAGGCCGCCAGCCAGACGCCCGGGTGCGCGAGCGCCGCGAAGTCGGGCTCGAAGAACTGGTTGATGCCGTCCCATGCGCCGGGGAGCGTCATCGCGTAGATCACGATGATCACGAAGACGATCACGAGCAGGGGCAGGGTGATGCGATTCGCGCGATCGAGGCCGCGTCGCAGGCCGAGCGACATCACGACGATCGCGGCGATCCAGACGATCAGCAGGGTGATGAGCACCGCGGGCACGAAGTCCAGCGTGACGCCGGGGGCGTCGGCGAGCTGCAGGTAGTCGCCGGTGAAGAAGCCGACGGCGTCGTCGCCCCACTGACGGCCGAAGCTGAACCAGACGAAGCCGAGCGCCCAGGCGATGATCACGGCGTAGTAGGTGAGGATGAGGAAGGAGACGCCCACCTGCCACCAGCCGAGCGGCTCCGCCTTGCGGTTGAGCCGCTTGAACGCGAGCGGCGGCGCGGCGCGGAACTTGTGGCCGATGGCGGAGTCGAGGAAGAGGATCGGCAGGCCCGCCGTGAGAAAGGCGACGAGATACGGAATCAGGAAGGCGCCGCCGCCGTTCTCGTAGGCCACCCCCGGGAACCGCCAGATGTTGCCGAGGCCGACGGCCGAACTGATGGCGGCGATGATGAAGGCGCTTCTGCGGCCCCACGTTTCGCGCTCGGGAGCGCTGGTCTGCACTGATTCAGTCACGCAGTCACGGTAGCAGGCGGGCCGCCCGCTCGCGAAGCGCCTTCCACTGCCTGGGAAGCGCGGCGGAGTCGCGCCGGTCGCCTCGCGCATTCCGCACGACTCCCCTACTGTCGTACCCGATGAGACCCGCCGCGCCCCCCGCCGAAGCCGCGCCCCGCCGGGCCGGGCCGCTCGGGCGCGTCGCGTCGCGCGTCGCGTCGCGGGCCGCGCGGCTCGGCCCCCCGGCGCGCATCGCGGGGGTCGATCTCGCTCGCGGCCTCGCCGTGATCGGCGTGTTCGCGGCTCACCTGGCGGTGATCTCACCGCTCGAGTGGGGCGACCCCGGAACCTGGTCGGGCCTGGTGGAGGGGCGCTCGGCGGTGCTCTTCGCCATGCTCGCCGGGGTGTCGCTCGGCATCGTCTCGGTCGCGGCGGAGCGCCGCCGGCTGGCGGGCGCGGTCTCGGCGTCGGCGCCGCTGTTCGGGCTGCGCGCGCAGCTGCTGCTGCGCGGCGTGCTGCTCTGGCTGCTCGGCATCTGGCTCGATGATCTCGAGGTGCCGGTGTACGTGATCCTGCCCGCCTACGGAGCGCTGTTCGTGCTCGCGATCCCCTTCACGCGGCTCGCCCCGCGGGCGCTCTTCGCGCTGTCGGCCGCGCTCGCCCTCGGGGCGCCGTTCGCCGTGCAGTGGATCGACGGCGCGGTCGCCCGCAGCGACGACCCGCTCGCGGTCGAGGAGTCGCTCCGCCTCATCGCGTGGAACTACCCGCTGCCGCTGTGGCTCGCGTTCCTGCTGTGCGGCATGGCGGCGGGCGCGCTGCTCATGCGCTCGCGCAGGTACGCGTGGCCGCTGCTCGGCGCGGGCGTGCTGCTCGCCGCGCTCGGGTACGGGGTGGTCGGGTCGATTGCGCGCGCGGCCGAAGCGGCCGAGGCGCGCGCGTTCTCGGATGGCTCCGGCGCGTGGTGGGTCACCGCGCTGAGTGACGCCCCGCACGGCTCGGGCGTGGGCGAGGCGCTCGGCTCGGGCGGGTTCGCGCTCGCGGTGACGGGCGCCGCGGTGCTGCTGTGCCTCACGCCCCTGCGCTGGATCGCGCTGCCGTTGCGCGCCGTGGGCTCCATGCCGCTCACCGCGTACGTCGTGCACATCGGCATCTGGGCGGTCTGGATCGCGGTCGAGACGGCGCGCGACCCGGGGCTCGACCCGTCGGCCGGGTTCCGCGCCCTCGAGCCGTTCTGGCCGACGACCGCGGGCGTGATCGCGGGGTGCACGCTGTGGGCGCTGACCGTGGGGCAGGGCCCGCTCGAATGGTTGCTCGGCGCGATCACGAAGGCGCCCGCGCGCTGGAACCGCCGTTGAGCGGTCACTTCCGCGCACTTCGACCTCGAATACTGCACCGCACTGACCGGTCACGGCTCGAACGGGAACCCGCCTTCCGCCTCCCGCAGCTGCGCGAGCAGCCCCGTGCGGCTGCGTCCGTGCGCGAACTCGCCGGCCTCGACGTACGCGAGCACGCTGCGGCCGTCGGGCAGGGCGGGCGCCGTCACGTCGAGCTCGCCCCGCATGAGGAGCGAGTGCACGAACAGCTCGATGACGGCGTCGTCGAGGTCGCGGTCGGCGAGCTGCACGATCGGATGGCGCGCGACGCCCGGGCCGCCGAGGCCCGACCCGGCCTCGGCCCCGGCTTCGAGCAGCCTGATGAGCAGCAGCCGGTCGTCGGCGCCGAGCGTCGGGTTCTCGAACAGCACGTTGACCGGGGTGAGGTGCGACAGCTGCACCGATGCATCGAGGTCGTCGAGATCTTCGAGCAGCAGGAACGCGATCTCGGCGCGGTTCCGCGGGTCGGGGTTCGCGAGCGCCGCGTCGAGCACGTAGCGGCGCGGCGGCATGCCGAGCACGGTGTCGAGGAACTGGTTGAGCGACCCGGTGAGCGCCACGCGGTGAACGTCGCCGAGCTGCGCGTAGGCCGCTTCGGCCTGCTCGAAGGCGACGGGGTGCCCGAAGACGACGCTCGAGTAGCGGTCGTCGGCGAGGATGTGCGATCCGAACTCCTCGCCGGCCCCCACCGCCCACTGCAGCTGCGGCACACCGATCACGGCCGAGTAGAGGGTCGCGAACGGATTCGACGTGTCGGGAGCCGCATGCGGAGCATGGCCGCGAATCGTGTCGGGGGCCGTGTCGGGTGCCGAGTCGGGGGCCGTGTCGGGAGCCGCGTCGGCGTCGCCCTGCGCCTCCGAAACCGCCGCCGCGAACGCGGGCCGCACCCGCTCCAGCATGCCGCCCGAAGCGCGCCAGTCGTACGCGTCGCGCCAGAACACCGCCTGCACCGCGGGCAGTGCGCTCGCGGTCGGCAGAAAGCCCGGGATCGCCGATCCGTCCGGCCGTTCGCGCGTCACCACGGGGTACAGCCCATCGGGGTCGCGGTCGGTGACGAGCGACAGCAGATCCACCGGCACCCCGGCGAAGAGCCGGGCCTGATCCTCGAACGAGAGCCGCGCCTCCTCGGCCGCCGCTGCGTCGACCGGAAACGACATGAGCAGCCCGCGCCCGTCGTGGGCGAAGTGCCACACCCAGTAGTGGTCGTCGGCGCGCACCCGCCCCCGCACCGCGTCCGGGCGCACCGACGACCCCGCGAGGTGCGGCCCGCGCCACGCGATCTCCTGCGGGGCGGGCTCGCCGGCGACCTCCGTCGCGAGCGACGCGATCACCCGCGTGCGCTGCCGCAGCTCCCACGTCCGGGTGCCGCGCATGAGGTCGACCACTGCGTCGGCCCTCCCGATCACGAGGATCGCCTGCGGGTCCTCGCCGGTGCTCGGGTCGGGGGCGCCGGCGACGAGCACCACTGCGTGGCCGTTCACCCACCACATGGGCGCGCTCATGATGCCGATGCCGCGCATCACGCGCGCGACGGGCGTCTTGCGCTCCATGCCCGTCCTCGGTTCGCGCGCCTGCATCTCGAAGGCCGGGCCCCACCGATCCTCCATCGCATCGCTCAGCCCGCCGACCCAGGCCTGCAGCACCTCCACCGTCCAGGGCTCGGCGACGGCGAGCACCGTGCGCAGCACGCGACCGTCGTCGTCGCGCAGGTCGCGGCCGCCCACGCTGAAGGTGCGATCCTTCCAGTCGACCGACCCGGGGTCGGTGCTCCACCACGCCTCCGTGATCCGTTCGATCTGCGCCACCAGGTCGCCGTGCGTCGCGTCGCGCGGCAGCCCGTAGCCGAGGCGCTCGTGGTCGGCGGGCCGCTGCTGCTCCGGGTAGGGGCACGCCGCGAACAGCTGCTCGATCTGCCGGCGGCGCTCGTCGGTCGCGCGCCCGGCGACGTCGTCGGCGGTGAAGGATCCGCCGAGCCGGTAGGGCCGCCGCACCGCGTCCGCGAACCCGAAGTCGTCCATGCCGAAGTCGTTCAGGCTGCCGATCTCGAGCAGGTTGCGCGTCACCCTCCAGTGCTCCCCGTCGAACCAGACCGCGCCCGAGATGATCGGCAGCGGCTGGTCGCCGAGCACGCGGAACTCGAGCTCGTGCTCGCTCGGCTCGCCGCGGCCGTTCTCGGCGGGGGCGGCGATCAGCTCGCGCAGATCCTCGGGAATGCCGTCGAGCATGCGGGCGATCAGGATCAGCCGGGCCTCCTCCAGCAACTCCTCGGGGTGCGCCGCCTCGGCCCCGTCGCCTGCGGCCTGCGGCTCCGCGCCCGACAGCTGATCGGCGATGAGCTGCCCCGCGGCGCTCGTGATGAACTCGGAATCGGGATCCTGCATGAGCACCAGCACCCGGCCGTCGTCGGCGAACGTCCACACCGTCGTCGTGCCGCCCCGCGACCGCAGGCTGAACCGCGACGCCTCGAGCGCCGTGCCGCGCACCCGCACCTCGCCCTGCCCGGCCAGCGTGCTCATCAGCCACGCGCGCCGGCGCAGCTCGAGGGGGTGCTCGCCGTGCATGATCAGGTCGTGCACCGTGATCTCGTCGTCGGCGAGCACCGCCATGCCGCCGAAGGCGTACTCGCGGGGCAGCACCACGAGGATCTGCCGCAGCATGCTCGTCATCGGCTCGCCGTCCCAGCTGGTGAGGAGCACGCAGCACAGCTCGCCGCGATCCCACATCTCGGCCCGGTCGATGCTCACCGCGACCATGAGGAAGTCGAGGATGCCCTCCGGCTCCTGCGAGACGCCCACCAGCTTCGGCGTGCGCACGAGCGGAGCGCCCCACGCCTGGTGGAGCACGCGGCGCACGCCCTGCGCCCACGTGTCGGCAACCTCGGCGTAGCCGCCCGGCGGCAGCTCGCGGTCTGCGGGGGCGCCCTCGGTGAGCGTCTTGTCTTCGTTCGGATCGTAGCCGCCGAGCGGCAGAATCCAGACGCCCTGCGACTCCTCCCCCTCCACCCCCTCGAACGTGAACTCGTCGTCTGGCGATTCGGCGATCAGGTACTCGACGAGGCGCTCGCAGAAGCCCGGCACCGCGTCGAGGCCGAACGGGGGCTCGTAGATCGGCAGGTCGTCGTCGCCCTCGGGCTCATTCGATCCGCTGGCGCTTCCGGTCGTGTCTTCGGTCATCGCTCACTCGCCGTTCTCGATTCGGACCCGTACGCGGCTTACGCTAGCAAACCCGGTGGCGCCCACGGCAGGGGCGCGGGGCCGGGCCCGGGCGTCAGCGCCCGGCGAGCAGCTCGGGCAGACCCACGTTCGGCAGGGCGATCCACCCCTCTCGGCGCGCCCGATCGAGCAGCTCCAAAGGGGGCGGCGTGCTGCGCCCGGTCGCCGAGCTGCGCGCCGCGAGCGCGGCGATGACGGCGTCGAAGGCGTCGGCCGAAGCGATCATCAGGTCGCGGCACCCATCGACGTCGAACCACGGCGCCGCGGCACCGATCTCGCCGAGCAGCCGCTCGCGGCGCTCCGCGTGCGCGCGGTATCCCGTCGTCGCGAACCCCCAGTGCCGCAGCGTCGCGCCCGGGTAGACCTCGACCACATCGCCCGCGCCGGAGCGGTCGACATCGGCCCCGCTCTCCTCGAGACGGGCGAGCAGTCCGGCGCACCGCATCGCGGTGAGCCCCAGCCGATCCGTCGAGACGCTCAGCGGCCAGCGCCCGGTCCGTTCGCGCACGTCGCGGTCGGTCGCCCGATACGCGAGCGTGCGGCGCCAGGCGATCCCGCCGTCGGGCGGCGGCGCATCGCGATCCCGAGCGGCGTGCGCCGCGACGAAGCTGACGAACTCGTCGGGCCATCCGAAGGCGCAGTCGATCCCGAGCTGGGCGACGCGCGGCATGGTCTCGACGATCTGCGCGTCGTCGACGCCGAGCTGCAGGTGCCGCAGCACCGCTCGAGCATCGCCCCACTCGATCACGGCGAGCGCGGTACCCGTGCGCTCCGCGGCGAGGTCGACTCCGGCTGTCAGCATCCGACCATGATAGGCGCGGCACGCACTCCGAGCGCGGGCGCTGACTGCGCCCCCCTCCGCCTCCACGCCTCCCCCAACCATCGCTTCGGTGAGAGATTCGCCGTCGGTGGGACCGATCGCCGCCGAAACGCCTCACCGAAGCCGAATCCCCGACGCTGGCGAGCACTCGCGAGCCGCCGCCCGCTCAAGGCCGCGCGCACCGGCCAGCCGACGCCGGCGAGCGACTGGGAGCAGAGGTGCCCCGGCACGCCGCCTCCGCATACACTCGGTCAGGGGGCCGCCGTTCGCATCGCGAACACTGACCGGAAAGTGACGGTGACACATGCCTCGCCTCCCGCACCCCAGCAGCTCACGACGTCCGATCCGACGCGCGCTCGCGAACTGCGCCTCGCTCATCAGCGCCATCGGCGTCCTGCTCTCGCTCGTGAGGTTCGTCGACTCCGCCGGGTCGTGGATCGTGCCGACGCTGCAGGCGGGCGCGCCCTGGGCTGCGGGCGCCGCCGCCGCGGTGGCGGTCGGCTCGGTGCTGCTCGCCCCGCGTGCACGGATCGCGTGGGTCTGCGCGCTCGTGTCGGCGGCGAACATCGGCGCGGCCCTGATCCTCGTCGCGCCCGCCGCATCAGGAGCAGTCGCGCCGGGGGAAGCGGCGACGGGAGCCGCGGCCGCCGACCGCGCGACGGTGGTGTCGTTCAACGCGCTCTACGGCAACGGCGATCCCGCGGAGCTGCTCGCGGAGGCTCAGGCCCTCGATGCCGATGTGCTGCTGCTGCTCGAGGCGGATCGCGACTACGTCGCACGTCTCGACGCCGCGGGGGCCGCGCAGCGTTTCCCGTTCCGCTTGGTGAGCGATGCGTCGGGCGGCGCGGCGACCGCGATGCTCTCGGCGACGCCGCTCGACGAGGTCGAGCTGGCGCCGGAGGATGAGATGCGGTTCGCCTCGTGGGCCGCAGACGTGCGCATCGGCGACGAGAAGGTGCGCGTGCGCGCCGTGCACCCCGTTCCGCCCCTCGACGGACGATCGGAGGTCTGGCGCGACGAGATCGGCACGCTCGACACCTGGGCCGCATCGACGACCGGCCCGCTCGTCGTCGCCGGAGACTTCAACGCGAGCGCCGCTCACCCGGCCTTCCGGGGGCTCTGCGCCGGGCCCGGAGCGCTGGCGGGGTGCGGATCGATCTTCGCCCCGCCGACCTGGGCGCCGCGCGAATGGATTCCGCCCGTCCTGCCCCTCGACCACGTGCTCACGCGCGAACTCGCGGTGCTCGACCGCGGGGCGTTCCGGGTGTCGGGTTCGGATCACCGAGCGGTCTGGGCGACCGTCGCGCCCGCCGGTCAGGGCTGAGCGGTCGCCTCGGGCGCAGCCTCGTCCACGTGACCAACGGTGATGCGGACCCGCGCGGGCAGGCCGGTGGCGTCGCGCACCACCTCGGAGATCGTACGGTGGAGCTCGTGCACCGTCTCGACGACGCTGCGGGTGCGCACGAGACCGACGGAGCACTCGACCGAGACCGCCTCGCTCCCCCGCTCGATGCGCACCGTGGAGTTTCCGCGCTCGCCGAGGCCGAGCAGCCTGGCACCCGCGTCGATGACCGCACGGGTGCTGACCCCGCTGCGCAGGACAGATGCGACGCCGGGCACGGCGAGCGCGGCCGCCTCGATGCGGGAGGCGAGCAATTCGTTCGTGATCGCGCTCATCAGTGCTCCTCACTCTCCGTTTCGATCCCGTCGCCCCGGCGGCCTCCGAACGACGACGGCACCCCGTGCACGTCTTGCACCACGATGTCGATCCCGGCGAGGTTCAGCAGCGCGTGGGCTGCGAGGCGCGAGTCGATCGCCTCGCGCAGCTGGCCCACCACGTTCGGAATCTCGATCCCGTGCGCCACGCTCACCTCCGCGCAGATCGTGACCGGCAGGCTCGCGTCGGTCGGGTCGCCGTCGATCCGCACCCGGCCGATGAGCACCCCGGCGACGTCGTTCTCGGCGGCGCGCACCATGCCGCGCACGGCGCCCTCGGTGATGCCGAGATCGGCGGCGGGCTCGGGGCTCGGGATCGGGATCCGCCGCCCGGCGCGCGCGTCGAGCGAGATGCCCGCGAGGATGCTCCGCACCCAGCTCTCGTCGGCCTCGGGTTCGGCTCGCGTGTCGGCGGCGAGCAGCTCGGGTGAGAGCTGTCGCAGGCGTTGCAGCGCGTCGAGCGCGATGCGGCAGCCGGGCGAGCTCTCGATCTCAGGGTTCGCGGGCATGCGCCCAGAATCGAGGTAGTCGGAGAGCTGCTCGATGGTGTAGCCGTCGAGGTCGTCGGGTTCCATGCCGAGACCGTCGGGCGTCGGGCTGTTGAGGTCGTTCATCGCCACTGCTCCATCCGAACGATGATGTCTTTTCGTGCGCGAGCGAGCAAGCCCCGCACCGTTGAACGGGAGATCTGCAGTTCGTCGGCGATCTCGTCGTACGAGCTTCCGCCGATCTCGCGCATCACCCAGCACTCGCGCTGGAGTTGCGGCAGCTCCTGGAGTGCGGCGCGGAGCGCGGCGATCCCGGCACGCGCCTCCGCCTGCCGCGGGGGCGCCGAGCGCTCCGCGGCGGGCAGCTCGACCGCGTCGAGCGCGGAGTAGGGCCGCGCGGCCCGAGTGCGATCGATCGCCTTCCGGCTCGTGATGCGCATGAGCCAGCTCTTCACCTTGCCGGGGTCTTCGAGCCCGGGCAGCTGCTCCCATGCCGTCACGAACGCCTCCTGCACCACGTCGTCGACGTCGGCCGTGCCGTTCAGCAGTCGGCGGGCGTAGGCGCGCATCATGGGCGTGTATCTCCGCACGAGCACCGCGAAGGCGGTCGCGTCGCCGTCTGCCGCACGCCCCGCGACGATGCGGTCATCGGCCGCTTCGACGCCGGGGGCGCGATCTCCACCAGTCACCACGTGCCGGTCCTCTCACTGCACCCGCGGCTCGCCCGCGGCGACGCGCGAGCGGATGCCTGAGCGGATCGACAGCAGCATCGGGGTCTCGCGGCCGGTGAGCATCGCGAGATTGTCGGCGAGTCGCCCCACGATCTCGGCGATCTCCCGGGGCGAGGCGTGCTGGCGCGGCGTGACCTTCACGTGCAGCACGTCGACGCCGCGCAGGGTGCGGGAGGTCACTCGAGATGAGAGGATCTCGCTGCGGTGCGCCAGCGCGCCGGTGAGGGCGTCGGCGGCGAAGCCGTGGCCGATGGTCACGGCGCCCTGCGCCCCCTCGCGGGCTTCCTCGCGCAGCACCGTTCGGCTGCGCCCGCCGCCGAGCCGCGCGATGATCACGATTGCGATCACCACGAGCACGAGCAATGCGGCGAGCACCGCGATGACGAACCAGCTCACCGGGCTCGCCTCGGCGACGCGCGTCACGGTCGAGGCGTCGCGCATCCACTGCACGGCCGACTCCGTCGCCGTCGTCCACGCCGAGCCGATGTCGGGCAGGAGGGCGGCTGCGGCTGCGGCCGCTCCTCCGGCGATCAGCACGATGCCGACGACGAGCAGCACGCTGCGGTTGATTCCGCGCTGGGTGGCGTTCATCGTTCTCTTCCTTCTTCGTCTGCGGGCTTCGCGATGCGGGCGTGCACCTTCAGTCCGGGCGACAGGTCGTAACGGGCGACCTCCTCCGCGGCGAGATCCCGCACGCGATCCTTCTCGATCGTCTCCCCCGGAGCCGGTCGCACCGTCACGTCGATGCTGCGCGACCCGACTCCCACGACGACCGCGCCGGGCGCGAGGTCGAGGGCTCGGCGCAGCTGCTCGGCGACGGCGGACGCGAGCACGCCGTTGTCGCACACCACCGCGATCGGGTGGCCGCTCATCGCGTGTCTCGGCCTGCGGCCCGGGCCGACGGCGAGCCCGACGAGCACGAGCCCTGCGATCGCGGCGACTGCGCCGCCCGCGACGACGGCTCCTTGCGGCTCGGCATCGGGCAGTTCGGTGAGCGCGCGCAGACCGTCGCCCGGCGCCACCAGCAGCGGGCCGAGCCCGGCGAACCAGCGCACGATCTCGATCCCGACGAACACCGCCGCCGCACCGAGCACGACGAGCACGATGACGGCCGCGACGGTGCGCGGAGAATGGGTTTCCCGGCGCACGCCCCGGCTCAACACCTGTTGCGACATCTATCTCACCCGCTTTCGTTCGGTGATGACGGCCCCGTTCACGGTGACGGAGATGCGCCGGATCGCCCGGCCCGTCATCCGTTCCAGGTCGCGCGCCAGGGTGGACTGCACGTCGCGCATCCGCTCGAACACGGGGGTGTAAGCGCGGATCGCCTCGGTGTCGGCGAGATCGGGGATCGGCAGTCTGGTCGAGAGTCGCACCGCGATCCCCCCGCCCCACTCCGACACCTCGGCGTGCACGTCGCCGCGTGCGACGCCGATGGCGTGCGCCGACGCCTGCGTCACGATCTTGCCGAGGACGCGCTCGTGCACGTGTACGTGGCCCGGCGGCTGGGCTTCGGTGGGTTCCGTCGCGCCCAGGCCGTCTGTTTCGTCGACGGTGCCGTTTGCGCTCACCGTGCCGGTTTCACCGAGAGCGACGGTTTCTCGGGCGGCGCCGGCCGAGCCGACCCTACCGGCGCTCATGATGAGGTGCGCCGCCCGGTGAACGCTCCGACGAGCGCGCGGGCGTCGAATCGGCCTGACACCAGGCCGCCCACGAGGGCGCCGAGCGCCATGAACACGGCGACGAGCAGGAAACCCCAGAATCCGAAGATCAGGGCGGCGAACGCCAGCACGGCGCCCGCCGCCGCCCCGGTCATGGTCGCGTTCACGAGACGCGCGTCTCGGTGTCGGCGTCGTCGGCGTCGTCACCCGGCAGGTGCACGTCGTTCACGGCGACGTTCACCTCGACGACCTGCAGCCCGACGAGGCGGGTGATCGCGCCTGCGACGGCGTTGCGCACGTTATCGGCGACCTCCTGGATGGGGGTCGGGTAGTCCACGACGATGGTGAGGTCGGCGGCGACCTGCGTCTCGCCCACCTCTACCTTGACGCCCTGGGTCAGGTCGGTCGCGTTCATGGCGTCGCGCAGCGCCCCGAGTGCCCGAGCTCCGCCGCCGCCCAGTGCGTGCACGCCGGCGACCTCGCGGGCGGCGATGCCGGCGATCTTCGCGACGACGCCTTCCGCGATCGTGGTGCGTCCCGCTGAGGCGTCTGCCGCGGTGCCGGCGCTCGTCGTCGACGATACGTGGTCGACGCGGGGTGCGCCGCTGCGATTCTTGCCGTTCGCGGCGTTCGTCGCGGTGTCGACCTGTGCAGAGTTCTGGGTCTCGTTCGTAGCCATGTGCACTACCTCCTGTGTCGGTGAGCGGCTGACGGGCCGCCCGTGGTGTCGAGCGACGGATCATCGCTCTGTAGATAGGACGCAGGTGCGGCCACCTTTGTCACAAAAAATGTCACACATTTTTTGTTGGAAGGCGAGGGGCTGGTGCTCGGCGGTCGTGAGGGGTCAGTGATGTGCGGTATTCGGGTGCGATGCGCACTTTATTGACCGCTCACGTTCTTCTGAGCGTTAGGTGCGGCCTCGTGACAGCACGAAGGGCGCAGAGGCTATGTGCCTCTACGCCCTTCGGGTGCACTGAGTGTCAAGTGGTGTTCCGCTCGACCTCAGCTTCGGTGGTCAGCTAGGCGCTGACTTCTTCGCGCTCCTTTCCTTTCCGGCGCAGCACCAGGAGTCCGCCGAGCATGAGAGCTCCTGCTGCCAGCAGCAGGCCGGAGACCTGTCCGCCGGTGATCGGCAGCTGGGCGTGCTCTTCCGCCTGCGGAACCTGCGGGGCCTGGGGGGCCTGCGGGTTCTGCGGCGTCTCGAGCGGTTGATCCGCGCTGACTACGGTGAACTCTGCGCTGACCTGACCCGACTGAGCTCCAGTGAGGAGAGCAGTGTGGGTTCCGAGGGCGAAGTCGGCAGGCACTGCGAAGGTGAACACGACGGTTCCCTCTGCGTCTGCTGTCGCACTTCCCAGCGATACCGGCTGCGAGTGAACCTCTGCGCTTACGGTCTCCTCGGGGAGGAAGCCGGTGCCGGTGATCGTCAGCGTATCGCTCGGGTGCACTTCGGTAGCGCTGAGCGTGATGGCGGGGCCGCCGACGCGAACCCAGGTGCTGACGGACTCGTTCCCCGCAGGGTCGGTCGCGGTGACCTGCAGCAGGGTGCCGTCAGGTGCAGCGGGCGAGATCTGGCAGGTGAAGGTGCCGTTGGTATCGACGAGGGTCTCGCACAGAACGTTTCCGTCCTTGTCCTTCACCGTCACCGTCGAACCGGGCTCTCCTGTACCTGAGACCTCATCGCCGTTTGCATGGTCCACCTTCGGAGCGGCAGGCGCGTCCGTGTCCACGGTCACCGGAGTCGGAGCCGACTCGTTCCCAGCGGTATCAACGGCAACCACATCGTAGTTCCCATCACCCACCGGACCACACGAGAACTGACCGTTCTCATCGGCCACGACCGAGCACACGACCTCACCGGTCTCCACGTCACGGATCTCGACCGTGGTCCCGGGCTCAGCAGAACCCTCGACCGAGTCACCGACCGCAACCGCCGTCGGCGCCTCCGGCACCGTCGTATCCACGACCACCGAGACCGGATCGGACTCGTTACCGCTCTCATCGATCACGACAACATCGAAGCTGCCATCATCGACCGGACCGCACGAGAACACACCGTTCTCATCAGCAACCGTCTCGCACACGACCTCACCGGTTCCCGGATCGCGAATCTCGACCTTGGCACCCGGCTCGGTCTCACCCGTCACCGTGTCCCCGTCAACACTCACCTTCGGAGCGGCAGGCGCATCCGTATCGACCGTCACCGAGACCGGATCGGACTCGTTACCGCTCTCATCGATCACGACAACATCGAAGCTGCCATCATCGACCGGACCGCACGAGAACAGACCGTTCTCATCAGCAACCGTCTCGCACACGACCTCACCGGTCTCCGGATCGCGAATCTCGACCTTGGCACCCGGCTCGGTTTCACCCGTCACCGTGTCCCCGTCAACACTCACCTTCGGAGCGGCAGGCGCGTCCGTGTCCACGGTCACCGGAGTCGGAGCCGACTCGTTCCCAGCGGTATCAACGGCAACCACATCGTAGTTCCCATCACCCACCGGACCACACGAGAACTGACCGTTCTCATCGGCCACGACCGAGCACACGACCTCACCGGTCTCCACGTCACGGATCTCGACCGTGGTCCCGGGCTCAGCAGAACCCTCGACCGAGTCACCGACCGCAACCGCCGTCGGCGCCTCCGGCACCGTCGTATCCACGATCTCGACCGTGGCGGTGGAGACGCCGGGCTCACCGTCTACCGTGAAGGAGATGGTCGCCGTGCCCGCGTCGGTTGCTCCGCCGCTCAGGACGGCGGTGAAGCGGCCGTCCTCGGTGCGCACGACCTCCGAGAGCTGACCTCGATCCGTGCTGATGAGCACCGAGTAGTCGCCTTCCGAGACGACGTTGCCGAAGGCATCGCGAAGTTCGACGGTGATGGTCGAGTCGTCCACCGAGTCACCGCTGATGATCGACTTCGACGCCTGAATCTGCGACTCGTTCATGTCGGCGGTGGCAGCGACGAACACGATGTCGCGTGCGTCTGCGATCTGCGATCCAGCGACTGAAGCGACCACTTCGTACGTGCCGGCGGTCGTGGCCGACAGCTCCACTGACGCGAGGCCCTCGGCGTTCGTCACGGCCGTGACGTAGCTCGGTGTTGCACTTCCGTTGATTCCAGCAGGAACAGCGAAGGTCACCGTTTCGCCCTCGACCGGGTTGCCGTTCGAGTCGACGATCAGAGCTTCAGCGACGAACGCCTCGCCTGCCGTCTGCTCTCCTTCAGGCGTGACGGTCCAGGAGGATCGCTGCGCGTCGGCGTCGCTGCTCCCGAAGTCGACCGCGACGGGCGAGTTGCCGATGCCGGTCAGTACTCCGTCGACCTCGACCTCAGCCGACACCTCGTACGAGCCTGCAGTGGTCGTGGCGACCTCCAGCTTCGCCTGACCGTAAGCATCGGTCTGCACGGTGGCCGGTGATGCACCGGCTGCGCTGACGAGCTGAGACGGGAACGAGAACACCACGTCGGTGTCCGCTGCAACGGGATTGCCGAAGCGGTCGTAGATCGTGGCGGTGACGGTGTGGGTCGTCGAGCCGTCGGCGCTCACGATGCCTCCGGTCGCGCTCAGATTCGACTTCGTCGCGTCCGATGCGGCCGCGACGAACGCGATCTCCTTCGAGCTCGTCTCCGCGGTGCCGCCGACAGGCAGCCCTGCGACGGTCGCCTGCAGCGTGTACGCGCCAGCCACCGTCGAGGTCACCGGGATCGACAGCACGCCGTCTGCGTCGGTGACGCCGCTCGCGGCTGCACCGTTCGCGGTCGCCAGATCTGCGGGGAGCACCAGTTCCACCTCGGCCCCTGCGACGGGGTTGCCGAGAGCGTCCTTGGCGAGGATGGTCGCGGTGTAGGGCTCGTTCACCTGCACCGGGCTCTCCGGCGTAACCGTCCAGGTCGACGTCTGAGCGTCGACGACTCCCGCGACGTAGGTGATGCGCTGAGGGGTACCCAGTGCACCGGCTGCCGCAGAGGCCGAGACCTCGTAGGTGCCGCTCTTCGTGGATGCGAGTTCTACCTCGGCGACCCCGTCTGCTCCGGTTGCGACGACGATCGTGCCGCTCGTTCCCGACACCCATGTGCCACGGGCGCCCGCGTACTCCAGGTGCTCGGGAATGGTGAACGCGATCTCCTCGCCGGCTACCGGGTTGCCGAACGCATCGACTACCTTGGCCGTCGCGGTGTGGGTGTCCTGCCCGTCGGCGAGACGGCTGTCGGCAGAGACCTCGAAGACCGAGTCGGTCAGGGAGACCTCGTCTGCGTTCCAGCTCCGCTCTTCGCTGTCGCCGATCTGCTCGTCGCCGAGCCGAGCGGAGAATACGTACGTTCCCGCCTGCGTCGACTGCAGCTCCACCACGGCTCGACCGTTCTCATCGGTCGGCACGACGATCTGCGTGTCTTCGGTCGCGCCGTTCACTCCTGCCGGTACGACGAACGTGACGTCGACACCGGCACCGACGGGGTTCCCAAGGGCGTCGGCGATGTCGGCGACAGCCGTGTAGGTGCTGTCGGTCTGCGATCCCACGGTGAGCGGCCCCGCGGGATCGATGCTCCACGCGGAGTTCTCTGCGCTGGGCGCGCCTGTCGTGAAGTTGGCAGTGCCGGGCGAGCCGGCGACTTCCGTGTCGACGCCGTCGATGGCGACGGTGGCGTGGATGCTCGGGTACGTTCCCGCCACGGAGCTGGTGAGCGTTGCCGTGTAGGTGCCATCGCCGTTGTCCGTCACCTCCGACACCGCGACCTTGTCGTCGGTGCTGAAGATCTTGACGTTCTGCCCGGCCAGCGGGGAATCGCTCTGCGCGCCCCTCACTGTCACCGTGGCGGGGATGGTCGCTTCGCCGTTCGCCGGCACGCTGTCGGGCGGTCCGACCTCGAGAGTCGACGAGGTTGCCGACGGCGCTTCCGAGTAGCTCAGCACGAGGCGGATGTCCGCCCCGAGGGTCACCATCGAGCCGGGAACCGTAACGGTGCCGTCGGCGGCGACCTCAGCCGCTCCGATCCGATCTCCCGTCACCGCGTCGATCACCTCTGCACTCTGCAGCTCAGCACCAGCGGGTACCTCCGGAGTGACCGCGATCGGCTGTCCGATCGAACCCTCGTGAGCGCCCGATTCTGCTGCCACGCCTGCCTCGCTGAGCGTGATCTTCGCGCTCTGCGAGGAGGGCGCGGTGGCGCTGACGCCGGTCATGCCGTAGGAGTAGTCGCCGGGCAGCGTGCTGTCCACCGACAGCCGGAGGACCGAGTCGACGATCTTCACGTCGTAGTCCTCGACTTCGCCGGCGGTGGTCCACGGCTGCGTCGTACTATCCGCCGCTCCCGCGTATTCGTTCGCCGAGTTGTCGGGCTTCTCGACTTCGACGAGCGAGCTGTTCACTCGGAGCGTCGCCTGGCCGGCCGTGCTCGGGAACGGTACTTCGAATTCGGCGTTCGCACCGGAGGACTTGATGACCGAGCCGAAGGCGCCCCGGGGGTTGGCGTTCGCCGCGCCCGCGGCGCTCATCCACGCGCTGATCTTCGCGCTGTCAGCCTGCGATCCCTCGCTCTTGGCGAGCAGCGGGTACTGCAGTCCCGCAGCGAAGAGCTGGTCGGATGCGAGCGGAGTGTCGCCCGCGAGATTCAGATACACGCCGTCGTCGCTCTCGTGGCTGTCATCGGTCGCTCCGACGACGTAGTTGCCATTCGTGGCTCCCAGGCGCAGGTCTGCCGCGTCGTCGCCCTGCAGGGTCACGTGCTGAGGGCCGTTGCCGGTGCGGGCATCTCCGGAGAGCAGGCTGTTCGGCGACTGGTCGGCAGTGGATCCTGCGAAGGCGACGGTGAAGTCGATGGCCGCGACCGAGCGAGCGTCGACGAGGTCGTACTTCACCAGGTCGTTGAGCCCGTCGGCGGTGACGTCGATGGTGGTCTCCCCGGGGGTTCCGGCCGGAGGGTTCGATCCGTTGTTGCGGTCGTTGACCACCGACATGCGGTTTCCGGTGACGTCCTGCCCCACGGTGAAGTACGTGTTCGTAGCCACGACTTCACCGTTCTTGCTCTCAGAGCCGCTGACGACTCGCGGCTGCACGAGGCGCAGGTAGAAGGTTCCCGAGGAGGAATCGAGCAGACCGGCGTAATTGCCGTTCTCGTCGGTGGGGTCGGTCGTGCCCGCGAGGGTCGCGGTGCCGTCGCCGTTGTCGCGGTAGATGGCGACGGGGCTTCCGCTCACCGGGTTGCCCGCCTCATCGGTGACCGTTCCACCGATTCCGACGCCGCCGGCCAGGGGGCCGGATCCCGCACTGTCGAGTGTCGCTGTCCACGCGGTACCGCCGCCGGTCACGTGCTCTGCCCAGCTGCCGTTCGGCAGCGCTGAGGATTCCTTGGTGAGGGGGTTCACCTGCAGCGGCAGCGCCTTGCGTCCGTTGGCCGTGTTGATGATGCGGCCGTCGTAGAAGGCCAGGCCGACGCTCGCGGGCGAGGCAGTGCCGTTCTTGCTGCTGTAGGTGGTCTTGCCCAGGAGCACGTGCTGGCCGGTGTCGCGGTTCCACCGCCAGATGGTCGGGTTCAGGCCGTCGGTGATGCCGTACACGTTGCCTGCGGCGTCGAGCGTCATGTCGGATACGCCGTCGAGCTTCGGTGTGGTCGTCGTCTCGAGGTACTCGACGACGTTGTCCTCGAGCGTCAGCGGATCGCCGTCAGCGCCCGGAGAGAAGTAGAGGATGTTGTTCTGGTAGCCCGTGTATCCCGGATCGCACGGCCCGGTGAGAATGACGAGCTCGTTCGTGAGCTGATTCACCTCGATGCTGCAGGTCGTGGTGACCCAGGACTTCGTCAGGTTGTTCGGGATGGGGAGTTCGATCGCGAACGCCTTCCCCTTGTTCGGCCCGCTGGCCGGAACCCACTTGACGTGGCCCGAGTTCGTGAACGTGGTCCCCGCCGGCTTCACGGAGCCGGCCGATTCGTAATGGGCCTTCACATCGGGGCTGATCTTCGTCAGCGACCCCATGGTGAGCGCTTCATTGATGTAGAGACCGGGGTTCTCGGAATCGCCGGAGACGCCCAGGTTCGCCAGTGCTCCCGACACGCGGATCGGCTCCGTGGGCGTGCCGCCGAAGGCGCCGATCACTCCGCTGCTCGGGCTTCCCGAGATGCCCGTCGCGATCGACCAGATGGCGGAGCCCTCTGCGAGGTTCACGTCGTCCGGCCACACGGCCGTGCCGATCTCGGCCCCGTGCGTGTAGCTCGCAGCCTGCGCCTGCGTTGCTCCTGCAACCTGCCCGTAAGCGACGAGGGAGGCGAGCAGGAGCAGGAAGGTCATGGCCGCCGCGAACGGGCGGCGCAGCAGCATGAGCGCAGATGCGCCGGAAGACGGGGCGGATGCTGGTCCGCTCCCGTCGTCAGAATGGAAGAATTGTCGAAACACTGTTGTCCCTTGCTCTCTTGGTGTGAGGTCTCTATCGCTGAGCGATCATGTATTTGATCTGGTAGCCGGCTTCTTCGGAGTGGCTGAACGACAGGCGCGCGGTGAACTCATCGCTGCTCATCGAGACCACGTGCCCGATCGGGCCCGAGCCGCTCTGGCCGGTGACCCAGAACCCGGCGGCTTGCATCTGCTCGACGGCGGCCTGCTGCGCCTCGGCGTCGTCGACCCGGATCGTGACCGACATGAGGTCGCCGTCGGGGTCGCTCGAGGCGATCCGCTCACCATCGGCGAGCGGAAGCTGCTCCTGCGCCGGGAAGCCGTCGGGCACAGCCGCGGTGCCGCCGTTGCCCCAGAAGAAGAACGCGAGCGGAACCGCGATGACGACCGCGACCACTGCGCCGACGATCGACCAGAAGAATCCGCGCCGCTGCAGCAGGCCCTTCTGCGGCTTGGAGATTCCGGCGGGTCGTCCCGCCGCACCATCCGTCGTTGTTCGGTCGTTCGGAAGCACACCTTGCTCCCCGTGCTCGACAGCAGTTTCCTGCTGTCGGCTCTCAGCCTCCATCGTCATAACGCACTCACCCCTCGCAATCGGTTCGGACGAAATTGCCCGATCTCACTTTCGGTTGTCAGCGAGCGGGAATTCGGTGGCGGACGATCTTTGAGTAGGTCGCGGCGGCGATTTGAGTGCCGAACGAGGGTTTTGCAGTACCCCGTGGGCGAAAGTGCGCGGGCCGCGAGGTCTGAAATGCAGTAGTGCGCACCGGCGGCGAATGCACTGCGACTGCGAGGGCGGATCGCCTTCATGCCCGTCGCCGCCCGCCGATGCACCGGCGCGACGCGCCCAGCCGAGGCTTTGACAAGGCTTCCGGGTATTGTCAGGCTGTGGGGCATGCCCACCAGCGACCGCACCGCGCAGCTGCGCAAAGGCGTGCTCGAGCTCGCGATTCTCGCGGTGCTCGACCGCGACGAGTGCTATTCGATCGAGATCATCGATCGGCTGGGCGAGCACCCCGCGCTGACGGCCACTCCGGGCACGGTGTATCCGCTGCTCGCGCGCCTCGATAAAGCCGAGAAGGTGGCCACCCGCTGGGTCGAGGCGCCCGGCGGCCCGCCCCGCAAGTACTACCGCCTTACCGACGAGGGCCGTGCCGCGCTCGCCGAGGGGTCGGAGGCGTGGACCGCACTGAGCGGGGCGATGCACGACATTCTGCGGCCGGAGGGGGCGAAGTGAATCGGTACCTGCACGAGGTCGAGGCGCAGCTCGGCGCGCTCTCGCGGCGGGATCGGGCCCGCGCGCTCGAGGCCCTCTCCGCGCAGCTGAACGAGCTCGCCGACGCCGGCATCGATCCGGTCGAGGCGCTCGGGCCCGCGGAGCAGTACGCGGCGGATCTGCGCGACGCTCTGACCGGTGACGCGCCTGCCGCCGACTCGCGGCTGCGCGTGCTCGGCGTGCCGGTCGAGCTGCGCGGCCCGGTGAGCGCTGAGGTGCGCTCGCGCACATGGGATCCCGACACCCCCCGGCTCTTCGTACCTCGACTCTTCGGCGCCGGGTGGACCGTGAACCTCGGCGCCCTTGCCGTGCGCCTGCGGCTCATCCGCCCCGATGACGCCACGAGCGACGTGCTCGACCGGGTGCCGCAGAGCGCTGTGAGCGGGGCGCAGCTCGTGCCGCTCGCGATCGCGGCGACTGCCGCCGGATCCCTGACGCTCACCTGGCGGCGCCTCCCCGATCGCGTGGCCACGGGGTTCGGGATCGGCGGCCGGCGCACCGGCACCGGATCCCGGCGCTCGCTCATCGCCGCCGTCGCGGTCGGCGCGGTGCCCGCGCTCTGGGCGCAGCGGCGACGGGTGCCCGTCGAGGATCGGCTCGTGCGCACCGCGAGTGCGACCACGCTGGCGACGCTCTCGGCGTCCATCGTGGCGGCGACCGTGCTCGATGCGCGCCGCCCCCGCGGGCGCTGGGGCCTCCTCGTTCCCGCGGCGCTGCCCGCGGGTCTCACCGCCGCGCTCGCCGTGATCGTGCTGCCGCTGCGTGCCGGACTGCGCCGCGCGTGGCGGGACGCGCGTGCGGAGGGCGCTGCGGCGGGCACTGCGGCGGGCGCTGCGGAGGGCACTGCAGCGCAGTCTTCGCGGTAACCGCGCCGCGACATGGGAGCATGAGGGCATGTCTCTCTACGACGCGACCCTGGCGCGCACTCCCGGGCTCGTGTCGCGCCGATCCGCACCCCGCACCGCCGTCGCCGTGGGCGTGCTGGTGCTCTGCGTGATCGGGATCGCGTGCGCAGCGGCGAATTACCCGGAGCTGGCCGAGTACGCGCGTCGCAGCGCGGAGGAGTCGTCTCGGCCGCGCTATCGGGCGATGCGGGGGCTGGGTGTGCTGCCCGCGGCGATCGTCGTGCTCGCGACGACCTTCGGCGTCTTCGCGGTCGCGGCGCTGCTCGGGTCGGCGACGCGGGTGTGGGTGCGCGCGGAGACGGGCACGCCCCTGCGGCGGCGCTTCACCGGGTACCACGCGCTCACCCCCGCCGCGTTCGACCGGCTGCACGCGGCCTTCGCCTCGGGTGACTCGGCGCGGTACACGCCGCTGCCCGAGCAGACCCGCGGCGGCGACGGCGTGGTGCTCATCTGGACGGCCGACGCGGATCGCGAGGCGTACGTCGGCATGACCTGGGGACGCCGCGTCAGGTCGACCCGCAACGCCCCGCTCATCCGCCTCACGGGCGAAGGGTTCGATGCCCTCGAACGGGCGCTGCGCGACCGCCTCACCACTCCGCAGGGTGCGGCTGCCTCCGCTCCCCCGCGCACGGCGCCGTCGTCCGAGTGACTCCGGTGACACGGCTGCGGATCCCGAATTGACATCGTTACTTTGCATTGCAAGGATGTAGGCAATACCGATTTACCCACCGGCGACGCTCGCGCGCCCGCACTGCGAAGGAAGCTGCGCATGAATCTCGACGTCCCCTCCCTCAGCGGCACCGTATGGCTGCTCATCGGCATCGTGCTCGCCCTGCAGACGCTGCTGCTCGTCATCGGCTTCGTCGTGCTCGTGCGCACGCCGACCGAGCGCGTGCAGTTCGGCCGCAAGTGGCCGTGGGTGCTCATCATGCTGTGCCTCAACATGATCGGGCCCATTCTGTTCCTCGTGGCCGGCCGCCGCCCCGCACCCGTCGCCGACGCCCCCGTGGCCGCCTCGTCGCACGTCGCGAGCACCGTCGCGAGCTTGTACGGCGGGCGGCCGGGGTCGTCGCCGGCGGCGTCGGCTGCGCCCGGGGCGACCGAGGCTTCTGGCGCGACCGAGGCTTCCGGCGCGACCGGCGCTTCCGGCCCGAGCGACGAGGCGCAGCGATGACGGGCGCCGCGAGTGCCGTCGCGGGTGCCCCCGCGCTCGAGACGCGCGCGCTCACGAAGCGGTACGGCGGGCGGCTCGCCCTCGACGGGGTGAACCTGCACGTCGAGCGGGGGTCGGTGTTCGGCTTTCTCGGCGCCAATGGGGCTGGGAAGACGACGGCGATCCGGATCCTGCTCGCCCTGGCCCGCGCCAGCAGCGGCACCGCCCGGCTGCTCGGCCACGCGCCCGGCAGCGCAGAGGTGCGCCCGCTCATCGGCTACTGCCCCGACGTGCCCGGGTTTCCGTCGTGGATGACCGGGCGCGAGGTGCTCGAGCAAGCCGCGACGCTGTTCCAGCTGCCGAAGAGCACGACCCGGCGCCGCGTACCCGAGCTGCTCGACCTCACCGGCCTCGCCGACACCCGCGCCCGCGTCGGCGGATACTCGCGCGGCATGCGCCAGCGACTCGGGCTCGCGCAGGCCCTCATCAACAGCCCGCAGCTGCTCGTGCTCGACGAGCCGACCTCCGCGCTCGATCCGATGGGGCGGCGCGCGGTGCTCGAACTGCTCACCGAACTCAAGGGACAGACCACCGTGTTCTTCTCCACCCACTTGCTGCCCGATGTCGAGCGCGTGTGCGACGACGTCGCGATCCTCAGCGACGGCCGCGTTGCCGCCGAGGGCCCGTTGCGCGAGGTGCGCGCGCGGTTCGGCGGATCGCGCGGCCGGCTCATCGTCGAGACCGACCAGACCGAGCGGCTTCGGGAGGCGCTGCTCGCCCCGTCTGGAGTGGGCGCCGGATCGGGCTTCGCGCTCGACGTGGCCGAGGAGGCCCCCGGATCGCGCGCCCTCGTGGTCACCGTCGACGACGTGGAGGACGGCGCCGCCCGCATCGCCGCTCTGGTCGGCTCGCTCGGCGCTCGCCTCTTCCGCCTCGAACCGCGCGAGGCGAGCCTGGAAGACGTGTTCGTCGACCTCGTGGAGGGCGCCCGATGAACGCCCTGCTGCCGCTCCTGCGCCTGCGCACCCGCGAGATCGTACGCACCTGGCGCATCTGGGTGCTGCCCGTCGTGCTCGTCTTCTTCGCCGCGAGCGGGCCGGTGATCACGCGGTACACGAACGAGCTGCTCGCGGGAGCGCTCGGCGGCGAGGTCGGGGCGCTCGCGCTGCCGGATCCGACTGCCGCCGACGCCGCCGCGCAGTGGGTCTCCGATCTGTCGCAGCTCGTCGTGTTCGTGGTGGTGATCATGGCCGCGGGCGCGATCAACGGCGAGGTGCGCTCGGGCGTCGCGTCGCTGCTGCTCGTGAAGCCCGCATCGCGCGCGGCGTACGTGGTGAGCCATGCTGTCGTGCACGTGGGGTTTGTTGCTGCGGCTGCGTTTCTTGGGGCGTTGGTGTGTTGGGGCGTGACCTCGGTGGTGTTCGGGGGTGATGGTGGCGGTTCTGGTGGCGCTGGCAGCGGTTCTGGTGGTTCTGGCAGTGCCGCTGCTGCCGCCGGTGACGCCGCTGGCGGTCTCGGGCCGTTGCTCGGTGCGACGGCGCTGTGGGTGGTGCTCGCCACGCTGCTGATCGCGGTGTCGCTGCTCGCCTCGGCCGCGTTCGACGCAATGGCTGCGGCCGCGGGCGTCGGCGTCGGCGCGTTCTTCCTGCTCGCCGTCGCCGGCGCGGCCCCTCGCCTCGCCGAGTTCACACCCGCGGGCCTGCTCCCGGCGGCCGTGGCCCTGGCGTCGGGTACTCCCCCGGAGGGTGCCGCGCTGTGGTGGCCTGTCGGGACCGGGGCTGGGGCCAGCGTCGTGCTGGTTGCGGTGGCCGTCGCCGTGTTTCGGCGGCGGGAGTTGCGGTGATGGACACAGTCGGCCGCCCAGGGTTAGGCCAGCGCTCGCCTACCATCGATCATTCCGGTCGCGTTGCGCCTTCTACGTACGTACAGAATTCGACTCGCCGAGCACCTGAATGGCTTGATAGGCTGGCATCGATGCCGGGTGACATGAAAGAGTCCCTCGGTGATGCGTCAGAAGCGGTCGACTTGAACCAAGAAGTACTGAGGCGATCGCGGACCGTTCAATACTTGGCGAATCATCCAAGGCACGGAATGAGTGAAGGATACTCACCTACAGAAAAAGTCCCGGAAGCCCTTGAGTTTCCGGGATCTCTCGTTCGGGGTGTTCTCCTCCTGTGCAAAAGAAATAGGACTGGGGTGGAGGCTGCTTGCCGAGGCGAGAAACTCCCCAAAGACCGCAAGAACTCAACACTCTCCACGATCCTTCACTCGCATCACGGAAGAGAGGCTGCGCCTCATTATTGCCGATTACGAGGCCGGGCTGTCCGCATACGAGTTGGCGGGTAAATACCGGCACAACCGCGGCACCATAATGAAGCATCTCCCTGGGACAGGCGTTCGGTCACGAGTAGTGGTGCCCACTGCCGACGAGATCTTCCGCTGGAGAGAGCTGTGGGCCGAAGGGCTTGGCTTCAAGACAATAGCGAATCGGGTAGGGGTGAAATCACAAGACGATTCGGAAATACACCTTAGAGAATTAGGGATACTCCAGCTCCTCCCGATGCTCTCAGGACAGGATCTTGCACTTATTCCGCCGTTTCTCAAACGCTTCTTCCCCGCCATCCAAGATTTCACATATATGTTCGCGAACGCCAAATCTTTCTAGAGCGGTAGCGCTCGATTCGTAGGGTCGTTTCGTGTGCTCAAGTGCGCCCGTGAAGTCGTGAGACTCCAACCTGGTCGGGCTGACAGGATTTGAACCTGCGACCCCTTGAGCCAGCGACGTGATCTACGTCACGCACGCTCAATAGCCTTATATGCCATACAGGAGTAGGGATCGTGGGCGATCGCGGTTCCCGACAGTTCCCGCTGATTCCAGTGACATCCTGCGTCTAGCGGTGACATCTGCGGTGACATTTTCCGGGTCGCTGAGCGAGCCGTTGCGTGCTGGAGCGAGGGGCTTGGAGAAGGTGCGTCCAGCACGGAGAGTCCTGACCATCTCGCGCCCGGCGCGACCGGACGGATCCTGATATTCGATCCTCAGTCGGCTCGGTTTCAGTACCGAGATGGGGCGCATCACAAGGGGCCGTGTCGTGCGTGGCGACCCGTGGCCGAGGTAGCCCGCCTGCCTACACTTGAAGGACGGGCCCAACGGCCGAACGACAACTCAAAACGGGCGGTGAGCACTTTGAATGCAGCACATCGGCAGGATCTGTCTCCTTGAATACTTGATCACGGAGAGAGACGCGTCTTCGATCAGTCCTTCTGAGAGGATCGCCCTATGAGTCTGACGACTGAGTTGCGCAACGCGTCGTCGCCCGTTCGCGCCTACCTCGATGGGGTCTCCCCTGTGTTGGCGGCCTCCCGCGGCACGAGCAATAAAGCGCGCGAGATGGCTGCTGAGCTGGGTCTAGTCGACCTGGCGGGGAAGACCCTGCTTGTGCCGGCGAGCGAGCCGGTTGATGGCAGGCTGTCAGGCACGGGGTTCGACATCCGCGCCAGGATCGCGCTGGGCGGCTTCGACCCTGCGAAGTCGACCTCGGCTCAAGGCGTTGCCCGGCTCAGCGATTTTGTGCCGCTGGTGGAGAACGGCGAGCACCGAGCACGCGTCCTGACAGAAGCCTTCATGATCGGCGAAGCGCTGTTGAGCTCGCCGAGCGATTCGTCTGATCTCACGCGCGCGTCGATCTTGCTGGCCTATTGCGAGCAGGTCTACCGGGGCGGAGTCGCTGCGCTATCCGGATCACTGGGCGATGCGTGCGATGCGGTGACGGGCGGAGCGGAGCTGGCAGACGCGATCTCCGACGCTGCCATCGAAGACGTCGACGCTCTCCTGTCTGCGAGTGAGGCGCAGCTCGATGAGTGGCGCGAACGTATCGCCGCCGAGAGCCGGTTCCGCCCCAATCCTGGTTTCAGCGGGGCCATGCTGCTGGGCGGCGCGGACGGCGACTGGATGATCGATGGCACGCTCATGGATTGCAAGGTGTACACAAAACTGAGCGTGGCCACGCTCCGCGACTTCCTGCGCCAGTTACTCGGGTACGTGATGCTCGATCTGGACGACGCCCTGGGCATCCGGGAGGTCGGTGTGTGGCTGCCTCGACAGCAGGTACTCAAGATATGGACGCTCGAGCAGCTGCTGGGAGGAGACCCAGAAGCCCTCTTGCCGAGGCTTCGTGAGGGCTTCGTCGGCGCGACCGCACGCAACCAGATCGCCGTGCACGTGCCGGTGTCAGAGCGCCGCAAGCTGCAGCTCCTTGCCGACAACCGGCACACCCCGCACGCCATGCTCATGGCGCTCGCGGCGGGCGACGACATCGATCTACGGTTCCGCGTCGGACGCAACGCCTCGTCGCCGACGGACATCGTGAAGCAGCTCGCGACAGACCATTACGCCCGCGTGCGCGAAGGCGTCGCCAGGAACACGGGAGCGCCAGCCGAGGTGTTGCGAAGCCTCGCCGGGGACAGCAGCGTGATGGTGCGCCGCGCAGTGGCCGCGAACCCGTCGTCAGGCACCGCATCGGCGCAACAACAGACGCAGATCGCAAGGCGCACCGATGGTGCGGCTCCGGACGAATCCGGCAAGGGTGAGATCGTTCAGCTTGACGAGCGCCAAGCGTACGAGGTCGATACGCGCCGCGTCGAGATCAACCAGGACCGCGATCCCGAGGCAACTCCGGGGGTCGCGCTCGGCTCGATTCTGTTGGCGATGCTGCACGGGGCCAGCGATCGAGCTCTCGACAGCTGCTTGCCGGAGGCCAGCCGTATCTGGTCCTGGAAGTCCGTCAGATCCCTCCGCCTCCCAACGGAGGCATCACAGGACCTCCCTATCGAGGTCATCGCGGACCTGATGTCGGACCAGCGGACGGCTTACGTGCGCCGGATCGCGGCGAGGATGCTTCCCATCGCGGACACCGCCGTCCGCCGGGCGCTCTTCGCGGACGAGGACCCCGGAATCCGTTGGGACGCGCTCGAGCGATCGATAAACAATCCCGACCCGCAGCTCGGCGAAGTCCTCACCGAGCTCGCGGGCTCTCGTGAAGCACGGATCAAGTTCGCCACGGGAGGGCTCGAGCCGCACGAGCGCTGGCAGACGCCGACCGAGTACAGCGACCAGGTCGCGCGGCTCATCGCGCGTCACCCGGCGACGCCGAGCGAGGCATTGGCAGGCCTGGTCGCCGAGAAGTCGCCCGAAGTGCTGATCGCCCTGGCAGGCAATCCCTCGCTTAGCGAGGGGTCGCTGAAGTCGCTGACGAAAAGGATGGCGAGCATGCGGGCCGAGGCCGCGCGCGAGCTGTTCGCCGAATCCGATCGGACACCGGTCGTGGTTCTCGAAGGGCTGTCGACGGATAGGAGGAGCTATCTCCGCGCCGCGGTGGCGGCCAATCGCTCTGCGCCGCTCCACGTCTTGTCACGGCTGGCGCAGGACAGTTTGGCCGATGTCCGACTGGCGGTCATGGCGAACCCCCTGGTCCCCAGCGAGCTTGCTGCTTCCATCGCGGAGGAGCTCCTAGCCTCTTCGGAGAACCTCGATCTACACTCGGTGGTCCTCGAGGTGGAGCAAAGACCGGATCTGGCTGTGCCTGATGGCCTGATGGAGGCTGCGCTCGCCCGCTTGTCGAAGAGTAGAGTCCGCGACCCCGATCTCCGGTACTACGCGGCGATGCACCAGAGAACCGGTATCAGCACTCTGGAACGCCTCGCCAAAAGCAAAGACGCAGACGTGAGGATGGCGGTCTCCGAGAACCCTCGCACCCCGCAGAGCGTCTTGGAAGCACTGGCTCTCGACGCAGACGCGGAAGTGCGCCGAGCGGTCGCGTGCAACGACCGCCTGCCGCAGGATCTGCTGAACGCTCTGCTGCTCGACGACGACGTTGACGTCCGCATCGCGGCCTACCGGGAGCCCGACCCGGAGGAACAGACCGACGACGAACCCGCACTGTCGACGGAGGTGAGCGTCGCCGCCCGACCTACGGTTCCGACCGTCGCCGAACTGCAGGAAATGGCCGCGAACACCAGGGCCGAGGTGCGCATCCGCGTCGCCTACAGCGAGCACGCGACGCCGGACATGTTGGCGTTTCTTGGAGGCGAGCGGCGCAGCGCGAAAGTCCGGCGGGCTGTTGCCGCACACCCGAAGACGCCACCGGAGATTCTCAGATCGTTGGCAGCCCGAGACGATCCGGACACGCTCATGTCCGTAGCGTTCAATCCAGGCGCACCGATTGACGTGATGGCCGACCTCGCCGGCCGAAGTGCCGAACTAGCGGTGCTGGTGGCGCTGAACCCGGACGCTCCGCTCGAGGTGCTCGATGCGTTGGCGAACGACTCGGACTTGTTCGTTAAGTTCGTCGCAGAGGCGCGGATCGAGGAGCGCCCGCGGGGAATCGAAGCGGAGCCCCGGTTCACGGGCTTGAGGCCGGGGCTGTGCAATGAGCAATGAGCGATGAGCATCAGTACTGGTCCGCTGCCCGCTGAATCAGTGCCGGCTGACGGCGCTTACCGGCATCAACGTCGGTGGCCACCATTAACATGTAGGTGTGTGCTTGGCATGAGCGGAACATGCCATCAAGACCCCGGCCGCCCTACCAAAGGACACATCTGTGGACGACATCACTGCGCTCGAAGATCTTCCTGTTGAGCAGCTGATCGAGATGATCAGGGAGAAGACCGGCGCGGGCGTCAACCTCTCTTTCCCGGGCAAGGTGCTCGCCCGGCAACTCGGCCGCCGCGTACGCCCACGTAACCAGCGCCCGATCAAGAAGTACAGCGCCGGTGACGAGCATGGCCGCGCGAGGAACCTGCTCATCGAGGGCGACAACCTCCAGGCGCTCGCCTCGCTGTACCGCGAACGAGGCCACGTGGACCTGATCCTCACGGATCCGCCGTACAACACGGGCGGCGACTTCCGTTACAACGACAAGTGGGACGCGGACCCGAACGACCCCGACATGGGCGAATTCGTGGGCAGCGACGACCCCGCGAAGCACACCAAGTGGATGAAGTTCATGTATCCGCGCCTCCAGATGATGCGGTCCATGCTGAAGCCGTCTGGCGTTCTCGCGATCTGCATCGACCATCGCGAGCTCTTCCACCTAGGCCAGATGCTCGATGAGCTCTTCGGCGAGGAGAACCGCCTCGCGATCATCAACTGGCAGAAGTCGTACTCGCCGCGATCCGACAAGTCCCACGTCAGCACGGCAACTGAGTACGTCCTCGTCTACGCCCGCAACGAGGCACGTGCGAAGACAGCGCTGCTATCACGTGACGAAGAGATGGATGCTCGATACCAAGCTCGTGACGGAGACCGCAAAGTCTGGAAGTCGGGTGACCTCTCTGCTGGCAAGGCAGACAAGAACCAACCGATGGTCTATGCGATTCAGTCGCCCTTCACCGGGGAGCTTCACTATCCACCGGAGGGCCGTTGTTGGTCTCTGGCACGCGCTCAGGTCAAGCGCGCGCTCGAGGGGTGGGGTACCCACTACGTCGAGCGCGACCTGAGCGACGAGGCCGAGCGGGCACGCGTCGCAGGTGTTTCGGCGTCTTCCGTGCAGCGGGGAGTCAAGGCCCTGATGCTCGCCGATCCCATAGATGTGGCTGCCGCCCGCGCGAAGGAGAAACTCGCGACAGGCCCGTGGCCGATCGTCTACTTCGGCATCGCGGGGAAGGGCCGCCCGCAGCACAAGCGTTATCTGGAGAACGTGAAGCGCGGCGTCGTGCCGATGACGTACTGGGCTGATGACGATCACGAGTTCCCTGAGGCTCTGGGGTCAATCTCGTGGGAGCACGCAGAGTCGGGGCACAGTCAGACGGGCGTCGACGAGCTCAGCGCAGTCGTCGGACGCGATCACGGTTTCCGAACGGTCAAGCCTCTCCGCTTGATCCAGAAGATCATCCAGATCTGGTGCCCGCCTACCGGAACTGTGCTCGATCCGTTTGCCGGTTCCGGGACAACGGGGCATGCGGTGCTCGGACTCAATGAGTTGTCGGGGAGCGATAGGCGATTCATCCTCGTCGAGCAGGGTCGGCCGGAGCGTGGCGACTCGTACGCCCGAGCGCTGACCGCCGTCCGTCTGACACGCGTGATCTCGGGTGACTGGGCCAACGGCAATGGGAAGCCTCTGAGCGGCGGCTACACGTTCAAGGCCCTCGAGAAGAAGGTCGATGCCAAGACGCTCCTACTTATGGAGCGCGACGAGATGGTCGACACGGTTATCGCTTCCCACTCAAGTACCGGCTCTCGTCGAGCGGCGGTGCTCATCCCGGTCGAGCGCGACGCCGAACCGTATGCCTACCTCGTCGCCAAAAACGCCAGCAACGAGGGCATCTTCCTCGTCTGGGCTGGGCCCGACTCGAGCCCCGATCTCACGGAAGACGTGTACGAGGCCATCACGGAGGAAGCGGACGCAGCTGGGCTGGCCGACAACTACCACGTATACAGTCGGCGCAATCTCTTCGTCACGGATGACGTGATCTGGTATCAGATTCCCGACCGCATCCTGTCTGACTTCGGCCTGGATGTCCGCACCGAGTCGTTCACAGAGGAGGCCTGATCATGGCGCTCGAACTCTTCCAGTTCCAGCGAGGGGCGGCCTCATTGATGGCCGACCGGTTCATCGAATATAACTCTGACCCGGTCGTCATGGGCCGCCGCGACAGCCGGCACGAAGTGCCGTTCTATCAGGCGCTCTCATCGATCACCGGTTCGGGCAAGACCGCCATTCTGGCGCAGGCCGTGAGTGAGATCGTGGCGCTCGCGGAGATCCCGCCGGTGATCCTGTGGCTTTCCAAGGGCAAGGTCGTCGTCGAGCAGAGTTACGCGAACCTGCAGGAAGGCGGGAAGTACAGCCATCTGCTCCCCGACATCGCCGTGCGCCTGCTCAGTGAGTACGACCCAGAGGACGCGGCGCAGGCGCGGGAGGGGCTTCTGTACTTCGCCACGGTCGGGACGTTCAACCAGAAGGACCGCGAAGACAGCAAGCTCAAGATCTACAAGAACGACATCGACGGTATCGAGACCACCCGCTGGGAAGCGCTCAAGGTCCGTGAGACGTCGGACGGCCACCAGCGGCCCCTAATCGTGGTCTACGACGAGGCGCAGAACCTGAGCGACCAGCAGACGACGCTACTGCTCGAACAGCAGCCGAGCGTATTCTTGCTGGCCAGCGCGACGCTGCGTTTCCCTGCGCAGTTCGACGCCGAGGTTATCCAGCCGTTGCGCACGCAGGCCGGCTACACGGACGACGGGCTCGTGACTTCGGTGAAGTCGTCAACCGTCGTGGGGTCGGGCCTAGTCAAGGGCATTATCAAGCTCGACGGTCTCAACGCGCCGATGGAAGAGACCGTCTCCGACATGCTCGTGGATCTGCGTGACGCGGAGTCGGCGGCGAAGGCCGAGGGACTGGGCTTCCTGCCGAAGGCGATCTACGTCTGCAATACGAACGTGCTCGCCGACGACGCGAGCCGGACGGACGACCCGAAGCAGCCGTTCGACCAGCGGCAGGCCCCGCCGATCGAGATCTGGCGCTATCTCACCGAGCAGTGCGGCGTTCCAGCCGACGAGATCGCGGTTTACGCCAATCTCAAGACAGATAAAGATTTCCCGCTGCCCGCAGACTTTGTGCTCTTCGGCGGCGGCGAGAGCGACTACGACGACTTCGTGGCCGGTGACTATCGGCACATCATCTTCAACAAGACGCTCCAGGAGGGCTGGGACGACCCCTCGGTCTACTTCGCCTACGTCGACAAAACGATGGAGTCGACGATCGACATCACGCAGGTCGTCGGGCGCGTGCTGCGCCAGCCCGGCGCGACGCACTACGAGGCGGATCGGCTAAACACGGCGCACTTCTACGTGCGTGTCGACCGCAACGACGTGTTCAAGAGCATCGTCGACGAGGTGCGCAAGGGGCTCGGCGGCGACGCGCCAGAGGTGAGGATCCTTACCTCGCCGCCGGGATCCGAACCGCCGGTGAGCATCGAGCCGAAGGAATCGAGGACGGTCCCGCGCACCGGAGTCGACAACGCGGCAACTGTGGATCCCGTCAAAAAGGTGCTCGAGAAGGTCAACGACTACTCGCAGGACACCGTGAACACGCGCGGCACGGGCCGCCGGCGCACGGTGACGCAGGCCATTGGCGGAGGCGATGCTGCCGACTCCGAGTGGGTCGACTTCGAGCAGTCGAACCGCGTCAACGCACGGTGGGTTTTCCAGCGCGAGGTGTCGCGGCGCTACAAGCCCGCGCTGACCATCATGGACACGGACGGCAAGAAGTTCGATGCCAAGGTCGGTGTCGGCTCCCGCGCCTACGCGAGCATCACCGACGACGCCGCGGACGCCGTCGACGAGTACCTGCGCCACGCGGTGCTGAAGCAAGCCAGGCCCAAGCCCTACGAGGTCGGCAGCACACTCGTGCGCCGCGGATCCATGGAGACGTTCCGCAACGCTCTTCACGAGGGCTACGACGGCCTCAACCCGCTCGAGCTGCAGTTCGCCCGCGCGCTCGACGACACGGGTCTCACGTGGGCGCGGAACCGCTCGCAAACTGGCTACCGCATCCAGCTCGTCTCGCTCGGCCAGACCGCCTGGTTCTTTCCGGATTTCCTGCTTTGGTCTAGGGAAAGGGTACTCTGCGTCGATACGAAGGGCGGGTACTTGGTAGAGGGCGATGGCCGGCGGAAGCTGCTGTCGATCCAGCCGCACAAGGACGTCTCCACGACCGTCGAGGTCAAGTTCGTGGTCGAGGGCACATGGAAGGCCGACGGCACGCCCGACGGCAAGGACGGGTTCTCCGTACTCGAACTCGGCAGCGGTCGTGACCTGCGGACGCTGCCCTACGAGGACCTCGAGTCGCTTGTGAAGTCGTTCCTCCCGGTCGACGCCAAATAGCCGGGAGATCGGGAGGAAGAGTCCGGCCAACCCCGCGCGTCGGGGCCGGCCAGGCTGGCAGCTCAGGCATTGTCGCCCTGGTTCCTAGCTTGCTGCGTTGACCGTCATCGCGAGGATGAACGCCGGCACGCAAAGAGCTGGAGTAGTCAGCTAGGACAGCCATGTCATTGACCCTCGCGACAGCACGCCGTCGAGGTCGCGAGGGTGCTCATTGATTGATCGATTCTCGATGTCAGGTCACTTCATCAGAAACACCCCCATGGCGACGCAGTAGCCCGTTGTGAGAATCAATCCGTGGTCGTAACCGTGGAGCACGTAATGCGCTGCGGCTAACGGAGCGAAGACCTGAAAAGTCGGCCTGATCGCACGGCTACACCATGCGGCGAGTTCCGCGTTCTCAATCCGAATCACTCCCTGAAGCGCCAAACAGACCATTATCGCGTGAACGGCTCCAGCGAGCGTTGCCATCACGGCGACTACTAGGCTAAAAGTCACTTGGTTCTCCTCTCGGTCAGCATGTGTGAGCGCCCTTGATGGCGCGGTTGCCGAAATCGTTGACAAGCGGCAGCGCTCCCGCGACCCCCTGAACGGCCTGATGGGACGCACGGATGGTGGAGTCCCCGGAGGTGGCAAGCTTCCAGGACGTGGCGAGAGGCTTCGTGAATGAGACTGCCCCCAGGCCAATGCCAAGCACACTTCCTCCGCAGTCGGGCGTCGGTATCTGGTCTGATCGACACGTTCGTGCCGCGGTGTACGCGCTCGTAACTACGCCCGCAACGGTGGTGACGGTGACGGCGAGCGCCAACGCACCAACTATCGGAGCCCCGATCGGAGTGAACGCGAGGATGGTCGCTCCAAGCCCGATCACTCCTGCTACGGATCCGATACCTCCCGTGAGGTTGTCGGTGTCTTCCCAACCCCAGCTGAACAATCCGAGCGGATCAGTCATCTGCAGCGGATTCCCGTCGGCGTAGCCGTAGGGATCGAGTGTCATGCTGACGAGCGGGTCCACGCTGATGAACTGGCCGACGGCCGGGTCCAGGTACCTGTAGCGCAGGTAGACCAGACCCGAGTCGTCATGCTGTTCGGAGGCGAAGCCGATCGAGCTCACGTTGGCTCCCGCGGTGAGCGTGCGCTCGCCGAACACGGTGTAGCTGTACTCCCCCACCGAGGAGAGCTGGTCGTCGAGCACGCTGTGCACGGAGCCGAGGGCGTCGGTGACGGCCTGCTGGGTATCAGCCTCGCTGTTGCTGTTCAACGGTGCCTGTGCGAGAAGAGATCCATTGGGAGCCCAGAGGTACTTCGTCTCGCCGTCGCTGAGCAGCTTCAGGTCCTGGCCGTAGTTTTGCACGGCGGATCCGACCTTCGTGCGGATGCCATCAGCGCCGTAGGAGAACGTTGTGTCGTCGAGCTTGGTCAGCTGGTTCAGGCCGTTCCAGGCGTAACTGGTCTCGGTGCTACCGTCGACGCTCTTGGTGCGGTTGCCCTGAGCGTCGTACTGGTACGAGGTGGTGTCCGACCCCTTGGCCGCCTGCGAGAGACGGCCAGTCGCCGCGTCGTAGGCGAGGTCGCGGACGCCGGTGCTGGTCAAGAGCCTGCCGTCCCACGCGAGCGGGTCCTGGTCGACCGAGGCGAGAGCACCGTTGTCGTTCCATGCGAAAGCGCGCTCGTTCGCGTCGACGGAGTCGCCGCTCATCAGACCCGATGTCTCGTACTCATAGCCGAAGCTCTTGAGCGGATCGCCAGCGGCGTCGTTCCAGTCTTTGGAGGTCAGGCGGGAGCCATCGAAGACCGTGTCGAAGCCCAGCCCGGTGCTCGAGGACATCGAGGCGAGCTGGCCTCCCGGAGCGTATCCGAAGTCGTAGGTCGTCCCGTCCAGGAGGTGATCCCAGTCGCGCGACCCGCGAGGTCCGTCTCGTGGAGCACCTCGGTGCCGTCCGAGTACACAGTTTTCGAGATGTTGCCGGCGAGGTCGTACTCGTAGGAGACGTCGCAGCCCTGACCCCTGCGGGATTTCAGCTGCCCGAATCCGTTGTAGGCGTAGGAGACCTCCTTGTGATTCTGGGATTCCATGGCGATTCGCCCGGCTTCGTCGTACTCGACCTCGGTGGTGGTGGACCACTTGTCATCTGGGTCGAGGCTCGTGAAGCCCGCGCTCTCTCGCTTGATCGCGTGCCCGTTCGGGAACCTGCTGTTCGTGATGACGGTCCCGACGTCGCGCCAGCCGATCTCGGTCTCGAGAGTGGTCTTCGCGCCATCGGGTGCTGTCGTGGTGACTGCGCTGCCGTCGTAGGAATACGTGGTGGTCAAACCTTGGGGGTCCTTCCACGAGGCGCGCAGCCCGGTGTCGAGGTCGTAGGTGAACTCGTCGGCCGAGCCGTCCGGGCACGTGATCTTCGTCGGCTGGCCGGCGGCGTCGTAGACGACTCTCTTCGTCTTCCCCCGTGGATCGGTGATCGAGGTCGGCAGGTACTTCTCGTCGTACTGGTATGCGGTGGTGCCGGACTGGTCGGTGACTGAAGTGACGTTGCCGTTCAGGTCGTAGGCGTAGGAGGTGGTGAACTTCGAGCGCTCCTCGACGGTGACGCCTGCGAGGTTCCCGCCCGGTGCGACGGTGCTGGCCAGTCGGCCGAGGGAGTCGTAGTCGTTGGTCGTCACAGCACCGACGGGGTCGGTCACCGAGACGAGCCGCCCGGCATCGTCGTGCTCGAGCACCGCCCGGCCGCCGAGCGGGTTCTTGACTGCGACGACGTCGCCCTTCGCGTCTATCTCGAAGGTCGTGACGCGGGGATCTCCGCCGTCGTTCGGGACGACTCTTGTCTGAATGAGGTTCCCGCGGTCGTCGAACGAGTGCTCGGTGCGAGTTCCAGCCGGGTCCACGCTCACAGTCAGCCGGTGCTCGCCGTCGTGCTCGTAGTGCACCGTGCTCTTGGAGTTGGCCTCGGTGGTCTTCGCGCGGTCGCCGTTGATGTACGCGTGGGCGAAGCTCTTCTCGACGCCGTCGATGAGCTTTTCCGTGACGACGTTGCTGCTCGAGTCGTAGGTGCGCGAGAACTGCGCAGTCGGGTCGGACCTGTCCGTGAACGACAGTATCCGTCCGTGCTGGTTGTAGACGTAGGTCTTCTTCACGCTGCCCGAAGCGACGGTATTCGTCTGTTTTCCGTTGGAGAGCGCTCCGTAAGCGAAGTCGAGCACCTCTCCGTTGGGCTGGGTCTGCTGCGAGATGCGCCCTTCGGCGGAGTAGACGTTGGTGGTCACATCGCCTGATTCGTTGGTCATCGTCAGGACGCGGCCGTCGGCATCGCAGGTGTACTCGGAGGCATTGCCGTCGGGGCCGGTGACGCCGGCGAGCCTGCCGCCTGCGTAGCCGTAGGAGACCTTCCGGCCGGTGTGATCCTCGACCGAAGCCAGGAGATCAGCGTCCCAGGAGAAGCTCAGAGAGCGATCGCCTTCGGCGACTGAAGAGACGTGGCCTTCGGAGTCGTGGGCGACGGTGACGGTGTTGCCGTTGTCGTCCTCGATCGAGGCGAGGAGGCCGGCCTCGTCGAAGGCGTAGGCGAGGTCCTCGTCCCAGCGGGAGAACTTTCAGCCGTCGCTGGTCTTGACGAGGTCAGCTCGCAGGTTCGCGGCGAGGCCCGTGTAGCCGGTCGATCCCTTGACGAAGCGCGAGAGGTTGCCCGAGAGCTCGACGACAGTGATGCTGTTGTTCGTCGGGCTCTGCTCGACGCGCATGTCGTAGTTCAGCGCCCAGCCGTCGCCGTGAGCGCCAGTGGTGCCCAGAAGACCGGTGGCGTATCGGCGGGTGGCCTGGAGGCCGATGCGGCCGTCGATCTCGAGGTCGGTGATCTCCTCGTAGAAGTTGCCGTTGTGGGTGTCGACCGGATCGCCGGCGCACAGCTTGTGGCACTGCGCGCTGTCAGTGGGGCCCGCCTGGGTCATCTGGGGATCGACGGCCACGGGCTTGTTGCTCCGGATCTCCTTGAAAGAGACGGCATCGGCCGGAGGCCACTCGGTAACCAAGTCGAGGTCGTAGCCGGCAGGCAGCGCCGCGACGCCGATGGCTTCGAAGGCTTCGGGGAGTGGACCCGTGTACTTGCAGGCGCGATCCGGCTCCTGCGTCTCCTGGCACGGCATCGTCGCAGTGCTCACCTGTTGGAGCACGGGAACTCCGAAGTTCTGGATCTCGAAGGCCGAGAGGCCGCCGTCGGCCTGGTATGTGTTGGCGCGCGTCCACTGGTCGTCGACCTCGAAGTGGATCTCGTCCTGGCCGTTGACGCCCTTGGCGAAGTAGACGTCCTTGATCTCCGGTTTCTGCCACTCGACGTCGAGCGTGGTGGTCTTGTACGCGACGAGCCCTTCGGCGCTCTCGGGGTCCTTCATCTCGGTGCAGCCGACGCCGTTGGCCTCCTTGCCGTAGTAGGTGAGCGTGAGCTCGCCGCCCGGGTAGCTCATCCCGGTCTCGTCGAGGGTCATTCGGAACGCGTTGCTGCCTGCGGCGTCGGTGCCGTCGGGCACTGCCGGGATGTCGGCCCACGAGGATCCGCCGTCGGCGTCGGTGACCAGGACGAAGGCAGCGGGCTGGGACGGGCAGGTCCACTCGTTCGCAGGCAGATCGGAGAAGCTGATTCGGGTGCTGTACTCCAGCTCCTGGGTGCCGCCGGTCTTGAAATGGGCGATCGATCCGTCAGGCGTTGGTATGAGGGCCGCTTCGTTCTCGGGTATTGCGGAGGGCTCGGCAGCGGCTGTGGTTGTTACTGATGAGCTGCCCGCCGGGTTGCTCTACTCGGTCGATGCAGCGGGCGATGGATCTTCAGACCGCGAAACAACCTGAGAATCACTTCTCGAATTCGCGGCCGCCGCAGCAGCTGGTCCGGCTGGGGCGGCGAGGGCCGCGATCGGGGTGAGCTGGGTCGCGAAGACGGTCAGGGCGAGGCCGCTTGCAAGGAGTCCGAGCGGCCGTGTGCTCGATCTTGTTGAAGCCCGGCGCAATTGCGCGCCGGATCTGGTGAGCTGTTTCAACCTGAATCACTCTGTTCAGTTGTAGTTGTGCGCAAGGCTTTCGCCGTGGAACGGCGATGCCTGAGCGCTACTTGGCGGGCAAGCTATGAATTGACTATGCTGCTAACGATTAGATCGCAGCCTGGCATTGGATGTACAGCCGACTCGCTCGGGGCGCAGAGCACTTCTCGATAGGCTCATTGCCAGGCGACCGGACGCCTCGCGGTGTTGGAGGGGTGAGCAGCAATGGCAGTTGAAATGGGCCTGTGGCGCGCGGATGGCGGCCGGCTCAGCCGCGTCGTCCCGACCTCGATCGGACTCGAATCGCAGCTCGAGACGTACATCGAGTCCGACCCCTCGATGCTTGGCGAGACGCTGCTAATCATCGGCCGCCAGGTCCCTACCGCTTTCGGCGGGTTCATCGACCTGCTCGCGCTCGACGAGACCGCTGCTGTTCATGTCATCGAGCTCAAGCGCGACAAGACTCCGCGCGACGTCACGGCCCAGGCGCTGGACTACGGATCCTGGGTCGCGGGGCTCGGCCGCACGCAGATCCAAGCCATCTTCGAGGCGTACAAGCCCGGGGTCGCGCTCGAAGAAGCCTTCGCGGAGTGCTTCAATGAGACCCTCCCCGAGGAGGTCAACAGCACGCAGACGTTCACCATCGTCGCCGCGAGCGTCGACGCAGCCACCGAGCGCATCGTGCGGTTCCTCAACGAGGGCTTCGCCGTGCCGATCAACGTCGTCTTCTTCCGCCACTTCGAAGACAACGGGGCGAAATACCTCGCCCGCACTTGGCTGGTCGAGAACGAGGGCCAGCAGGCTCCCGGCGCTGCGCCCGCCCGGCAGACGAAGACCCGCGAGGCGTGGAACGGCGGCGACTGGTACGTCGCGTTCGGCGAGGACAGCGGCACCCGCCAGTGGGCGGACGGGCAGAAGTACGGCTTCGTCTCGGGCGGCGGCGGCGCGTGGTTCTCCCGGACCCTGAAGAACCTGCCGATCGGCGCGCGCGTCTTCGTGCACATCCCCAAGGCGGGTTACGTCGGAGTCGGGACCGTGATCGGCGAGGCCCGCCGCTTCGATGAGGCGGTGGTCGACGTCGACGGCGTCGAGACCCCGCTGCAGAGCCTCCCGCTCGTCGGCACCTACCGCCACGAGGGCGACGATGAAGACGACAGCGCCGAGTGGGCCGTGCCCGTCGAATGGACCAAGACGGTGCCGCGCGAGCAGGCGGTCTGGAAGAACGGCATGTTCGCGAACCAGAACACCGCGGCGAAGTTGCGCCAGAAGTTCACCATCGAGCAGGTGACCGACGAGTTCGGTCTCGACGACTGACCATCATCGGGCTTCGGAACGCGGAGACGCCGCCGGCGTCATCTGCCAGCTGAATTCGCGGTTCTTGACGTCGTACTTCAACACGTTCAGCCGCCCGGTCTCCTCGACGGCGGCATCGATGTAGTAGTGCGATGCTCCATCGTGGAATACCTCGTGCGAGCCGTCGGCGTGCAGTTCCGAGGTTCGGACGTGGCCTGCGATGATCGTCTTCACGAACGGCCCCCTGCTCGCCGGGTACTTCTCGGTGAGCACGTACTCCGGCGTCGCGGCGCGCCAGAGCTGGCCGGCATCCTCGTCGACGCCGGCATGCACGAAGATCGCGTGATCCGCCTCATGCAGCAGCGGCAGGCCGCGCAGCCAGGCGATCAAGTCGCCGTGGCGATCGACAAGCTCGCGCTTGATCGTCGCGTTGATCTGAGCGCCGGTGGCGCTGGTGGGGATTGGATCGACGAACTGCTCCGTCACGAACGAGTGCACCGTAGCGAAGCCGATGTCCGAGTGCAGCCAGTCGTATTCCGCGTCGTCCGCGTCGAGCCAGTCGAGCAGCCAGCAGTCGTGGTTGCCCAGCAATGCGACGACTCGGTCGCCATGCTCCTGCTGCAGGGCTCGGACTCGTTCGAGCACCTGTCTCGAGCTGGGCCCGCGGTCGACGTAGTCGCCCAGCAGCATCAGCTTCGCACCCGGGTCGCCGTCCAGGTCGACGATCTCGAGTGCGCGCTCCAGTGCGTCGAGGTGCCCATGGATGTCGCTGACCACGTAGACGCTACTGGCGATGACGTCCTCCTGCGAGCCCGTGATGCTCCACGAAGCGGAGCACGTCGTGGAGGTAACACACATAGCCGTAGGCCTCTACGCACGACCTCCGGGGCCCGCCGCTCGGAGCTACGGCACCGAGCCCCTGGCAGACCGCGTGAGCTTTCAGGAGCATGTACTCCTCGAAGGCCGGGTATAGGTCACCGAGCCCCGCTCGCAGCTGCTGTCGGCTGTAGCCGAGCGAGCAGGCCGGATCGACGGACCAGTCAAAGTCAGGGGACGTTATGCTTCCATTCTCTCGCGCGCGGAACAATCTGCCTGAGTAGGCTCTTGGGCATGGAGCACGACCAGGCCACGACGACGCCGGGCCAGGTGCGTCCGCAGGGCGAAGTCGTCGAGCTGCGCGGCGGCGGGATCTGGGAGCTGACGACCACCAGCGGCGAGCGGGTCGTCGTCGACCGGGGCTTCCGCCCCCGAGGCGGCGACATCAGGAACCGCTGGAGGCGCGTCGCTGACGAGCCCTGGCGGAGACTGTTCGGCGTCCGGCCGATCGACGTCGAGATCCCGGAGCCGTACTCAGTCAAGCGTTGGGCGCACGTCGCCATCGGCGCTCGGGTTGAGATCAGCACCGGCTTCAGGGACATCTGGCGCACCGAGGCTCCTCTTGTCGCCGTGCGTGAGCTCGAGGAGCCATAGGCGTGAGCATGGAGTATGAGGAAAAGGGCAGCCTGGACGGCGTGCCGATCCGCGTGCCCGTGGACGACGGCTAACGGACGTGCTCAGTCTGCGGCGGCAACTGCGAGCCGGACCCGGCGTTCGGCTCTCACGAGCACGGTGCGAGAATCGCATTCGTATGCCCTGAACACGGGGTGCAGAGTTTGATCGACCCGTTTGAGCACCTGCGATGATCGGCGAACTGTTCACTATCAACGCGACGAGCAGCGGCCGCGCGGCACTGCCGCTCCCGTGACGGGAGAACGGCGGGACTCCGAGACGCCTTCCCCGCCACAACGCGCCGCCCACCCTTGCTGGGAAGGCTCAGCAGGGCGCGCGGCTAGGCTCAGAGCATGAGTCGGGCACCCGTCATCACGAGCGCCGAGCGCCTCAGCACACCCGCCGCGTTCTAGGCGTGGACCGCTGCCGGAGCGCTCACCCTGGCCGTCGCCTGGTCCTGGTTCGGCATGTCATTGGTCGAGGAGGCTCACGAACAGGGCAAGGCAGAAGCGGCGGGGAGGACCATGGCCGGCTTCGCGGCAACCGTCGGCGGAGTGCCGCTAGTCCTGGCCCACGTCATCGGCCTCGTACTGCTCTCGAGGATCGGATGGCGCGTCTGGCGTGGTGCGGGCCTCGCCTACGCAGCCCTCGCGGTCGCCGCAGCGAGCATCGTCGGCATCGGCGTCGGGCAGCTGCTCTTCGGCGGGAACCTCTTCTACACCGCGCCGGTCTTCGTGCCCTGACGTCTGTTGGAGTGCGAGAGGGTCGTTTCGGTGCACTGATGTCGAAGAAGCCTGAAGCATCCGCGCAGGATCCGTTGGGACAGTGGACGACATAATGACGACGCAGATGAATCCGTTATGGGTTGAGCCGCCGCCGGCGCGTCTTGATCTGAAGGCGCGACTACCCGAGGCCGACGATAGGGTCGAGTCATGAAGGATCCGCTGCCTGGCACCGGCACGGGCGACGAGCTCGGGCCGAAAAACAAACCCATTGAGTTCGTGGACGACGGTGAGTTTCGGCATCTCGATTACTGGAACTCGTTCCAGTTCGACCCTCCCCTGACGCATGACGACTGCCTGAAGATCGCGTCGCTGGCGAGGGAGCTCGGGTACCAGATGCTGTTTCGTCGGGCGGACTACTCGTTGGAGGAGGTCCAGGAGCAGCTACTCGACAGGGGGCCCGGCTCGTTCCTCAATTTCACCTGGCTACAGGAGGACATATCTCCTAAGGAGCCACCCAAGTCGGCGGAGCAGCGGATGGCTGAGCGTATGAGCAGGCTCTCGCCGACCGAGCATCTGTTGATTACCGACCCGTACCTCTTCACCAGCGGACGGAAGCGGGATAGCCAAGACTACGCCGCTTCCGTGGTGAAGATGATCAGGCCCGCGCTAACGGCAAGTCTGAACATCACCGCGATCGTAAACCCCACGCAGAATGACAACGAAGTGCGAACCGCTGTCCTCAACGAACTGCACGCCCAGGGCTTTCACCTGGACATCTCGGTCGTGGAGTCGCATGACTTCCATGACCGATTCTGGATCGCGGACCGCGCACGTGGCTTCGTCAGCGGCTCCTCGCTCAACAAGATCGGCAGCCGCATCTTCTTCGTCGACGAACTAAGCGAATCCGATGTCCGGGATGTCGTCGCCGAAGCCGACGCCATCATCGACCAGCGATAGCGACGGAAGTTTTCCACCCCATAACTCCCACGAGCAAGGCCAGCGCCATCGCGACGGCCTGAGCGCCGAACGCCCAGACAAGCAGCTCGCCCGCAGGGTGCCCGCACCGAGCAGGACCGTGCCCACCGCCGAGCCGCCGATATTGGCGCACTTGAGTTCACGCCCCTCGGAGCTCCACGTCCTCAGGTTCGGGCAGCTGGCCCCCAAGTAGACGGCGGCGTCGGCCGAAACACAGAGCGACCTGCGGGTGGCTGTCAGGTGTCGTTCGCCCTGGGTAAAGGCAAATTGAACCTGCGATCCTGGCCCTTTGGAGACAGATGCCGAACGAGTAACTCATCCAGGCACAAAGCGACCAAGGGCGCTATCTTTGGAGGCAGCACTCCAAAACAGGCCGGGCGTGTCGCGGTGACATTCGCCTCTTGCTGGTGACATCTGCGGTGACATCGCATACGAAAGACAACGAAACCCCGATCAGAATTAGCTTCTGATCGGGGTTTTTGTCGGGCTGACAGGATTTGAACCTGCGACCCCTTGACCCCCAGTCAAGTGCGCTACCAAGCTGCGCCACAGCCCGTTGTTCTTCAGCTTCGCCGGTCAGAGTCTGGCCTGCGCTGCCGAGGCAACCCCTCTATATTACCCACACTCGGAGGGCGGATCGAACCAACGGCGAGAAATCGCGCCCCAGCCGCAGAAACCCGGGCGCGCCACCCACCACGAAGCCGCTCTGAAGATCAACGCGAGCCCACCAAGAGACTCACTCAGCAGCGAGATCGACGACGGCGGCAGAATACGCATCCACCAGCTCATCGGCCGCCACCAGCGCTCCGAACTCGGCGCTGCCCGAGCCGATCGCGATCCGGCGCCCCGCCAACCGGGCATCGAGCACGACGGGCCACGAACCCGCAGCGCCCAGCGGCGTGATCGTGCCGCGCACGTAGCCGGTCGCGGCGAGCGCGCCGTCGGCATCGGGCAGCGACAGCTTGTTGACGCCGAGGTGCGCCCGCAGCTTCGCCCACGAGAACTGCGCGTCGACGGGGGTGAGCACGAGCACGAAGCCCCGCTTCGTCTGCACCACGATCGTCTTCACGAGCTCGACGCCGTCTACCGGCGCGGGCCGCTTCCCCGGCGTGCGCGCGACAAACGAAACAGCAAGCCCGCGCGTGGCGGCGTCACGGGCAGCGGCGGCGTAGGGCTCGACATCGGTCGACATGCATCCTCCTCGGGAAACGCGAAACACGGCAGGGCCGAAATCGCCCGCCGCACCGACCACAACGCCCTGACACCATCCGCGCATTCCCGCAATGGGGCGACCGACACGCGCGCGATGCGGCAGGTCGCAGATACGCTGTGACCATGAGCGACCTTCGAAACCCCGGTGACGCCTGGGTCACGGCGGGCGACGGCGGGCGCTACTGGGGCCGCTTCGGCGCCGCCGGGCTGCTGGCCTACGACCACGCCCGCGACGCGATCCTGATGCAGCACCGCGTCACCTGGAGCGACCACGGCGACACCTGGGGCATCCCGGGCGGCGCCCGGCACGAGGGCGAGTTCGCGAACGACGGCGCGATCCGCGAGGCGCAGGAGGAGGCGGGCGTTCCCGATGACGCGGTGCGCCCCCGCTACACCCACGTGCTCGACCGCGAGGGATGGACGTACACGACGGTCGTCGCCGACGTGGTGCAGCAGTTCGAGCCCGAGATCACCGACCCCGAGAGCCACGCCCTCGCGTGGGTCGCGCTCGAGGAGGTCGAGAACCTGCCCCTGCACCCGGCGTTCGCGTCGAGCTGGCAGATTCTGCGGCCCCTGCTCGGCCCGCCGCCCACGGTGGTGGTCGACGCCGCGAACGTGATCGGCAGCGTGCCGAACGGCTGGTGGAAGGATCGCCGCGGCGCCGCCGAGGGCCTGCGCGACCGCCTGCACCGCTACCTGGAGACCTCGAACGGGGTGCGCGCCGGGTTCCTCGACCTCGCCGAGCCCCGCGTGCCCGGCCTCGACCGCGTCTACCCCGACTGGATTCTCGTGGTCGAGGGCAACGCGCGCGGCATCGACAGCACCGACCGAGTGCGGGTGCTGAGCGCCGCCGAGACGGGCGACGACACGATCGTGAGCGCCGTCGAGGCGCTGAGCGCGAGCGGGTCGATCACTACGGTCGTCACGAGCGACGCGGAGCTGCGCGTGCGGGTCGGCGCCGCGGGCGCCACTACGGTGCGGGGCGTCAAGAAGCTGCTGAGGATCCTGCCGGAGGCGTAGCGGGGCCCGCGTCGCCGGGCGCCTGCGCGGGGTTGCCACCGGCACCGGGCGGCTGCGCCGGGCTTTCGTCGGCACCGGGCGCCTGCACCGGGTTACCGCCGGCACCGGGCACCTTGCCGGTGGGCGCGCGCCGCCGCAGCGCGGCGACGATGCCGTACGCGAGCAGTCCCTGCCCGATCGTGTAGGTGAGCATGACGACGCCGCTCGTCCAGGTGGTGCTGCCGGGCACGAACAGCCGAAAGGCGAGGATCGCGTCGGAGAGCAGGAAGCACGCGCCGCCCCACGCGATGACCGGGCCGCAGCGGGTGGCGAGCGCGGCGGTACCGACGAGTACGAGCCCGTACGCCATCACGGGGATGGACAGCGACTTCGTGTGCGGCAGCAGCAGCGCGATGAGCACGAGGTACGCGATCACGTACACGAGGCTCCAGGCGGGCAGGCGACGCCGCGCGACGCCCGGCACGCGCCAGAGCAGCACGATGTAGGCGAGGTGCGCGATCCCGAAGCAGACGAGCATCGCGGGCAGCTCGCTGTCGAGCATCGGGAAGAAGGTCGCGGCGCCGTCGCCGAGCCACGAGCCCGTCAGGGCGGCGAGCAGCAGGGCGACCGCGCCGGCAGGCACGGGCCGGATGCGCAGTTCGGGCACGAACGCGACCGCCGCCACAACGCCGGCGGCGAGCGCGGGCATGAGCAGCAGCTTGGTCCACCCCTCGAACGCGTACTGCCCGAAGCAGGCGATGACGTGCACGAGCGACACCGCGACATACGGTAAGAACGGAAGCGAAGCTCGAAGGCGCTCGGTCATACTCGCATCATAGGCCGGGCCGCGCCCGGCTGGCGGGGCGGGTTACGCCTCGACGAGGATCCCGTCCTCGTCGCACCACACGGTGACGCCGGGGCGGAACTCCACTCCCCCGATCTCGACCGGCACGTCGACCTCGCCCGCGCCCGTCTTCGTCGATTTAGCGGGGTTCGATCCGAGCGCCTTCACGCCGAACGGCAGCGTGCCGATCGCGACGCGGTCGCGGATCGCGCCGTGCACGATGAGCCCCGCCCACCCGTTGTCGCAGGCGAGCTCGGCGATCTGGTCGCCTACGAGCGCCGTCTCGAGCGAGCCGCCGCCGTCGATCACGAGCACGGCGCCGTGCCCGTCGCTCGAGAGCGTCTGCCGAATCAGCGCGTTGTCTTGAAAGCACCGCAGCGTGCGCACCGGCCCGGTGAACCCGGTCATGCCGCCGATGTTCTGCAGCTGCAGCGACACCGACCGCAGCTCGCTGCCCCGCTCGTCGTAGAGATCGGCCGTACTGATCTGCGCCATCTTCTTCCCCCTCACGCCCGTCATCGGGCTGACCGGCGTGGTGCCGGTCGTCTGAGTGTCACGTTACCCGCTCCCTCCGACATCGGGTGGAACCACCGCCAGCTCGGCGAAATGCGGCGCAATGCGGCGGTCGACCGCGTGCGGCGAGCCCTCGAGGCTGCGACTTCGGTGGGGCTCGCGCGGCCTATCCCGTGCGGGTATCCCGCCGAGAACCGCGCAGGACGTACCCCGCGAAGACGCTGAACAGTACGAGCATGGAGAGCAGCATGCAGGCTCCCACGTGCGGCGCCCACTCGAAGAGGCTCACGAGGGAGCCGATGGGAACCATACCCGTCAGAGCTCCGCCGAGACCGGCGCCGATCGCACGCGCACCGACCGAGACATCCGCCTGATTTTTCGACTCGTGACTGATGCGCGCGATCCACACTCCGAGCCGTGCACCGAGACCTGCAATGCAGCCCGCTGCGACCCCGGGAACCACCACCAGAACGAGCACCCATCCGAGCGACCACCGGGAACCGGGATGCAACGCGGTGTTGACCGCACCTGCGCCCAGAAACACCACCGCGGCCAGCAGCACCCCGACGAGGGCGAGCCGGTTCCACCCGGGCGGCTTCGGCTCCGACTCCGACTCCGCCATCACACCAGCACCCTACTTCGCTGCCACCGACGAGCATCCGGGCAATCCCACTGTACAAAAGTACATGTACAGATGTACAGTAAGCGGAGGCACCCAATTCCCCCCTCTCGCCCGAACCGACCACGAAAGGAGCAGCCATGCACGAAACCACCGAATCCGCCGCGCCCGCCGCACAGGCCGCACCCGCCGCTCCCCGCCGACGGGATCCCGAGGGTCGGCGCCGCGCGATCCTCGCCGCAGCTACCGAGATCATCGTCGAGGAGGGCGCCGCGGCGCTCACCCACCGCGCCGTCGCGAAGCGCGCCTCCGTGCCGCTCGGCTCGACCACGCAGTACTTCACGTCGATCGACGACATGCGCGAGTGCGCCCTGCAGCAGCTCGCCGACGAGATCGACGAGTCGATCGCACGGCTCGAGCCGTTCATCGCGACCATCTTCGAGCACCCCGACCCCGTCTTCGACGAGCTGCTCGCCTACCTCGAAGACCCGCGCACCGTGCACGCCGACATCGCGCTCATGACGAGCGGCACCACCGACCCCCGACTGCGCGCGCTCGCACTGCGCTGGCCCGAGCGCATCGTCGACCTCCTGTCGACGCAGGTGGGGCGCGAGCGCGCCGTCGCCATCGCCGTGTTCATCGACGGAGCGACCATGCACGCCGGGCTCACCGGCACGCCGCTCGGCCGCGACGAGCTCACCCGAGCGCTGCAGGCCCTCATGACGATGCCCGTGCCGGGCTCGGCGCACACGTAGCGCAGCGGCCGCACCCGACACCCACTCGCACGACCCCAGACCGAATTCAGAAAGACTGTGATCCCCATGTCCGACCAGCGCATCGCACCGCACTCCGCACCGCACCACGCACCGAGGCCCGCGGCGCTCAGCCGAGCCCGCCGCTGGGCCGCGCTCAGCGTGCTCACCGCGAGCCTGCTCGTCATCACCATGGACATGACGATCCTCAACATCGCGCTGCCCGAGATGGCGGCCGAACTGCACCCCACGAGTGACCAGCAGCTCTGGATCATCGACGTCTACTCGCTCGTGCTCGCCGGCCTGCTCGTCTCGTTCGCCGCGATCGCCGACCGCTGGGGCCGCAAGCGCATGCTGCTGCTCGGCTACTCCATCTTCGGGGTCGCATCGCTGCTCGTGCTGTTCGCCACGAACGCCGAGTCGGTCATCGCGATCCGCGCGATCCTCGGCATCGGCGGCGCGATGATCATGCCCATCACCCTCTCGCTCATCCGCGTCATCTTCACCGACGCCCGCGAGCGCGCCACGGCCCTCGCCATCTGGGCCGCGGTCTCGGGCCTCGGCGCCGCCGTCGGCCCCCTGCTCGGCGGGCTGCTGCTCGAGTACTTCTCGTGGCACGCGGCGTTCCTCGTGAACGTACCGCTCATGCTCACCGGGGTGATCGCCGGCATCGCGATCCTGCCCGAATCGCGCGTCGCGCACACCGGCCGCTGGGACTTCCTCGCCGCCGCGCTGTCGCTCGTCGGCATGACGCTGCTCGTGTGGGCCATCAAGACCTTCGGCAAGGAGGCGAGCCTGCTCGTGCCCGAGGCGCTCGTCGCGTTCGCCGCCGGAGCCGCCCTGCTCGCCTGGTTCGTGGTGCGCTGCCTCCGCAGCGCGTCGCCGCTGCTCGACCTCGGCCTCTTCCGCAACCGCGTCTTCTCGGCCGGAGCCATCGCGGCCCTCGGCTCGACGTTCGCGATGATCGCCGCCCTGCTGCTCATCGCGCAGTGGCTGCAGCTCGTCGACGGCGCCTCCCCCGTCGAGGCCGGCATCCGCCTCTTCCCCATCGCGATCACCGGCGCCCTCGCCTCGCTCACCGCCCCCGTGCTCGCCCGGCGCATCGGCGCCCGCGCCGTGCTGGCGGGCGGCCTCGGCTTCGCGGGCGTCG
>NZ_LDRK01000029.1 GCF_001477055.1 Leucobacter chromiiresistens
GGCGCGGCGACGCCGATGGCGGCGTAGTCGGGCAGCAGGCCGATGGCGACGGTGCCGCCGCCCATGAGCGTCAGCGTGATGAAGAGGGTCTTCTTGCGGCCGATGCGGTCGCCGATGTGTGAGAAGAGGATGCCGCCGAGGGGGCGGAAGAAGAAGGTGAGCGAGAACGAGACGAACGCGAGCATGGTCGACACGAACTCGTTGTCGCTCGGGAAGTAGAGCTTGTTGAAGACGAGCGCGGCGACGGTCCCGTAGACGAGGAAGTCGAACCACTCGATCACGCTGCCGCTGAGGCTGCCGAGGAGGACGCGGTAGTTGATGCCCGACGCCTCGTCGGGCTGTGCTGCGGGGGTCGTCATGTCGTCTCTCCCTTGAGATCGTCGGATCGTGGAACTGTCATCTCTGCGAAACCATTGTGGTCGGACCATGTGGTATGACCACAAGTAGTGTAGGCGCGGCATTCGCGATCCGTCAATCCGGGCAGGGGAGGAGCGGGCGGAGAGCCGGGGATCAGCCGGGATCAGCTCGGGATCAGCGGGCGGTCTCGAAGTAGTACCCGCGGATGTGCGCGCGGATCCGCTCGACGGCGGTATCGCGGTCGCCGGCGCGCAGGCTCTCGAGGATGCCGCGGTGCTCCGCGCGCAGGCGCTCCGCCGTGCGCGTCCAGTCGGGCAGCGCCTGCGCGCGCTCCAGCGTGTGGTCGGCGATCGAGACGCGCAGGGCATCCATGAGCGTGCTCGTCAGCGGGTTGTTCGCCGCGCGCGAGAGCAGCACGTGGAACTCGGCGTCGAGGGGCAGGAACTCCTCGACCGGCAGATCGGGGTCGTCCATCCGGTCGAGCAGGAGGCCCGCCCGCTCCCAGTCGCCGCGGCCCGGGTCCGAGTGCTCGGCCGCCCAGCTCTCGAGCAGCAGGCGCATCTCGTAGACGTGGTTGTGCTCCACCTGGCTCGTCGCGAGCTGCAGGTTCAATGCGAGCGTGAGCGCCTGCTCGGGGGAGGCCGTGATGATGGTGCCCGATCGCGGGCCGGAGCCCGTCGCCGTGCGGATCGTGCCCAGGGCTTCGAGCACGCGCAGCGCCTCGCGCAGCGAGCTGCGGGAGACCTGCAGCGCCTCGGCGAGCGCGCGCTCGCCGGGCAGGTGGTCGCCGATGTGCAGCCGCCCGCTCCGCAGCTCCTCGGTCACCCACTCCATGACCGCCTCATGAGCTTTCATCGCTCTCGATTATCGCAGTCCGCGCCCGCGCGTGCGCCCGCGGCGGGAGCGTAGCGGATCGGGGCGGTGGATCGCGCCACGACCGCGCGCAGCTCGGCGAGACCGGGGCCGATGAGACCGAGCGTCTGCGCCTGGATGAGCAGGTTGCCCATCGCGGTCGCCTCGACGGGCCCCGCGAGCACGTCGAGCCCGGAGCGGTCTGCGAGGCGCTGGCAGAGCAGCGTGTTCTGGGATCCGCCGCCGACGACGTGGATGGTCGACACGTCGCGATCCGCCAGTCGGCTCGCGGTCTCGACGGCGTCGGCGAACGCCGCCGCGAGGCTCTCGGTGATGGAGCGCACGATCTCGACGCGCCCCTCGGGGGCCCGCTCGCCGCGCGCCTCGAACCAGCGCACGATGCGGTCGGGCAGGTCTCCCGGGGGGAAGAACCCGGGGTCGTTCGCGTCGAACACCGGCACGTCGCCGGTGAGCTTCGCCGCTTCGGCGAGCAGCTCGCCGAGCAGGCTCGACCGCTGCGCGTTCGTCGCAGCGGGCTCCCAGTGGCGCAGCGACTCGGAGAACAGCCAGGTGCCCATCACGTTGTGCAGGAAGCGGGTGGTGCCCTCGATGCCGCCCTCATTGGTGAAGTTCGCGCGGCGGGCGGCGTCCGTCAGCACTGGCGCGTCGAGCTCGAGGCCGACGAGCCCCCAGGTGCCGCACGAGATGTAGGCGAAGTCGGATCGCGTGGCCGGCACCGCTGCGACGGCCGAGGCGGTGTCGTGCGAGGCGACCGCGACGACGTCGATCCCGCGGCCGATGACCGACGCCGCGTTCCCCGTGACCCTGCCGAGGCGCGTGCCGGCGTCGATGAGGGGCGGCAGGATGCCCGCCGGGATGCCGACCGCGTCGGCGAGCTCGAGATCCCACTCGCGGGTGCGCGGGTCGAGCAGACCGGTCGTCGATGCATTGCTCCGCTCCGCCGCCTCGACGCCCGTGAGCCAGAAGTTCAGCAGGTCGGGCACGAGCAGCGCGCGGTCGGCGACGTCGAGCAGGCCGTCCTCCGCGGCGAGCTGGAAGATCGTGTTGAACGTGAGATGCTGCAGCCCGTTGCGCGCGTACAGGCGGTCTGCCGGGATGCGCGCGTGCACCGCCGAGACCCCGGCGTCGCAGCGGGCGTCCCGATAGTGGTACGGGATGCCGAGCAGGCGGCCGCGGCGCAGCAGGCCGTAGTCGACGGCCCACGAGTCGATGCCGATCGACGCGATCTCGCCCGGTGCGCCGCGCTCGGCGGCCGCGAGCCCCTGCAGCGCCTGGTGGTAGAGCTCGAGGAAGTTCCAGTGCAGGCCGTCGCTCGTGCGCACGGGATCGTTCGCGAACCGGGCGACGTGCTGGGTGCGCAGCTGCGCGCCGTCCGCCCCCTGCTCGATGCGCCCGACGATCACGCGCCCGCTCGTCGCGCCGAGATCGACGGCGGCGACCGCCGATCCCCCCGCCGTGCCGGTCATCGCAGGAACGCGGCGGCGACGCCGGAGTCGACCGGGATGTGGAGGCCCGTGGTGCGGGTGAGCTCGGGGCCGGTGAGCACGTACACCGCGTCGGCGACGTTCTCGGGCACCACCTCGCGCTTCAGAATGGTGCGGTTCGCGTAGAACTGGCCGAGATCCTCCTCCTTGACGCCGTAGGTCGCGGCGCGGTTCGCGCCCCAGCCGGCGGCGAAGATGCCCGAGCCGCGCACCACGCCGTCGGGGTTGATGCCGTTGACGCGGATGCCGTGCTCGCCGAGTTCGACCGCGAGGAGGCGCACCTGGTGGGCCTGGTCGGCCTTCGTCGCCGAGTACGCGATGTTGTTGGGGCCGGCGAAGACGCTGTTCTTCGACGAGATGTAGATGACGTCGCCCCCGAGCTTCTGCGCGATCATGGCGCGAGCGGCGGCCTGGGAGACGAGGAAGGATCCCTTCGCCATGACGTCGTGCTGCAGGTTCCAGTCGGCCTCGGTGGTGTCGAGCAGCGACTTCGAGAGCGAGAGCCCCGCGTTGTTCACGACGAGGTCGATGCCGCCGAAGGCGAGCACCGCGGCGTCGATCGCGTGCTGCACGGCCGTCGCGTCGGCGACGTTCGCGGCCACGCCGATGGCGACGTCGGTGCTCCCCAGCTCGGCTGCAGCGGCCTGAGCCTTCTCGAGGTCCAGATCGGCGACCACGACGCACGCGCCCTCGGCGGCGAGGCGTGTGGCGATCGCCTTGCCGATGCCCGATGCGGCGCCGGTGACGAACGCGATGCGGCCCTGATGCGACTTCGGCTTCGGCATGCGCTGCAGCTTCGCCTCCTCGAGCGCCCAGTACTCGATGCGGAACTTCTCGGCGTCGCTGATGGGGGCGTAGGAGGAGAGCGCCTCGGCGCCGCGCATCACGTTGATCGCGTTGACGTAGAACTCGCCCGCGACCCGTGCGGTCTGCTTGTTGGCGCCGTAGCTGAACATGCCGACGCCGGGGATCAGCACGATGAGCGGATCGGCGCCGCGCATCGCCGGGCTCGACTCGTCGGCGTGCGCCTCGTAGTAGGCGCGGTAGTCGTCGCGGTACGCCTCGTGCAGCTCGTGCAGTCGGGCGACCTGATCCTCGACCGATGCGGTCGCCGGCAGGTCGAGCACGAGCGGCTTCACCTTGGTGCGGAGGAAGTGATCGGGGCAGCTCGTGCCGAGGGCGGCGAGCGGGGCGAGCTTCTCCCGCGACAGGAAGTCGAGCACTGCATCGGCGTCGGTGAAGTGGCCGACCATCGGCTTGTCGGTGCTCGCGATGCCGCGCACCACGGGGGCGAGCTGCGCGGCCCGTGCGAGGCGCTCCTCCTGCGGCAGCGGCTCGAACCCGGCGACGACGCCGCCGAAGGGCTCGGGCGCGCCGTGCTCGGCGATGTAGGCGGCGGCGGTGTCGATGATCCAGAGGGAGTGCTGCTCGCTCTGCTCGCTCGTGTCGCCCCAGGCCGTGATGCCGTGGCCGCCGAGGATGCAGCCGATCGCCTCGGGGTGCTCGGCCTTGATCGCGGCGATGTCGAGGCCGAGCTGGAAGCCGGGGCGGCGCCACGGCACCCACACGACCTTGTCGCCGAAGATCTTCCGGGTGAGCTCCTCGCCGTCGGCGGCGGTCGCGATCGCGATGCCGGAGTCGGGGTGCAGGTGGTCGACGTGCGCGGCGTCGACGAGGCCGTGCATGGCGGTGTCGATGGAGGGGGCGGCCCCGCCCTTTCCGTGGAGGCAGTAGTCGAGCGCGGCGACCATCTCGTCCTCCCGCTCGAGCCCGGGGTAGACGTCGACGAGCGCGCGGAGGCGGTCGACCCGCAGCGTGGAGAGGCCGGTGGCGGTGAGCGTGCCGAGGTCGCCGCCCGACCCCTTCACCCACATGAGCTCGATGTCGTCGCCCGTGACGGGGTCTGTCGCGACCCCCTTCGCCGAGGTGTTGCCGCCCGCGAAGTTGGTGTTCTTCTTATCGGCGCCGAGTCGGTTCGATCGGGCGAGGAGAGCCTGGGCAGTGGGATCGATGTGCGTCATTGGCGGCCTTTCGAGCTCGGAGATTGCGCCCAGCATAAGCGCATCCGATTTCGAATGCAATAGTTCAAAGTTGCGTTCGAAAGTCCCATCGCTTTCGAAGCTCGCTTTCGCCGGGCGGATCGCGATAGAGTAACCCCACTATGACGGCAACGGCAGCGCAGCGCGACGAGCGGATCCTCGGGCTCCTCGAGGGGCGCGAGCTCGTCTCCGTCGGCGAGCTCGCCGCGAGCGTCGGCGTCTCGGCCGTGACGATGCGCAAAGACCTCGACCGCCTCTCCCGCAGCGCCGTCATCGAGCGCGTGCGGGGCGGAGCCCGGCTGCGGACCGCCGAGGAGGGCCCGCTCGCCGAGCGACTGGGCCATCGGGTCGGGGCGAAGCGGGCCGTGGCGCGGAGCGCCGCCGACCTCGTCGGCGCGGACGCCGTGATCGCGATCGACTCGTCGTCGACCGGGTACTACCTCGCCCTCGAACTGGCTGACCGCACCGACCTCACGATCGTGACGAACTCGCTGCGGGTCGCGGCGCAGCTGGCCGAGCGCGCAGGGCCCGCGATCGTGGTGCTCGGCGGCACCGTGCGGCGCACGTCGCACTCGACCGTCGGGTTCCCCGCCGAGCTGCTGCGGGGCTACGGCACGATCGACCTTGCCTTTCTCGGCGTCTCCGCGCTGTCGCCCGAGCAGGGGCTGCTCGAGCGCTCCTTCTCCGAGGCGGAGACGAAGCGCGCGATGGCGTCGGCCGCCGAGCTCGTGATCGGGCTCTTCGACTCGTCGAAGGCTTCGGGCTTCGGGCAGCACAGCGTCGTTCCGGCCGCCGCTGTCGATCGCCTCATCACCGACGACGAGTTCGACGAAGCCGATGCGGCGCCGTGGCGCGCGCTCGGCGTGACCGTCGACCGCGCGGCCCAGGCCGCCCCTCGGCCCGCCGCCGCCCGCCGCTGAGCGGCGCCCGCCGCCCGCGAAACCTGCGAGCGGGGTCACTTTCCGTGCGTGTCGGAACGCGACACGCACCAGAAGTGACCCCGCTCGTGGGGTTTGGAGGGAGGGGCGGCGGGAACGCGGCGGTTGGAAAGCCCCTACGCGCCCCAGCCGGCCTGGTCGCCGCCCACACGGTCGGCGTTGATGCGCTGCTGATAGCCCGAGGCGGCGTAGGCGGCCATCGGATCCGCGGGCAGGCCGCGCGATTCGCGCCACTCGGCGAGGGCCGGCCGCACGTCGGTGTAGAAGGCGTCCATCATGACGGCGTTCGCACCGAGCACGTCGCCCGCGCGCTGGGCGCCCGCCAGCGCCTCGCGGTCGAGCAGCAGGGCGCGGGCCGTCATCTCCTGCACGTTGAGCACGGAGCGGATCTGACCGGGGATCTTCTCCTCGACGTTGTGGCACTGGTCCAGCATGAACGCCACGTCGGGGTTGTTCAGCCCGCCCCCGCGCACCACCTCGACGAGGATGCGGAAGAGCTGGAACGGGTCGGCGGCCCCGACGATCAGGTCGTCGTCGGCGTAGAAGCGGCTGTTGAAGTCGAACGAGCCGAGCCTTCCGAGGCGCAGCAGCTGCATCACGATGAACTCGATGTTCGTGCCGGGGGCGTGGTGGCCGGTGTCGAGGCAGACCATGGCGCGGTCGCCGAGCGACACGACCTGCGCGTACGAGGTGCCCCAGTCCGGAACGTCGGTGTGGTAGAACGCGGGCTCGAAGAACTTGTACTCGAGCACGAGGCGCTGGTCGGCGGAGAGCCGTGCGTAGATCTCCTGGAGCGATTCCTGCAGGCGATCCTGACGGCCCCGCATGTCGGCCTGGCCCGGGTAGTTCGACCCCTCGGCGAGCCAGATCTTCAGGTCGCGCGACCCGGTCTCGTCCATGACGTCGATGCACTGCAGGTGGTGATCGATGGCCTTCCGGCGGATCGCGGCGTCCTCGTGGGTGAGCGCCCCGAACTTGTAGTCGTCGTCCTGGAAGGTGTTCGAGTTGATGGTGCCGAGGCGCACCCCGAGGTCTTCGGCGTGCGCGCGGAGCGCGGAGAAGTCGTCGACGAGGTCCCACGGGATGTGGAGTGCGACCGTGGGCGCGAGGCCGGTGTGGCGGTTGACCTCTGCGGCGTCGGCGATCTTCTCGAAGGTGTCGCGGGGGGTGCCGGGCGTACCGAACACCTTGAACCGGGTGCCCGAGTTGCCGTAGGCCCAGGAGGGGACCTCGACAGCCTGCTGCTCGAGGGCGCCGAGGATTTCGGGAGTCAGCTGGGTGCTCATGGTGGTGTGCGCTTTCTGTCTGGTGCTGCGCTATGCGCGATTCGAGCCCGCGTGGTGGCGCGCGAGTTGGTCTTCGAGGTGGAACACCTCGGTGAGTCGGGGGGCCTCCTGGTCGGGGCGGCCGGTCGAGGCGACGAAGTAGTCGGCCATCTGCGCCTCCCATGCGGCGGTGCGGGGGTCGGCTGCGAGCGCCCGCTGGGCGGCGGCGTCGTCGTCGGTCTCGTAGTAGCCGATGAGCAGCCCGTCGGGGCGGAGGAAGAGGGAGTAGTTGCGGCGCCCCGCGTCGGCGATCGCCTGCAG
>NZ_LDRK01000003.1 GCF_001477055.1 Leucobacter chromiiresistens
TCCACGGGCAGACGCCGCGCAGCGCCCCCTCCGCGCACCCGACGCCGCCGACGGCCGCCTCCCCGCAGGATCGCGCTGCCGTCGCCCGCTACACCTACCTGCTCGAGACGGCCGATCCGCGGCAACTCGAGCAGGTGCACGCTGAGGCCTTCGCGAAGCTCACACCCTCGCAGCGCGCGCTGCTGCAGCAGGACCTGCAGCGCGATCTTCCGGTCTCCGAGCGCCCGGCCTCCGCGGAGCCCGCCGACCTCGCTCGGGCGGCGACGCGCGGCGAGATGCGCAGCCCGGGCACGCTGCGGCGCCTCCTCGCCCGCTCGGGAGGCGCACGCGGTCGCGGCGCCGTCTCGTCCGGAGCGGCCGGGGTGGCCGGGGCGGGAGCCCTCGGTCTGCTCGGGGTCGTCGCCGGCGGCGCCGTCGCAACCGCGATCGGAGGATCGCTGCTCGCCGAGGCTGCCGCATCCGGCGTCGACTTCGACGCCCTCGCGAGCGGGCTGGACCCCGAGGCGCTCCTCGGGGACTTCGCCGTGGGCGACGCGCTCGCGGGTGCGGGCGAGGCCGTACCCGGCGTCGAGGAGGCCGTCTCGGGGGTGGGCGACGCCGCGAGCTCGACCCTCGACGCGGCGCAGGGCGGGCTGGGTTCGATCGGCGACGCCGTCTCGGGGTTCGATCTGCGCGGCTTCTTCGAGCGATGAGCAGCTGCAGGTGAGCAACCAGGGTTGACAGTCGCGATCCGCGCAACGTAGGTTGACAGCATGGATTCGATGCACCTCGCGGCGTGCGCCGCCGACCTCAGCGACCCGCGGGCCGGGCTGCTCGCCGTGGCCTCGCTCCGCGTGCTCGCCGACACCCTCGAACTGCGTCAGGTCGAGGCGGGGCTGCGCTCGGGCATGAGCTGGCAGCAGATCGCCGACGCGCTCGGCGTCACCCGACAGGCCGTGCACAAGAAGTACGCCAAACGCGTCGACCCCGCGATCGCGATTCCCCGGAGGCAGGCATGAGCAAGTTCACCCGATCGGCCGACGCTTCGCACCGCCTCTCGCTCGCGGCGATGGAGGAGGCGTCGCGCGTCGGCCTCCGCACCGCCGACATCGAGCACCTGCTCCTCGCGCTCGTCATCGACCGCGACCGCGCGGGGAGCGTGCTGCGCAGCCACGGCCTCACCCTCGATGCGACGCGAGCCGGGATCGCCGCGCAGCACGCGGCGCACCTCGCCGTCATCGGCGTCAGCACGCAGGGGCCCGAGGCGGGCCGCATCGTCTTCCACGAAACCGACGGGTACGCGTGGAGCGATCGGGCGCAGCGCATCTTCTCGAGGGCGAACGGGCGGGGCAAGGCGGGCGACGCCGTCGCGGTGCTCCGCGAGCTGCTCGCCGAACCCAGCGGATTCATCGACGCGGTGCTGACCGGGGTCGGGGCGAGCCGAGCCGCGATCGAGCGCGACCTCGCCGCGCCGGCTCCCCGCACCGGCGCCGCCGCGCGCCGGGGCTCCAGCGCGCTCGCCGGCACCACCGAGGCCTTCATCCCCGCCCCGGTCGCTGAGGTGTGGGCGCTCCTCTCCGACCCCGCGCGCATGCCCGAGTGGCAGCCGTCCATCGCGAGCGTTTCGGCGCACCCCGAGCCCGCGGAGCGCCCCGAGCCCGCGGCGGGCGGGAGCGCCGAACGCGGCGCGTCCGTCGAGCACGGCAGGGTCTGGAACGCGCGCGCGACCACGACGCGCCCCGACGGCTCCGAACTCAAGGTGGGCGAGGCGTTCCGCCGGCTGCGCGCGGAACTGCTCGTGCACGATCCCGCACGGCGCGTCTCCTGGCGCCTCGCCTTCCCCGATGCGCCGCAGGCGAACAGCCGGGCATTCGACATCCGGCTCTCGCCGGAGGACGGCGGCACCCGACTGCGCATCGACTTCGCATGGGAGCGGCCCGCCGGCGGGGCGCGGCGGGGCCGACTGCTGGGGCCGCTGCTCGGCGTACTGCTGCGGCCCGCGCACCGACTGCTCGTCTGGGTGCAGCTGTCGCAGCTGGTGAGCAGCATCAGCCGGGCCTTCCGCTGAGCGACGGCCCGGACGGGCATGCCCCGCTCGAGCCCGCTCCCGACGGGCCCGCCGCGGGCGGCGTATCCTGCTCGCATGACCGATTCGCGCTCCGGGGCTCCCCCGCGGCTCAGCGCCCCGCAGCGCCTCGTCACGACCATCGCGATCCTCGCCTCGTTCGTGACCTCCCTCGACATGTCGGTCACGAACGTCGCGCTCCCCCGCATCTCGGAGGAGCTCGGGGGCGGCCTCAGCACGCAGCAGTGGGTGGTGGATGCGTACCTCGTGACGCTGAGCGCGCTCATGCTGCTCGCGGGCTCGATCGCCGACGCCTACGGGCGCGTGTTCATCATGCGGATCGGGTTGATCGGATTCGGCATCGCGTCGATCGCGGTGGGGCTCGCCGTGAACCCCGAGATGATGATCGTCGCCCGCGCACTGCAGGGTGCCGCCGGCGCGTTCCTGCTGCCGAGCTCGCTCGCACTCATCACGTCGCGCATCGCCGGGGCCGCGCAGGGTCGCGCGATCGGCGCCTGGACGGCGGTGACGACGGGCGCGATGATCGTCGGGCCGCTGCTCGGCGGCGTCTTCACCGACTACCTCTCGTGGCGCCTCGTGTTCCTCATCAACGTCCTGCCCATCGGGGCGACCCTCTGGATGCTCACGAAGCTGCCCGACACCGACGACCGCCGGCGGGGCGTGCGCATCGACTGGCTCGGCGGCGCGGCGGCGGCGATCGGGCTCGGCCTCGCGGTCTGGGCGCTCATCGAGGAGCCGGCGCACGGGTGGGCGAGCCCTGCGATCTGGCTGCCGCTCGGCGCCGGCGTCGCGCTGCTGCTCGGGTTCCTCTGGTGGCAGACGCGCGTGGCGTCGCCGATTCTGCCGCTCGCGCTCTTCCGCGTGCGCAACTTCTGGACGGGCAACCTCGCCACCCTCTTCATCTACGCGGCGCTGTCGCTCAACGGCTTCGTGATCGGCGTGTACCTGCAGAACCCGAACGGGCCGGCGCTCACCGCCACGCTCGCGGGCCTCGCGAGCCTCCCCATCACGATCCTGATGGTGCTGCTGAGTTCGAAGGTCGGTGCGCTCGCCGGCAGGTACGGCCCGCGCCTCTTCATGACCGTCGGACCGCTGCTGCTCGGGTGCGGCGCTCTGCTCCTGCTGCTCGTCGGCGACCCGTTCTCGTACTGGGCGCAGGTGCTGCCGTCGATGGTGGTCATGGGGCTCGGGCTGTCGATCATGGTCGCCCCGCTCACCGCCGCGATCCTCGGCGCCATCGGCCCGGAGCGCAGCGGGATCGCCTCGGCCGTGAACAATGCGATCTCGCGGGTCGCGGGCCTCATCGTCATCGCGCTCCTCGCGACCATCGTGGGCGGGAGGCTCGATCTCGGCGGCTTCCACTCGGCCGCGATCGTCACGGGGGTGCTGTTCTTCGCGGGGGCGATCGTGTCGTTCCTCGGGATCAGGAATCCGGCACCGGAGGACGCGGCGTAGCCCGCTGAGCCCGCGGACGCGCCGGCGCGGAACGAGCGAGAGCCCCGCGCCTCCCTGCAACGGCAGGGGCGCGGGGCCCTCGGTGGCGGTGACGGTGGGATTTGAACCCACGGTAGGGGGTTACCCTACACAACTTTTCGAGAGTTGCACCTTCGGCCGCTCGGACACGTCACCGCCGAAGAGCTTACGTGATGGGGGCGCGCCGCGCGAATCGGACCGGCGAGGTCGAGCCCGAAGACGAAGACGCTGCACGGGTGCGCGGTGCAGGTGAGCTGCGCCCCGGGGTCGGGCGACGGGGCACTGCGAGAGCGCAGTTCGTGCGCGCCGACCGGCTCGAAATCGCACCGAACGGGATCTCGGCCGTGCCGTGCCGTGCCGTGCGTCGACGGCTACGCGAGCCGCTCGTCCCAGAACTCGCGGAGCTGCTCGCTCTTGCGGAACACGATCGTGTCCCACTCCTCGTCGGTGGTCGACGAATCGGCGAAGTCGGACGGCACTTTGAAGATCTGCAGCGCCGCTCCGAAGCGGGCGCACACGCTGGCGTAGGCGTACGCCTCCATGTCGACGAGGCTCGCTCCGAGGCCGGCGATGGCCGCCCGCTGGGCGTCGCTCTGCACGAACACGTCGCCCGTCGCGATCACCGCGGTCGACTCGGGGGGCAGGATCGCCTCGCCGCCGGGCCGCAGCTCCGGCGAGGGCAGTGAGAAGTCGTGCTGCACCACGCCCGTGATCTGGTAGACGGCGTCGAGCGACGGCCGCTCCGGCCCGTCGCTCACGACGCCCGCGGTGCCGAGCACCACGACCCGCTCCGCCGGCCGCTCCGAGAGCTCGGCGGCGAGCGCCACCGCCGCGTTCACCTTGCCGACGCCCGTCACGACGTGCGGCACGTCGGCGAAGGCGGAGGCCTCGTCGCGATGGGCGAAGACGAGCAGGGTGGAGGGTTCAGGCATCGGTGCTCCCAGCGGCGCGCGAGCGCCCGTCGATCCGGATATTCGACACCACACTAGCGCCGATCGAAAATGTGTTCTAATATGAGGTGTCGGGTTCGCGAGCCGCACGCATGATCGCCGTTGAACGGCACGTCGAGATCACCTCAACTCTGCGTCAGATGCCGCGACACCCACCGAGCACCGCAGGCCTCCAGTCGAGGCCGGTCCCCCGATGAGACCGGTGCAGATGCGCTCCGCCTTCGATCGCACCGATCGAGCGGGCTGTACCGACGCAGCCCCGGCGAGGCAGCGCACGGCTCCACGCGAGCCACACCCCGAGAATCGCTCGGGGATCGCGCACCACGATGGTGCGCCACGAGAGGAACACCATGACTTCGCATACCCCTATCACCCATCCCCCCGCCCCCCGCACCGCGGACGCGCGGCCCGCCGCGGCCGCGCCGCTGCGCACGCCCTACCATTCCCTGAGCGGAGCCGATGAGATGCTGGTGCCCGACTGGGCGCAGCGCCGCTCCGTCTACCGCAGCTCGGGTCGCACGCTCTACGTCGTCGAGACCGACCGGCTCACCGACGCCCGGAGCGACCTCAAGCGACTCGACCGCGCCGGCTGGAACGTGACCGTCTCCGAGCTGCCCTCCAGCGAGCGGGCGCGCATCGCGCTGACCCGCAAGGAACTCGCGCGCGCTGCCTGATCGGTGCACGCGGCGTAATCTGCGCCGCGCGCACCGCTCCCCCGTGGCACACTGGAGCGCATGAGCGATGTCGAACTTGCCGAGGTGGAGAGCTTCTCACTGGACCACACGAAGGTACTGGCGCCGTACGTGCGCCTCATCGGGGTCGAGCACGGCCCGAAGGGCGACGCGATCTCGAACTTCGACATCCGCCTCGTGCAGCCGAACGAGGCGGAGATCCCGACCGCCGGCCTGCACACCATCGAGCACACGCTGGCCGCGCTGCTGCGCACCCGCTTCGATGGCCTCATCGACATCTCGCCGTTCGGCTGCCGCACCGGCTTCCATCTGATCGCGTGGGGCGAGCCGAGCGTCGAGACCGTGGCCGAGGCGATCAAGAGCTCCCTCACCGACCTGGTCGAGCGCGTCACGTGGAGCGACGTGCCCGGCACCGAGGCGGTGAGCTGCGGCAACTACCGCGATCACAGCCTGCACTCCGCCCGGGAGTGGGCGCGGGCGGTGCTCGCTCAGGGCATCAGCCTCGACGCGTTCGACCGCTCGCGCATCGCGTAGGCGTCGATCAGGCCGGGCAGCTCCTCCAGGCTCGAGCACACGAGCGAGGCGCCCGCGCCTCGCAACGCCTCGGGAGGGGTGCTCACCGCGCTCCCGGTCGAGAACCCGAATACCGTGGCACCGGCCGCGATGCCCGCGGTGACCCCCGCCACGGTGTCCTCGACCACGAGGGCGTCGGCCGGGTCGACGCCGAGCGCCGCAGCCGCCGCCAGGTAGACGTCGGGCGCCGGCTTGCTCGCCGCCAGCTCCATGCCGCTGAACACGCGGTCGCCGAACCACCGGCCCAGGCCGGTCACCTCCAACTGCATCGCGATCTTCACGCGATCCGCGCCCGAGGCGAGGGCGATGCGGTCGCCGAAGCGCTCGGCCACCGCCGCGAGCATCCGCTCGGCGCCCGGCATCGGCTGCACGCCGGCGCGCAGGGCGTCGTCGCGTCGCACGTGGAACTCGTGCACCCAGGCATCCGTGATGCGGAAGCCGGTGTTGGCGAGGATCACCTCCCACTCGTCGACGAGCGCGCGGCCGATGAAGGTGCGCACCGTCTCCTCGTACGAGATCTCCCAGCCCAGCTCGCGGAGCATCTCGGCGAGCACGCGGATGGTGATCGTCTCGGAGTCGACGAGCACCCCGTCGCAGTCGAAGAGCACTGCCGCGAAGGGCGGGTGAGCGGTGCGCAGCGCCCCGCTCACGAGACCAGCACGTCGAGCGCCGCGGTGAGCGCCGCGTCGACCGCGGTCACCACGATCTCGCGATACGGGTCGTAGTCGCCCATGTCGGTGTCGTCGGCGGCGAGCGGGTTGCCGTCGATGGCGAACACGCCGGCGGCCTCGATGCCGTGCAGCGCGGCGATGACGAACAGGGTCGCGGCCTCCATCTCGACCGCGACGACCCCGGCGCGCTGCCACAGCGCGAGGTCGACGCCGGTGATGACGTCGCTCGGGTAGAACATGTCGCCCGTCAGCACGACGCCGCGGTGCACGTCGAGACCCGAAGCGGCCGTCGCCTGCGCGAGCGCGACGGTCAGCTCGGGCGTCGTCAGCGCCGGGAACTCGGTCGGCACGAGCTGGTGGCTCACCCCGTCGGCGCGCACGGCTCCCGTCGCGACGACGACCGCGCCGTCGACGATGCCCGGCTGCATGCCGCCGGCGGTGCCCGACCGGATGATGCGCGTCACGCCGCCCCGCGCGAGCTCCTCGAAGCAGACGGCGGCCCCCGCTCCGCCGACGCCGTGCGATGCGACGGTCACCGGCACGCCCTTCCACGTGCCCGCGTACACGTGGTACTCGCGGTTCGTCGCGAGCCGGCGCACGTCGTCGAGGCGCTCGGCGACGCGCTCGGCGCGCGCGGGGTCGCCCACGACGAGCGCGCGGTCGGCGAGGTCGGAGACGCGGACGCGCAGCAGGGGCAGTTCGGCGTCGGAGGGGAGTCGGACGGGCATGTGTGACCTTTCGGTGTGTGGATGGAAGCTCAAACTGCGAGCTCGGGCAATGCGCTCGGGCGGTGAGCTCAGTCGGTGCGCGCGGCGTCGCTCAGCCGGGCGCGGGCGGCTGCCGCCCGCGCCCGGATCGAGTCGGCGTCGAGCGTGAGGTGCTCGCCCTCCGCGTAGACGTGGCGGCCGCCGATGAAGACGTGGCGCACGTCGGCACCCGTCGCTGCGAACCCGAGGTGGGAGACGAGGGACGCCGCCTCGAAGGGGATCGCGGAGGATCCCGTGACGTCGAGCGCGATCACGTCGGCGAGGCGCCCCGCTTCGAGTGCCCCCGTCTCGGGGAAGCCGATCGCCTCCGCGCCGCGTCGCGTCGCGATGTCGAGCACGTCGGCGGCGCGCACGATCGCGGCGTCGCCCCGGGCGCCGCGGTGCAGGATGGTGCCCGTCTTGATCTCCTCGAAGAGGTCGAGCGTGTTGTTGCTCGCGACGGAGTCGGTGCCCAGTGAGATGCGCAGCCCCGCCGCCTGCCACTCCGGCAGTGCGGCGATGCCGTTGCCGAGCTTCAGATTCGAGACGGGGTTGTGGCTCACCGCCGTGCCCGTGCGCGCGAACAGCTCGATCTCGCCGTCGGTGAGGTGCACGCAGTGGGCCGCGAGCACCTCGGCGTCGAAGAGCCCCAGCGCGTCCAAGTGCACCGCGGGGGTGGCCCCGTAGCGCTCGCGGATCTGCGCGACCTCCGCCGTCGACTCCGAGATGTGCGTGTGAATCGGGATGCCGAGTCGCACGGCCCGCTGCGCGATGTCCCGAAGAAACTCGGGCGGGCAGGTGTAGGGGGCGTGGGGGCCGTAGGCGATCCGCACCTGCGCGTCACCCGCGTACCGCTCCGCCAGCGCCTCCGTGCGGTCGGTCGCCTCCGCGCCCGTCCACGGCGACACTCCGGGGAACCCCACCGTCTCCGGCGCGAACGAGGCCGGTGCGACGAGGGCGCGCATCCCCGCCGAGCGCACCAACTCGATCAGATCCGCATCCCAGTGGTACATGTCGGCGAACGACGTCGTGCCGGTCTCGATCATCTCCACCATCGCGAGCTGGAGGCCGACCGCGACGTCGTCGTGCGTCAGATGCTGCTCGAGCGCCTGCACCGCCGCCAGCCACGGCATGAACCCCTCGTCGTCGGAGACGCCGCGCAGCAGCGTCATCGCCGAGTGCGTGTGCCCGTTCACCAGCCCCGGCATGAGCACGTGCCCCGCGAGCTCGTGCACCACGCGGTCGCTCGCCGAGGCGGCATCGGGGCGGGCGGATCCGGCGTAGGTGATGCGGCCGGAGCCGTCGAACGCGAGCTCCGCATCGGCGATCGCCCCCTCCGGGGTCAGCATCGCATCGGCGCGCAGCACCGTCTCGTAGTCGCTCATCGGCAGCTCCATTCTCGAATCGGGGAAGGGCGGGTCACCAGCCCGGCGTGGCCAGCATGCCGCCGTCGACCGCGAGATCCTGTCCGGTGATGAACGCTGCCGCCGGGGAGGCGAGCAGCGCGCACGCGCCGCCGATGTCGGCGGCCGTCGCGAGACGCCCGAGCGGGGCGTGGGTCGTCCAGCTCGCGACGCCCTCGGGCCACGCGTCCGCGAGCCCCGGTCGGTCGACCAGCCCGGGCGACACGGTGTTGACGCGGATCCCGAGCGGCCCGAGCTCCAGCGCCGCGGCGCGGGCGTGCATCACGACGCCGGCCTTCGCCGCCGCGTAGTGGGCGTGCGCCGGGCTGGGACGCGACGCCTCCACCGAGGCGATGTGCGTGATCCAGCGGTTCGCGCCGCGCCCGCCGCGCTCGCCCGCCATCACCGCGGCCGCGGCCTGGGAGAGCTCGAAGACCGCCCCGAGATTCGTGCCGAGCACCTCGTCCCACTCAGCGCGCGTCGTCTCCGCGAGCGGCGCGACCGGCTGCACGCCCGCGTTGTTCACGAGTCCGTCGAGAGCGCCCAGAGCGGAGACCGCGTCAGCCACGAGGGTCGCCGCCGCCCCGGGGGCGGAGAGATCCGCGCGCAGCGCCTCGACCTCGGCCCCCGCACCGCGCAGCTCCCGCACGAGCGCGCCGATGGCATCGGCCGACGCCCGACTCTCGCCGCGGTAGTGCAGGGCGAGCCGCGCGCCCGCCGCGGCGAGCACCCGGGCGATGCCGCCCCCCACGCCGCCCGAGGCTCCCGTGATCAGCACCCGCTGCCCCGCGAGGTCGGGCAGCCCGGACATCGGCGGTGCCGTCGCCGCCGGTGCCGGTGTCGCCGGTGCCGGTGCCGCCGGTGTCGCGTCGTTCGTCATCCGTTCAGCCCCCCATCCGCCGCTGCCGAGACGAGTAGTCGCGCAGCGCGCGCAGCAGATCCACCTCGCGGAGATCCGGGTACAGCGCCTCCACGAAGTAGAACTCGGAGTGCGCCGACTGCCAGATCATGAAGTCGGAGAGCCGCTGCTCCCCCGAGGTGCGGATCACCAGATCGGGATCGGCCTGACCCCGGGTCCACAGGTGCTCGCCGATGAGCTCCGGCGTCAACCGCTCCGCGAGCGTGTCGATCGTGCCGCCCGCCGCCTGATGCTCCGCGATCACGCTGTGCATCGCCGCGGTGATCTCGCTGCGGCCCCCGTAGCCGACGGCGAGATTGATGTGCAGGCCCTCGCGATCCGCCGTCGCCGCCTCCGCGGCGCGCAACGCCTCCGTGAGCTCGGGCGACAGCCCCTCGCAGGTGCCGACGTGCTTCACGCGCCACCCCGGATGCTCGGCCAGCAGACTCGCGAGCTCCGCGATGATGCCGAACAGGTCGTCGAGCTCCTGGCGATCCCGAGCGCCCAGGTTGTCGGCCGAGAGCAGATACAGCGTAACCGTGCCGACGCCCGCCTCCGCGCACCAGCCGAGGAACTCGGGAATCTTCCGAGCGCCGGCCCGATGGCCGAAGGCCGCGCGCTCCTGCAGCCGCTGCTTCGCCCACCGGCGGTTGCCGTCGACGATCACGGCGATGTGCTGCGGCACCCGACGCGGATCGATCTCTCGACGCAGGCGACGCTGATACAGCCGGTAGAGCAGACCGGCGCGCGGATTCGACGGCTGGGCACTCACGTTCCGAGTGTACCGGCTCGACCCGGAGAGCGGACGGGGTGCCGGTGCTGCAGTCGCGCGCAGCATGCCGGGCGCGGCGCGGCGCGGCCGTAGACTCGACGCATGACGTCGCAGAGCCCGCGCTCATCGGGCCGCCCGCTGCCCGATCCCGATCGGCTCTCGCTCCCCCTGCTCGAGGACGCCATCGACCACTCGGACGATCAGCCCGGGCCCGCGGAGGCGAAGCCGAAGTGGCGCGGCTGGATCCACGCGGGCACCTTCCCCGTCACCATCGCGGCGGGGATCGTGCTCATCGCGCTCGCCCACGGCGCCGTCGCGAAGTGGGCGTCGGTGGTCTACATGCTGTCGAGCATGCTGCTCTTCGGCGTCTCGGCGCTGTACCACCGCTTCAACTGGAAGCCGAGCACGAAGCAGGTGTTCCGGCGCCTCGACCACGCGAACATCTTCGTGCTCATCGCCGGAACGTACACCCCGATCGCGCTGCTCGCGCTCCCCCTCGACAAGGGCGTGCTGCTGCTCGTGCTGGTGTGGGCGGGGGCGCTCCTCGGCATCGGCTTCCGCGTGTTCTGGATCGGAGCGCCGCGCTGGCTGTACGTTCCGCTCTACGTGCTGCTCGGGTGGGCCGCGATGATGTACATCGTCGACATCGCTCACGCCGACTTCGCGGCCATGGTGCTCGTGGTGGTCGGCGGCCTCCTCTACACGCTCGGCTCCGTCATCTACGGCACGAAGCGGCCGAACCCCGTTCCCGGCGTCTTCGGGTTCCACGAGATCTTCCATGCGCTCACCGTCTTGGCGTTCCTGTGCCACTGGACGGCGGCGCTGCTGCTCGCGCTCGACCCGTTCTTCCTGCGGTAGGGGGCGGGAGTCGGCGGGGCGCCCAGCGGGAGCGCGCGGTGCGGTCGGGGTGCGCGTGATGCGCGGGATGCGCGGGCGCCGAGCGATCCCGAACGCGAAGCGGGCCCGGCCGCTACAGACCCAGGCCCTGCTCGATGCGACCGAGCACCTCGATCTCCCGGCGCGAGGCGTCGACCGCGAACCCCGATTCGTCGGCGCCGAGCGGTTCGAGCGTCGCGAGCTGCGAATCGACGAGCGTCGCGGGCATGAAGTGCCCGGATCGGCCCCGCACGCGCTCGATCAGCACCTCGCGGGGCACCTGCAGCAGTACGAACCGCAGGTCGGCGCCGCTCCCCGAGCGCAGGCGGTCGCGGTAGACGCGGCGCAGCGCCGAGCAGGCGACGACGAGGTGCGCACCGGCGGCGGTCTCCTGCGCGACGCGGGCGCCGATCCTCTCGAGCCACGGCCAGCGGTCCTCGTCGGTGAGGGGCACGCCCCGGCGCATCTGCTCGACCGCCTCGGGCGTGTGGAGATCGTCGGCGTCGAGGTACCGAGCGCCGAGCTCTGCGGCGAGCGCCGCCGCGATCGTGCTCTTCCCCGAACCCGAGGCGCCCATCACGACGATCGCGAGCCCGGCGGCCGGGGCGGGCAGCCCGGGGGAGTGCTCGGTTCGGTCGCGGTCCATGCGCTTCAGTGTGCCATGCGCGGAAGACGCGTCGGCTCAGCCCTGCACGCTCGGTGAGCGATGCGGCCTCGGTACGGCGAAAGCGACTGATCCGACCTCACCGAAGCGAAATCCCTCACCGAAGCCCGGCCCGCCCCGGCTCCGTCACCCGAGCCCGAAGCGCTCGGCCGTCGTCGTCGCCCAGCGCTCGAGCAGTTCCCTGCCGTGCGCGGCGAGGTCGCTGCCGAGCTGGCCGAACACCTCGGCGCTGACGACGCCGATCAGGCCGGTCCACGATTCGAGCGCGTCGGCGGCGAAGCCCGGTGCCTCGGCGGCGACCCGCGCGAGTCGGGCGCCCTCGTCGCCGGTCAGCTCCGCGATGCCGGCCGCGAGCTCGGCGGCGAGCGCCGCGCTGACGGGCGGGCGGGCGGAGTGCCGCACCTCGGGGTCGCCTGCGGCGAGCACGCCCAGGAACTGCACCATGACGCGCGTGCCGACCGGTGTGGTCTGCGCGGCCGGGGCGCGATAGCCGGGCACGGGCGAGCCGTAGAGCAGCGCCCACGATTCGGGATGGGCGACGGCCCACTCCCGCACGCCGCGGGCGAGCTGCCGGAGGCGCTGCGCGGGCGCCTCTGTCGCGGGGGCGCGCGCAGCGACGGCGTCGGCGAGGTCGGTGTAGGCCTCGACGACGAGCAGGGTGAGCAGTTCGTCGCGGTTGGCGACGTGGCGGTAGATCGCGGAGGAGGCGACGCCGAGGCCGCGTGCGATCTCGCGCACGGAGAGACCGGCAGCCCCGACTTCGGCGAGCTGCGCGGTGCCCAGGCGCAGGATCCCCGCGCGCATCTGCGCACGGGCCTCGGCGTGCGTGCGTCTGGGGCGTTCCATGCGTTCAGTGTGCCAGGCGCGACGAGACGGGGCAATTCAGTGAGCGGTGCTCTTGAATTTTCCCGGCGCAGCGTCTACGGTGAGCACGGAACAATTTAGAGAGCACCGATCACAGAATGAATGGACGCACCATGCACACCCTCATCACCGGAGCCGGACAGATCGGCACCCAGCTGGCGCGCGACCTCATCGCTGCGGGCCACACCGTCACCGTGCTCCGCCGCAGCAGCGCCCCCGTCGCGGGCGCACGCACGCACGCCGGCGACGCCGGCGACCGCGCGGCCCTGCGCGCAGCGGCGCGCGGCGCCGAGGCCGTCTTCCACTGCATCCACGCGGCGTACTCGGCGCCGGCGTGGCGGCGGGAGCTGCCGCACCGCGAGCAGGCCGTCATGGACGTGGCCGCCGAACTCGGCATCCCCGTGATCTTCCCCGAGTCCGTCTACGCGTACGGCCGGTCGGCGCGGGCGCTCGCCGAGCACGCCTCCCCCGCGCCGGTCTCCCCGCTCGGCGAGGTGCGCGCCGCACTGCTCGAAGCCCGCGCCGCGCACCCCGCCCACACCGCCTCGGTGATCGCCTCCGACCTCATCGGTCCGACCGCCGCGGCGCAGACCTCGGTGGTGCTCGGCATGATCCTCACCCCGGTGGCGACCCGTCGCACCCCGTGGCTGCTCGGGGATCCGGATGCGCCGCACGCGGTCACCGCGATCCCGGATCTCACCCGCGCCATGATCGCCGCCGTGCCACTCGCGACCGCCGCCGACACCCGGCTGAACGCACCGACACCGCCCGCGCGCTCGCAGCGCGACATGGCCCGGGACGCAGCGGCGGCGCTCGGGCTCCCGATGCCGCGGGCGCGGCGCATCCCGCACGCCGCGATCGCGCTCGCGGGTGCGGCATCGCCGATGATGCGCGAGATGGCGCACCAGCGGTATCTCTGGGAGGCGCCGAGCGAGCTCGTGCCCGGCCGCCTCACCACCGAGCCGGGGCTCACGGCGACGCCCTGGGAGCAGACCGTCGCCGAGTGGGCGGCATCGGTCGGCGGCGCCTCGGCCGGCGGCTCCGCGCGGCCGACTACTCCCCGACGGCCAGGGCTTCGAGCACGGCGGCGCCGTACCGCTCCAGCTTGACCTGCCCGATGCCGGAGATCGCGAGCAGCTCCTCGTCGGTCTTCGGCTCGTGCACGGCCAGCGCCGCCAGCGTCGCATCGCCGAACACCACGTAGCCGGGCACGCCCTGTGCGCGCGCCTCGCCGGCCCGCCACGCGCGCAGCCGCTCGAAGATCTCGGCCTGATCCGGCGTCAGATCGGCCGCTGCCGCCGAGCGCTTCTCGCCCCCGCCCCCGCTGCGCGAGGCGCGACCGCGACCGCCGGCGGCGGCCCGCGAGACGACCTCCTCGCGCATCATCACGGACTCCTCGCCGCGCAGCACCGGCTTCGCCGCCTCCGTCGGGGCGAGCACTCCCCACTCGCCCTGCGCCTCGAGCAGGCCGGCGGCGAGCAGGTGGCGCACGACGCCGCGCCACTGCGCGACCGACCACTCGGTGCCGATGCCCCACGTGGAGAGCTCGTCGAGCCGCATCTGCCGCGTGCGATCGGAGGCCACGCCGCGCAGGACATCGATGTGCTGCCCCGCGGCATAGGTGCGGCCGCGCTCCTTCTGCGTGCGGATGATCGTGGAGAGCAGCATCTGCGACGGGACCGTCGCATCCCACAGCTGCGGCGGCGTGAGGCACACGTCGCAGTTGCCGCACGGCTCCGCCCGATCCTCCCCGAAGTAGCGCAGCAGGAAGACGCGACGGCACTGCACGCCCTCGCAGAGGGCCAGCATCGCGTTGAGATGCCGTGTCTGGCTCGCCCGCGTCGCCTGATCGCCGTCGCCCGACTCGATCATCTGCCGCTGCTGCACCACATCCTGCAGACCGTAGGCGAGCCAGGCCTCCGAGGGCAGCCCGTCGCGGCCCGCTCGGCCGGTCTCCTGGTAGTACCCCTCCACCGACTTCGGCAGATCGATGTGCGCGACGAAGCGCACGTCGGGCTTGTCGATGCCCATGCCGAAGGCGATCGTCGCGACCACCACCACGCCGTCCTCGCGCAGGAAGCGGGTCTGCGCGTCGAGGCGCACGTGCGCGGGCAGCCCCGCGTGGTAGGCGACGGCGTCCACGCCGGCATCGCGCAGCGCGGCCGCGGTCTGCTCCACGCGCTTGCGGCTGAGCGCGTAGACGATGCCCGCCTCGCCGGAGTGCTCGCGACTCACGAACGAGACGAGCTGCGCGCGCGCGTTCTGCTTCGACTCGATGCGGTAGCGGATGTTCGGCCGGTCGAAGCTCGACACGAAGTGCCGCGCGCGCTGCAGGTGCAGGCGCTCGGTGATCTCGCGATGCGTCTCGGGGGTCGCGGTCGCGGTCAGCGCGATGCGCGGCACGTCGGGCCAGCGCTCGGCGAGCGCGCCGAGCCGCAGGTAGTCGGGGCGGAAGTCGTGCCCCCACTGCGAGACGCAGTGCGCCTCGTCGATGGCGAACAGCGCGATGCGCCCCTGCGCGAGCAGCTCGACCGTGCCCGGCGCCGACAGCCGCTCGGGCGCGAGGTAGAGCACGTCGAGCTGCCCGTCGCGGTACGCCTGCTCGACGGCGCGGCGATCCTCGATCGACATCGCCGAGTTCAGCGCGGCGGCGCGCACCCCCACGAGCTGCAGCGCGGCCACCTGGTCGTGCATGAGCGCCACCAGCGGGGAGAGCACGACGCCCGTGCCCTCGCGCACGAGCGACGGGATCTGATAGCAGATCGACTTGCCGCCGCCCGTCGGCATCAGCACGACGGCGTCGCCGCCGCCGATCACCTGCCGGATGATCTCCTCCTGCTCGCCGCGGAAGGCGTCGTAGCCGAACACCTCCGCGAGCACCTCGCCGGGATCGCGGCCGACGTGCGGCCCGGCGGCGGCCGCCGCTCCAGCGGCGGGCGCCTGCGGGACGTGCGCCGCCCGCGCCGCCTGCGCCGCCCGCGCCGTCACCGGCGCCGCATCGGGCGGCGGTGCGCCCCACGCTTCGCCGGGCCAGCGCTCGTCGTCGCCGAAGTCGAAGTCGGCGTGCTGCTCGGAGGGGTCGCCCGGCGCTCCACCACCCGTCACGCGCTCAGCTCCGCGGCTCCGCGCCCGGCTCGGCACCCGACGCGCCCGGCTCGGCACCCGACGCGCCCGGCTCGGCACCCGACGCGCCCGGCTGCGCGGGCGCCTGCGGATCCGGGGCCGCCGTGCCGAGCGCGCCGTTCTGCGCCGCGAGCTCCTGCTCGATCTGCTCGCGCACCTCGGCGCGGTAGCTGTTGCGGCGCAGCCGCCCGACGAGGTTGAAGCCGAGGAGGATGATGCCGATCCCGAGCGCCGCGAACGCGATGAATCCGGCCACGCCGGGGCTCACCGTGTCGGGATCGAACTCGGCCTCCTCGGCGATGCGGGCCGCCGTGGTCAACAGGCTCATGCGCCCTCCTCGATTCCCTGGAACAGATCGGCTTCGAACTCGCTCGTGGCCACCCGGGAGGCGGCGAGGCGGTAATCCTCGAAGGGCCACGCCTGCCGCTGCAGCTCGTTCGGCCAGAAGAAGAAGGTGCTGTCGGGCGGCACCTGGCTGGCGTGGGCCCGCAGCGCCTCGTCGCGGCGCTCGAAGAAGCGGCCCACGTCGATGCTCGCGGTGCCCACATACGGGCGGCGGGTCATCCACTCGCGGATCTCGGTGAACTGCTCGATCATGGGCGACGTCGGATCGTTGTCGGCGAGCCACTGGTAGATCGTGTTCACGCGCTTCGCGTTGAAGATCTCCTCGTAGTAGAGCTTCGACATCTCCCACGGCTCGCCCGCCTCGGGGTACGCCTCGGGGTCGCCGGAGCGCTCCCACGCGATGCGGCTGATGTCGTGGCACCGGATGTGGTCGGGGTGCGGATAGCCGCCCTGCTCGTTGTACGTGATCATGACGTGCGGGCGGAACTCGCGCACGATGCGCACGAGCGCCTCGGCCGAGACATCGGCCGGGATGCCCGCGAAGGAGGTCTCGGGCACGGTCTCCCCCTCGTCGGGCAGCCCCGAGTCCTGGTACCCCAGCCAGCGGTGCTCGAACCCGATGATCTCGCGGGCGCGCGCCATCTCGTCGCGGCGCAGCCCGGGGAGGTCGCGCCGGCTCTTCGGATCGCGCGAGACGAGCTCGTTGAGCAGATCGCCCCGCTCTCCCCCGGTGCAGCTCACGATCAGCACTTCGGCACCCGAGTCGACGTAGTGCGCGTAGGTGGCGGCGCCCTTGCTGGACTCGTCGTCGGGGTGCGCGTGCACCGCGATCAACCTGAGCGTCATGAGGGTCCTCTCACATGCTTCCCGGGAGCTTCCCGGTACTCTGGCAACAGAGATCCAGTTTACCCAGCGCACATCGGAGGTTGCCGTGCCGCAGGCCGAGGCCGTCGACGCATCCGGCGATCCCGTGCAGCACTCGCAGACGGCGCAGTCGCTCGAGGATCGCTACGGCACTCGCCGACGCGCCTCGTTCGATCGGCGCTTCGCGTGGATCGCCGCCGCCCTGCTCGTCGCGGCGGGCATCGCCTTCCTCCTGTTCAGCGGGTGGCAGCAGCCGAACCGCGTCGCCTTCCAGGACATCGGCTTCACGAAGCAGGGCGAGACGAGTCTCGACATGAAGTTCCAGGTGACCACGGAGCCGAACACGCCGGTGGCGTGCGCGGTCGAGGCCCTGAACACGTCGAAGGCGACCGTGGGCTGGAAGATCGTCGAGCTTCCCGTCACCGAGCAGCAGTCGCACACGGTCACGACGCGGGTCGTCGTGACGAACCCGGCGACGGCCGCCTCGGTGCGGGACTGCTGGGTGATCGAGGATCGCGCCGCCGATTGAGGCGCAGCCCGCACCGCGCCGGGTCCCCGAGTCAACCCCTCGGCGCCGAACTGACACTCGCGAGCGCCCCCTGGTAGCCTGGGGTCGGCGCCCTGATGGTTCAGGGCGTTCTCTGCATTCCCGGCGCGTTCGCGCGCCGATCCGAGACCACTGATTGCGAAACGAGGATCGTCCATGGCCGAGCCCACCCAGACCTGGCTGACCCAGGAGGCTTACGACCGGCTCACGGGTGAGCTTGAGCAGCTCTCCGGGCCGGGCCGCAAGGAGATCGCGGCGCGCATCGAGGCGGCGCGCGAGGAGGGCGACCTCAAGGAGAACGGCGGCTACCACGCGGCGAAGGACGAGCAGGGCAAGATGGAGGCCCGCATCCGCGACCTGGAGGAGCTGCTGAAGCACGTCGTCGTCGGCGAGGCTCCGGAGGCGAGCGGGGTCGTCGAGATCGGCACCGTCGTCACGGCCACGATCTTCGGCGACGAGGAGCGCTTCCTGCTCGGCAACCGCGAGCTGGCGAACGGCTCCGACCTCGACGTGTACAGCGCCGAGAGCCCGCTCGGAGCGGCCATCCTCGGGCGGAAGGTCGGCGAGGAGGTCACCTACGCGGCGCCGACGGGCAAGGAGATCGCCGTCAAGATCGTCGCGGTCGACACCTACGCGGGCTGACCGAGCACGACGTCGAGGGGGTGGGGCCGCACGAGCGGCCCCACCCCCTCACTCGTACATCGAGAGATTGATCGGCCCCGTGAGCTCGGGCGCCGGCGCGCGCAGCCCGCGCGTCTGCACGAGCAGGTAGACGACGCCGAGCGCCAACCAGGCGCCGCCGATGACCATCGAGATCGGGTCGAGGCTCAGCCACAGCCACACGTTGATGACGACGCCGATCGCGGGAACGGCGACGAACGCCGCCCACGCACCCGCGGTGCGCCGCTGCAGGAACCTGAAGAACACGAAGATCACCGACAGGTTCACGAAGGTGAACGCGATGAAGGCGCCGAAGTTGATCATGGATGCGGCCTGGTCGAGATCGACGAACAGGGCGGTCAGCGCGACGAGGGCGACGATCAGCACGTTCACCACGGGCACGCCGGTGCGCGGGTCGACGGTGCCGAAGAGCCGCTTCGGCAGGGCGCCGTCGCGCCCCATCGCGTAGAGCAGACGCGCCGCGCTCATCTGCTGCGTGATGCCGCAGCCGAGCACGGCCATCATGTAGCCTCCGACGAAGATCGCCTGGAAGGCGGCGCCCCCGATGTACTTCGCGATCTCGGGCGACGCGCCCACGATGTCGGCGAGCTCGGTCACGTCGGGGAACAGCGTCTGCATGACGTAGGTGACGGTGATGAAGAACGCGCCGGCCACCGCGATGATGATGAAGATGGCGCGGGGGATGTCGCGCTCGGGCTTCTCGGCCTCCTCGGCGAGCGTCGAGACCGCGTCGAAGCCGAGGAACGAGAGCGCCAGGATCGCCGCACCCGCCGCGATGGCGGCGCCCTGCACGTCGCTCGAGATGAACGGGCGAGCGGTGAACTCCGCGCCGTTGGCGCCGTTCGCGATGTTGACGACCGTGAGCACGACGAACACCACGGCGACGACGAGCTGGATGCCGACGAGGATCACGTTCATGCTGGCCGCGAGCTTCACGCCGACGAGGTTCAGCGCCGTGCAGATGCCGACGGTCAGCAGCACCCACACCCAGAACGGTACGCCGGGGATCACGGCGGTCATGTAGATCGCCGAGAGGATCGCGTTGATCATGGGCAGCAGCAGGTAGTCGAGGGTGGCCACCCACCCGACGAGGAAGCCGAGGTGGGCGTTGATCGCCTCCCTCGCGTACGTGTACGCCGACCCGGCGATCGGGAAGAACCGCACCATGCGCGAGTAGCTGAAGGCGGTGAAGAGCACGGCGATCATCACGACGACGTAGGCGAGGGGCACGTGGCCGCTCGTGGCCTCCGCGACGATGCCGAACATGTCGAACACCGCGAGCGGCGCCATGTACGCGAGGCCGATGAAGACCAGGTGGCGGAGCTTCAGGGCGCGTGTGAGCGAGCCCGCGCGGGGGGCGAGGGAGTGCGCGATCTGGTCGTCGCCCGAGGCGACTGCTGAGTGCGATGGCGTCGTCGACATCTGGGATCCTCTGTTCGGTTCGGTGCGGTTCGGT
>NZ_LDRK01000030.1 GCF_001477055.1 Leucobacter chromiiresistens
GATCCGCTGACCGTGGTCGGAGTGCTTCACCTCGGGATGCCACTGCACGCCGTAGAGGCGGCGCTCGGCGGAGCCGAAGGCGGCGACCGGGGTGACCGCGGTCTTCGCGAGCACCTCGAACCCGTCGGGGGCGGCCTGCACCGCGTCGCCGTGACTCATCCACACGTTCTGCTCGGCGGGCTGCCCGCCGAGGATGGCCCCGCCGTCGCCGACGAGCTCGGCGTGGGTCGCGCCGTACTCTCGGTCGCCGGTGTTGCCGACCGTGCCGCCGAGCTCGTCGGCGACGGCGGGGCCATCCTCGGCGGGCAGCCCGCCGAGCAGAACGTGTGGATGAGTCACGGCGACGCGGTGCAGGCCGCCCCCGACGGGTTCGAGGTGCTCGCGAAGACCGCGGTCACCCCGGTCGCCGCCTTCGGCTCCGCCGAGCGCCGCCTCTACGGCGTGCAGTGGCATCCCGAGGTGAAGCACTCCGACCACGGTCAGCGGATCCTCGAGAACTTCCTCCACCACGTCGCCGGCATCGAGCCCGACTGGAACGCGGGCAACGTCATCGCCGAGCAGATCGCGCGCATCCGCGAGCAGGTCGGCAGCGCGCGCGTCATCTCCGCGCTCTCCGGCGGCGTCGACTCGGCCGTCTCGACCGCGCTCGTGCACGAGGCCATCGGCGACCAGCTGACCGCCGTGTTCGTCGACCACGGACTGCTGCGGAAGGGCGAGCGCGAGCAGGTCGAGCAGGACTATGTCCAGTCGACCGGCGTGCGGCTCGTCACCGTGGAGGCCGCCGACACCTTCCTCGGCCACCTCGCAGGGGTGACGGACCCGGAGCAGAAGCGCAAGATCATCGGCCGCGAGTTCATCCGCGCGTTCGAGCAGGTGCAGCGCGATCTCGTCGCCGAGGCGAAGGCCGAGGGGGAGCCCATCAAGTTCCTCGTGCAGGGCACGCTCTACCCCGACGTGGTCGAGTCGGGCGGCGGATCGGGCACCGCGAACATCAAGTCGCACCACAACGTCGGGGGCCTGCCGGAAGATCTCGATTTCGAGCTCATCGAGCCGCTTCGCGCCCTCTTCAAGGACGAGGTGCGCGCCATCGGTCGCGAACTCGGCATCCCCGAGGCGATCGTCGGGCGTCAGCCGTTCCCCGGCCCCGGGCTCGGCATCCGCATCGTCGGCGAGGTCACCCGCGAGCGCCTCGAGGTGCTGCGCGAGGCCGACGCGATCGCGCGCGAAGAGCTGACGATCGCGGGTCTCGACAACACGATCTGGCAGTGCCCGGTGGTGCTGCTCGCCGATGTGCGCTCCGTGGGCGTGCAGGGAGACGGACGCACCTACGGTCACCCGATCGTGCTGCGCCCGGTCTCGTCGGAGGACGCCATGACGGCGGACTGGACGCGCGTGCCGTACGACGTGCTGGCCCGCATCTCGAACCGCATCACGAACCAGGTGCCGGAGGTCAACCGCGTGGTGCTCGACGTCACGTCGAAGCCGCCGGGAACGATCGAGTGGGAGTAGGCGTGGAGCGAACGGTCATTTCTGACCGTTCGTAGCCTGCTCCGAGGCCGTCTCGGCCTCGGTCGCGATCGCGTGCGATCGTCAGAAAAGCCCGGCTTCGGCCGGGCTTTTCCGTTGCTGCGCTCGGCGGTCGCCGGGGCGCCGCCGGCGGATCCTGCCCTCCCGCCGAGCCCCCGTCGACTCGCCGAACCCCTATCTCGTGGACGGGCGTTCGGCCAGGGGTTCGGCAGGCCGACAGGGGTTCGGCGGGCCAGCGGGGGCTTGACGGGCCGGGGGAGAGGCGCGGACGGCGGACGCAGAGACGGGCCCGGCGCCGAAGCGCCGGGCCCGTCTCTATGCACTGCCTGTCAGTCGCTGCCGCGCAGGATGGCGAGGATGCGGAGGATCTCGACGTACAGCCAGATCAGCGTGACCATGAGGCCGAACGCGGCCGACCAGGCCCACTTCTCGGGCACGCGGTTCTGCACGCCGTTCTGGATGAGCTCGAAGTCCATCACGAGCGAGTAGGAGGCGAGCAGCACGGCGAACGCGCCGATCGCGAGCCCGAGCCAGCCGCTCCGCAGGCCCCACGGATCGTCGTTCACGCCGGTGAGCATGAGCACGACGTTGACGAGCGAGAACGCGAGGTAGCCGAAGATGGAGACCATGAAGATCTTGTTCAGCTTCGGGCTGGTTCGCACCTTCCCGCTGCGGAACAGGACCAGCACGACGGCGAACACGGCGAGCGTGCCGATGATCGCCTGCGAGACGATGCCCGACCACTGCGACTCGAAGACGCCCGAGATGCCGCCGAGGAAGACGCCCTGGAAGACGGCGTAGAGCACGATGAGCGGAACACTCGGCTGCTTCTTGAAGGCGTTGACGAGGCCGAGCACGAGGCCACCGATGGCGGCGGGGAACGCGAGCTCCGGCAGCTGCCAGCCGATGGCGCCGAATGCGAGCACGATGACGAAGAGCAGAATCGTCTTCGAGATCGTGTTCTCGTAGGTCATCGGCTTGTCGGACGGGGCGACCGGCGGGTGCTGGATGCCGCCGGAGGATGCCTCGGACGCCGGAACGTCGATGCCGGGCCGCTGCGTCTGCGCGGCGGGCTGATCGTAGATGCGGCGCAGCTCGTCCGCGCTGAGCGTCTTACCGTTGAGTGCGGGATTGTTGCTGAGAGCGGGGTTGCTCATGCGTCGGGATCCTTTCCAGGCGTATGGGTCTGGTTCAGTGTATCGAGGGCGCGCTTCGGATCGGCTGTGACTTCCGGACGGTGTGCAGTGCCCGGCGACCCCCTCCTCGCCTAGGCTGAGGGTATGGTCAGCCCCGCACGCCGCCCGCTCGTCATCGGTCACCGGGGGGCGTCGGGCTACCGTCCCGAGCACACGGCGTCGGCCTACCGCCTCGCCTGCGAGATGGGGGCGGACCTGGTCGAGCCCGACGTCGTCGCGACGCGCGACGGGGTGCTCGTCGTGCGGCACGAGAACGAGATATCGGGCACCACGGATGTGGCCGCTCGCCCGCGCTTCGCGGACCGGCGCACGACGAAGACCGTCGACGGCGAGCGGCTGACGGGCTGGTTCACCGAGGACTTCAGCTGGGAGGAGCTGGCGACGCTCGGCTGTCGGGAGCGTCTGCCGGGTATTCGGCCCGAGAACGCGCGGTTCGACGGCGCCGAGGGGATCCTGCGCCTGCGAGACGTGCTCGCCATCGTCGACGAGCGGAGCGCGGCCCTCGACCGCCCGATCGGGGTGGTCGTGGAGGTGAAGCACGCGCGCTTCTTCGCGGATCGCGGCTTCGACCTCGCCGCGATGCTGCGCGCCGAGCTCGCCGCGTGCGGCTGGGCGGATCGACGGGACCGGCTCGTGATCGAGTCGTTCGAGCTCGGCGTGCTCGACCGGCTGCGGGCGTCGGGGGTGCGTGCGGAGATCGTGTTCCTCGCGGAGCAGCTCGGATCGCCGGCCGACGAGCCCGTCGGCGACGCCCCCGCCCGCAGCTACGCGTGGTATCGCAGCGACGCCGGCCTCGACCTCCTGGTCGGCCGCGTCGATGGCATCAGCGTCGCGAAGGCGGACCTGCTGCGCGTGGACGCGCTCGGCGCCGCGGTCGGGCCGACGAGTCTCGTGGAGCGGGCGCACGCCCGCGGGCTGCGGGTGTACACGTGGACCCTGCGCCCCGAGAACCGCTTCCTGAACCCGGCGTTCCGCCGCGCGTCGCCCGAAGGGAGTCCGGGCGACGGCGGGGCTGCGCCGGCGCAGTGGGGCGACTGGCGCGGCGAATTCTCCATGGTCGCGAGCTCGGGCGTCGACGGTGTCTTCGTCGACCACCCCGACCTGGGGGTCGCGATCCGCGACGGCGAGAGGGCCTGACCCGGGCGGAGCCGGCGCGGCGGGGCGCCGAGACGGGCCGATCCGCTCCGCTTCGCCGATCCGCTCCGCCTCGCCGGGCCGATCCGCTCCGCCTCGCCGGGCCGATCCGCTCCGCCGATCCGCTCCGCCTCGCCGATCCGCTCAGGCGGCTGCGACCGTGCGCTCGCCGACGAGGTTCTGCAGCATGAGGTCGCGGATCTCGGCGCGATCGTGCCCGCGGTCGACGAGGAAGCCGAGCTTCCCCATGGCGGCCTCGAGCGTCATGTCGCCGCCGTCGATCGCCCCGGCGGCCGCGAGCTCCCTGCCGACCGCGTACCGGCCGAGATCGACCCCGCCGGTCGCGCACTGGGTGACGGCGACCACGGGCAGCGCGGCGCACAGCTCGCGGAGCGTGCCGAGCATGCCGGGCCGAGCCATGGGGCCGTTGCCGCTGCCGTAGCACTCGAGCACGAGTCCGTGCGGGCGCCCGCCCGCCGATGCGCGGAGATCGTCGGCGGTCACGGCCGGAACGAACCGGAACGCGAGCACGCGGGCGGGCGCGGGCGGCGCGGCGTCGGCCGACCCGGCCGGGGCCGGGGGGACGCCGATGCCGCCCGGGGCGAGCGGAAGCTCGGCTCGGAAGGCGGCGAGCGCGATGCTGTCGTGCTTGGTCGCGCGAACGGCCGGGAGCAGCTCGCCGCCGAAGGCGATGGCCGCGGGCGAGCCCGGCGCCGCCTTCACCGCGGCGCGGATGGCGAGCGTCAGGTTGCCGATCGCGTCGGTATCGGCTTCTCCGTGGGCGAGCTGGCTGCCGGTGACGACCACCGGGACGCCGAGGTCGCCGAGCTCGAAGGCGAGCCGCGCCGCCGTGTACGCCAGCGTGTCGGTGCCGTGCGTGATGACGACGCCGCGGGGGCGCTGCGTGCGCACGCGGGCGCGAACGGCGCGGGCGATCTTCGGGGCGGTGTCGGCGTCGGCGTTCGCGCTGTCGATCGCGGGGGAGAGGTGGTTGACGCGGGCCTCGACGCCGAGCGGCAGGCAGATGCGCGCGACGAGGTCTTCGAGGATCTCGGGGAACTCGGGGTCGGGGGCGAGGCCGCTGTCGGTGCGGCGCATGCCGATCGTTCCTCCGGTGGCGAAGACGAGCACGGAGGGGCGCCGAGGGGCGGGGGATGACATGATGTCTATTCTCCGGTATCCGGGAGCGGCCGTCGTACGCACGGGTCGACGCGTCGAATGTCGGGGGCGCCTCGTAGACTGGGCGCACGATGAGCGACTTCGAACTTCTCGACCCTTCCGGGCTTCCGATCGGCGGATCCGCCGCCCACGACGCCGGCGGCGACCCGCTGGTCGACGGCCTCAACCCCGCGCAGGCGCGCGCGGTGACGACCCGCGGCCCGGCGCTGCTGATCGTGGCGGGCGCCGGGTCGGGGAAGACGCGGGTGCTCACCCACCGCATCGCGCATCTCATCCGCGAACGCGAGGCGTGGCCGAGTCAGATCCTCGCCATCACGTTCACGAATAAGGCGGCCGCCGAGATGCGCGAGCGCATCGAGGGCCTGCTGGGCGACGCTTCGCAGGGCATGTGGATCTCCACGTTCCACTCGGCGTGCGTGCGCATCCTGCGCCGCGAAGCCGAGCGCTTCGGCTACGTCTCCGGCTTCACGATCTACGATTCGGCGGACTCGCGCGCGCTGCTGAAGCGCATCATCAAGGAGCTGGACGCCGATACCTACGGCTTCACGCCCGCGAATTCGGGCGCGAAGATCTCGAAGCTGAAGAACGAGCTCGTCGATGCGGCGACGCACGCGGCGACGATGAACGAGAACGATCCCCGGGAGCGGCTGTTCGTCGAGATCTTCCGCATGTACGAGCAGGAGCTCAAGCGCGCGAACGCCTTCGACTTCGACGACCTGATCGGGCAGACGGTGCATCTCTTCCGTGCGCATCCCGACGTCGCCGCGGTGTACCAGCGGCGCTTCCGCCACATCCTCGTCGACGAGTACCAGGACACGAATCACGCGCAGTACTCGCTGATCCGCGAACTCACCCGGCCGGTCGAGCCGGAGGAGGTCGAGCGGCTCGTGCCGCCGGCGCGCGCGAAGGAACTCGACGCCTCCGGCCGCATTCCGCCCGCGAGTCTCACGGTGGTGGGCGACTCCGACCAGTCCATCTACGCCTTCCGCGGAGCCGACATCCGCAACATCGTCGAGTTCGAGCGCGACTTCGCCGGCGCCGAGGTGGTGAAGCTCGAGCAGAACTACCGCTCGACGCAGAACATCCTCTCCGCCGCGAACGCCGTGATCGGCAACAACTTCGATCGCCAGGAGAAGCACCTCTGGACCTCCGAGGGAGACGGCGAGCGCATCGTCGGGTTCACCGGCTACTCGCAGCACGACGAGGCCCGCTTTGTCGCCGAGGAGATCGAGGACCTGCACCGCGCGGGGCTGGCCTACAGCGACATCGCCGTGTTCTACCGCACCAACTCCCAGACGCGCGCACTGGAGGAGCTGTTCATCAGATCCGCCATCCCCTACCGCGTGCTCGGCGGCACGAAGTTCTACGAGCGCGCCGAAGTGAAGGACGCGATGGCCTACCTCACGAGCATCGCGAACCCGTACGACCCGATCGCGTGGTCGCGTCTGCTCGGCGCGCCGAAGCGCGGGGTGGGGGCCATGGCAGAGGCCCACCTCGCCAACTTCCAGGAGGCGCAGGGCGTCTCCTTCCACGAGGCGATGCTCCGCGCCGAGGAGGTCACGGCGATCGGCCCGAAGATCCGCGCCACCGTCCGCGCGCTCGGCGAGATGCTCGTGCGGGCGTCGCGCATGGCCGTGGGCGGAGGGGCGACGGATGTCGCGGGCGAGGACGCCAAGCCGGCACCCGTCGCCGACGTGATGAAGCTGGTGCTCGACGAGACCGACATGATCGAGAAGCTCCGGGCGAAGCGCGACCCGCAGGACGACGCGCGCGCCGAGAACCTCGAGGAGCTGCTCGCGGTGGCCCGGGAGTTCGACGTCAAGCAGCCCGGAGCCGGCCTGCTCGCCTTCCTGACTGAGGTGAGCCTCGTTGCAGCGGCCGACGATCTCGACGACTCCAGCGGCACGGTCTCGCTCATGACGATGCACACCGCGAAGGGCCTCGAGTTCAAGGCCGTGTTCATCACGGGTGTCGAGGAGGGGCTGCTGCCGCATCAGATGTCGGTCGACGAGATCGGGGGCATCAGCGAGGAGCGCCGGCTCATGTACGTCGGCATCACGCGAGCGCGCGAGCGCCTGTACCTCACGCTCGCGTCGACCCGAGCGACGTTCGGCGACGTCTCCGTCGCGATGCCGTCCCGCTTCCTGCAGGAGATCCCCGAGGGCCTCATCGACTGGCGCCAGTCACCGGGCGAGGTCACCGGCCGCGGTGGCACCGCGTCGCGCGCCCTCAACGCGCCGCGGTCGAGCGGCGGCGGATCCTGGTCGCGCACCCGCACCGATTCCGCCGTCACGTTCTCGGGCGGCGGGTCGGGCTCCGGCGCGGTGAGCGAGCCGGCGAGCGGCAACATGCAGTCCGCGCTCGACAAGTGGCGGGAGCGCAAGCGGCTGGCCAAGGAGGCTCAGGCCTCGGGCGGGGGCTTCCCGAACCTCGTCGGGGGATCCGTGCGCGATAACGGAGATCTCGAACTCGCGACCGGCGACCGCATTCGGCACGACGAATACGGGGAGGGTCGGGTCACCGGCGTCTCCGGCGTCGGCACGAAGCGGATCGCCCACGTGGTGTTCGACACGGTCGGCGAGCGCAAGCTCCTCGTCAAGCTCGCGCCGATCGAGAAGGTCGAGGCGGGCGAGGAGTAGCACGGTGCAGCGGGCGGTCAGCCGAGCAGCACGCGGAAGTCGTCGACGATGCGGAGGAAGTCCGACTCCTCGGCACTGACGTCGCCGCTCGCGGCCGTCCACTCCGTCATCTTCGCGGTCATCGCCCCGTGCACGAGGGCCAGCGCCAGGGCGGACTCGCGCTCCGGGGAATCGAGCTTCGCGTGCTCCGGGCGCGCCCGCAACCAGGCGGTCGCGACCGTGCCGAGCTGGTGGCCCGACTCCAGGATGGAGATCATCATCAGACGCCCGGCCTCGTACTGCTCGGAGACGAGGCGCATCCGGTCGCGAGCGAGATCCGCGTTGACGTTGCGGTGGCCGATCGCGGCGAACAGCAGGCGGAACAGCCCGAGCGGCAGATCCTCGGGCGTGCAATCCAGCACGGAGAAGGCGGCCTCGCCATCGGGGATCTCGATGGCGCGCCCGACGATGGCGTCGTCGCGGGAGGGGAAGTAGTTGAAGAACGTGCTCCGGGAGATGTCTGCGCGCTCGCAGATGGCATCCACGGTGACGTGCTCGACCCCGAGCTCCAGCGCGAGATGCACGGCCGACGACTCGATCGCGTTCTCGGTGCGCCGTCGTTTCCGCGCGCGCAGACCCTCGGGGCGGTTCTCCTCGGTAGTGCTCACGTGACTTCTCTCCCACTGCGTCGATTCTGACGCCTGTCCGGGAGCGGGCAGGCGGCGGCCACAGCGCGATCGAGTGTATTCTCCGTCGCTGAGAGAACGGAAGATGCTCCCGCTCCGCGGGAGCGCGCGAGCGGTCCGCTTGTGTACGGCGGGCGAAGAGATGTGTACCCTGAATGCGGGCTGGTGGGAATTCGGGGCTGCACCCGACGTCGGAAGGGGTGGAGTATGCCCTCGGCGACCGCGCTGCTCCGCAGGCACGACGCGCACTCGTGGTACGTGACCTTCGCGGGTGCACTCATGTCGCTCACTCTCGTGATCGACCTCGTGTTCCACGTGAACATGACGCAGCCCTGGCTCAACTGGCTGCTCCTCGCGATCACGGTCAGCGGCGCAGCGACGGCGCTCGTCATGGGACGCCGGCTGCCGCGCTGGGTCGGCATCACCGCCGTGCTCATCTTCCTCGCGGCGCAGGGCTACTTCCTGAGCCTCGCCGACGATCCGCAGACCGTCGTCTCCGCGATGCAGCAGCTCCCCATCGTCGCCTTCTACCTCGGATGGTTCGTCCGCCCGCGTCTCGCCGGGCCCCTGATCGCGCTGAGCATCGCCGTGTTCGGCGTCGTGTCGTTCGCCAACCCCCTCTTCCACGCCGAAGGGCGGATCGGCGCGCCCGTCGCCGTGCACGGGCTGCTGAGCCTGCTGTTCTGCTATGTCGCGGGCAACTACCTCTGGCGGCGGGCGAAGCGCGTGGAGGCCACGGACGCCCTCACCGGCGCCCTGCACCGCGCGCCGTTCGCCGAGCGCGCCGCGGCTCGCCTGCAGCGCACATCCGCTCCGATCAGCGTACTCGCCATCGACTTCGACGATTTCAAGCAGATCAACGACGCGCGCGGCCACGCGGCCGGCGACCTCGCCCTCGAGTCGACGGTCTCCGCGTGGCGCACGGAGCTGCGCAGCGGCGACGTCATCGGCAGACTCGGCGGCGACGAGTTCGCGATCCTGCTCCCCGACACGGAGCTCACCGAGGCGAGCGCCATCGCCGAGCGGCTGCACGCGTCGTCGCCGCACCCGTGGTCCTGGGGTGCGAGCGAGTACACGCCCGGCGACGACATCGCCACGCTCTTGGCCCGCGCCGACGCGGCGCTGTACCGGCAGAAGCGGAGCAAGCAGGAGGTCGACCGTGCGTGAGCGCCGCGTCGCCAGAAGCGTCCGGGCCGCGCTGCGCGACGCCTGGGAGCGCTTCACCCGTCGGCAGACCCCGTTCTCGTACACGAGCGCGGCGGTCCCGCTGCTGCTCGCCGCCGTCTTCGTCTTCGACCTCCTCCTCCCGCACCCCCACCTCAACCGCTCCGCCGTCTCGCTCTGGCTCACCTTCTACAGCATCGCCACGGTGCTGCCGCTGGCGCTCGGGAGCCGCTACCCGCGGTGGGCCGGGCTCATCGTCTTCGCCGGCATCGAATCCCTGTCCACGTACTTCCTCCTCGCCTCGATCCACGTGCACGCCGAGATCAACGCGCTGCTCGAACTGCCGCTCATCGCGCTCTACATCGGCTGGTTCTACCCGGCGGTTCTCGGCCGCGCGCTCATCGCGTTCGGCGTCCTGCGGCTGCTCGTCATCCTGTACCTGAACCCCGATCTCGGCGGCGGCGTGGCAGACCCGCGCATCATGATCGTCTACGCGATCCTCGTCGCACTGTTCTGCTTCGAAGGGGCGCGCACCGTGCAGCGGCAGCTGCGCAGGGAAGCCTGCATCGACTCCCTCACCGGAGCTCTGAACCGCAGGGGGCTCCAGGATCTCGCCGGGGCCGTGCGCAGGCGCGCCGCCAAACGCGGGGAGCCGGTCACGGTCGCCATGCTCGACTTCGACGACTTCAAGGGCGTGAACGACGCCGGCGGCCACACCGCGGGCGACGCCGCGCTCTCGGCGAGCGTGAGCGCATGGAACGAGCTCGTCGGACGGCGCGGATCGAACGGGCGGCACGGCGGTCTCGTCGCGCGGCTCGGAGGAGACGAGTTCGCCCTCGTGCTCCGCAGCGATGCGGCGTCGGTCGAGGATCGCCTGCGGCGCCTCCGGGCGAGCTCCGACTTCGCGTGGTCGTGGGGGATCGCGACGGCCCGGCCGGGAGAGGCGCTCGACGCGGTGCTCGCCCGCGCAGACGCGGCCCTCTACCGCGCCAAACCGGACAACGGTCGGGGTTCGCCCATCGCGCGGTGATAGGCTGAGCCCCGGTCGAGTTACCTCGACATCGAGACATTTTTCTGCCTCGGATCACCCCGACTCCCAAGCGAAGGACAGTACGTGGATCTGTACGAGTACCAGGCACGAGATCTATTCGAACGATACGAGGTGCCGGTACTGGCCGGCATCGTCGCCGACACCCCCGAAGAGGTGCGCGCGGCGGCCGAGAAGCTCGGCGGCGTGGTCGTCGTGAAGGCCCAGGTCAAGACCGGCGGCCGCGGCAAGGCCGGCGGCGTCAAGGTGGCGAAGAACCCCGACGAGGCGTTCGCGGCGGCGCAGTCGATCCTCGGGCTCGACATCAAGGGCCACGTCGTCGAACGCGTCATGGTGGCCGCGGGCGCAGACATCGCCCAGGAGTTCTACTTCTCCGTGCTGCTCGACCGCGCCAACCGCTCGTACCTCTCCCTGGCCTCGGTCGAGGGCGGCATGGAGATCGAGCAGCTCGCCGTCGAGAAGCCCGAGGCGCTCGCGCGCGTCGCCGTCGACCCGCTCGTCGGCATCGACGCCGCGAAGGCGGAGGAGATCGCCCGCGCCGCGAAGTTCCCCGAGGAGCTCGTGTCGAAGGTGGTTCCCGTGTTCCAGAAGCTCTACGAGGTGTACGTCGGCGAAGACGCGACCCTCGTCGAGGTCAACCCGCTCGTGCTCACCGGCGCCGGCGACATCATCGCCCTCGACGGCAAGGTATCGCTCGACGAGAACGCCGACTTCCGTCAGCCGCAGCACGCGGAGCTCGCCGACAAGTCGGCGGAGGACCCGCTCGAGGCGAAGGCCAAGGAGCAGGACCTCAACTACGTGAAGCTCGACGGCGAGGTCGGCGTGATCGGCAACGGAGCGGGCCTCGTCATGTCGACGCTCGACGTGGTCGCCTACGCCGGGGAGAACCACGGCGGCGTGAAGCCCGCCAACTTCCTCGACATCGGAGGCGGTGCATCGGCGGAGGTCATGGCGGCCGGGCTCGACGTGATCCTCGGCGACCCGCAGGTGAAGTCCGTCTTCGTCAACGTCTTCGGCGGCATCACCGCGTGCGACGCCGTCGCCAACGGCATCGTGGGGGCGCTCGAGAAGCTGGGCGATGCGGCGAACAAGCCGCTCGTGGTGCGCCTCGACGGCAACAACGTCGAAGAGGGACGTGCGATCCTCAACGAGGCCGCGCACCCGCTCGTGACGCAGGCCGCCACCATGGACGAGGGCGCCGACAAGGCAGCCGAACTCGCGAACGCCCGCTGAGCCGAGACGAAAGACTGTAGGAGAACCACCATGTCGATCTTCCTGAACCAGGATTCCAAGGTCATCGTCCAGGGCATCACCGGCGGCGAGGGCACCAAGCACACGGCGCGCATGCTCGCGGCGGGCACGAACGTCGTCGGCGGTGTGAACGCCCGCAAGGCGGGCACGACCGTCTCGCACGTCGACGCCGACGGCAACAGCGTCGAACTGCCCGTCTTCGCCTCGGTCGCGGAGGCGATGGAGGCCACCGGCGCCGACGTCTCCGTCGCGTTCGTGCCGCCCGCATTCACCAAGGACGCCGCCATCGAGGCCATCGACGCGCGCATCGGGCTGCTCGTCATCATCACCGAGGGCGTTCCCGTGAAGGACTCCGCGGAGCTGTGGGCGCACGCGCAGGCGACCGGCAACGAGACCCGCATCATCGGCCCGAACTGCCCCGGCATCATCACGCCGGGCGAGGCCCTCGCCGGCATCACCCCGGCGACCATCACGGGCAAGGGCCCCATCGGACTCGTGTCGAAGTCGGGCACGCTCACCTACCAGATGATGTACGAGCTGCGCGATCTCGGCTTCTCGACGGCCATCGGGATCGGCGGCGACCCCGTCATCGGCACGACGCACATCGACGCGCTCGCCGCATTCGAGGCGGACCCGGAGACGCGCGCGATCGTGATGATCGGCGAGATCGGCGGCGACGCCGAAGAGCGCGCCGCCGAGTTCATCAAGGCCAACGTGACGAAGCCGGTCGTCGGCTACGTCGCCGGCTTCACCGCGCCTGAGGGCAAGACCATGGGCCACGCGGGCGCCATCGTGTCGGGCTCCGCGGGAACCGCGCAGGCGAAGAAGGAAGCGCTCGAGGCTGCGGGCGTCAAGGTCGGCAAGACGCCGACCGAGACGGCGAACCTGCTGCGCGAGGCCTTCAACGCGCTCTAGGCGCCAGGCGTCGTCGTTCGGCGGGGCGGTCTCCTTCGGGAGGCCGCCCCGTCTGCGTGTTTCGCAGGCGGGCGACGGAGAAGCGCGCGCGTGTGGATCGCGCGGGGTGCGCGAGCAGGGAGTTCGTGGTGCGGGGCGGAGTAAGATTCTGGCAATGAGATCCTTGGTGACTGCGGTGATCGCCGCAATCGAGGCGGTCGCCGTGGCGCTCGCCGGAATCGCGGTCGTCGCCGTCCCCGCAGTGCTGATCTGGGTGATCACGTTCGGGCTCGCCGCGGAGCCCGCCTCGGTCGCCGCGGACGTGACCGGCGTGTGGCTGCTCGCGCACTTCGTTCCCCTGCACTTCTCGGTGTCGGCGGAAGCCGCGCTGAGCCTGGGGCTCGCTCCCGAAGCACTCGACTTCACACTGTCGCTGGCCCCGCTCGGCATCACGCTGATCTCCGTGCTGCTCGCGCTGCGGGCGGGCTGGCGCTTCGCCGGGCGCGGCGGAGTCGGCGCGATGGGCGTGGTCGGCGGCATCGTCGGCTTCGGGGCGGTCGCCCTCGTCGCAGCCGTGTTCGCCGCGCCGCTCATCGAATGGACGTCGATGCAGGCGGCGCTCAGCGCGGCATCGGTCTACGGCGTCGCCTCGGCCGCGGCGTTCCTCGTGCGGGCGGGGCGCGACGGGCATCCGTGGTGGGCGGGGAGCGTGCGCCAGGCCCTCCGCGCGATCGAGTACCTCGGGGTGCGATCGGGCGCAGCGCTGCCGAGCCGTGCGGCCGAGCTGCTCCGCCTCGCCGGGGCGGCCCTCGCGCTCGTCTTCGGCATCGCGGCCGTCGCGTTCGCCGTCGCCGTCGCGACCGGGTACGCCGACGTGACCGCACTGGCGCAGAGCCTGCAGTTGGACCCCATCGGATCGCTGACGCTGTTCCTCGTGCAGATCGCGCTGATGCCGATCGCGATCGTGTGGAGCGTCGCCTGGATGTCGGGCACGGGGTTCGCGATCGGGGCGGGAAGCTCGGTGACGCCGTTCGAGACGCTGCTCGGCCCGCTCCCCGCGCTGCCGATGCTCGGCGTGCTCCCCGACGGGTGGGGGGAGCGGGGCGCCTTCGCCCCGGGCGCGCTCGTCGTGGCCGCTCTCGCGCTGGGGGTGCTCTTCGCCCGCCGGCCGGCGCTGCGCCGCGCATCCTGGCCCGCCGCTCTCGCGATCACGGTGCTGGCGGCCGGGCTGGTGGGGCTGTGCGTCGCGGGTGCGAGCGCCCTCGCCACGGGTTCGCTGGGGCCGGATCGCCTCGCCTCGAACGGGCCCGAAGCCTGGCTCACCGGCGGCGTCGTCGCGCTCGAAGTGGGCGGCGGGCTGCTGATCGGTGTGGTCGTCGGCCGCTTCGATGCTGCGAAGGTTCGCGCCGCGATGCCGGAAGCGATCCCCGGTATCGGAGGGGGGCGCGGGACTCGGCCCGGTGCTGCGGAGGCGCAGGCCCCCGAAGACGACGTGGATTTCGAGGCCGCAGTGGACGAGGCGCTCGAGCTGGGTGCGGATCGACGGAGCGCTGCACGGCGGTGGAAGGTCGCCGGGCGGCTCGACGCCGATGATCGCGCCGCCCCGCCCGTGACCGCCGGATCGCTCGCGTCGACGCCGTTCTCGGTGGAGCACTCCGGCGCGTCGGGAACCGACGGGTTCGAGACTGATGCGTTCGAGACCGACGCGTTCGAGACCGACGCGTTCGAGACCGACGCGTCGGGAACCGACGGGTTCGAGACCGATGCGTTCGAGACCGGTGCGCGCGAGGCCGAATCCGTCGACACCGAATCCGTCGACACCGAGTCCGTCGACACCGAGTCCTTCGAGACGGAGGAGCTGGCGCGCCCTGCGCGCGGCCGCACGCGGCCCGGCACGGCCGGGGATCCGCAGCCCGGCGCGACGGCCGAACCCGCGCCCGGCGTCGACGAGCTGACCGACGAGGCGGCACTGCTCCAGGCTTTCGCGTGGGATGCCGAGTCGCCGACCGACGCAGCGGCCGAGGAGCCGCCGGAGACCGAGCGGCGCTCGGGTTGGCGCTGGCCCGGGCGCGGACGTTAGGGTAAGAGGGCAATCCACGGGAGTCCCGGCGCGCGGGGCTGAGAGGGAGCACGCGAGCTCCGACCGTTCACCTGATCTGGTTCATGCCAGCGGAGGAAGGACGCATCGATGATGCCTACGCTCACACCCCGACGAATGCGGCGTGCCGCACTCACCACGACTGCCGCTGCCGCCGTGCTCGGGATCGGACTGACCGGCTGCGCGACCGGCGCCGCCGACGAGACGAACGGAGATGGCGCGGGCACCGTGACGCTCGCCGTGCACGACTCGTTCCCGAACGAGGACTTCGCGGCGGCCGCGAGCGCCGCGACGGGCTTCGACGTGCAGGTCGTCTCCGCCGGAGACGGCGGTGAGCTGACGAACAAGCTCGTGCTCACGAAGGGCGCGCCGATTGCGGACGCCTTCTTCGGCGTCGACAACATCTTCGCCTCGCGTCTGCTCGAGAACGAGGTCGTGGCCGAATACACGCCCGAGCACCTGCCGGGCGACGCGGAGCAGTTCGCGGTCGACGGCGATCCCGACTCGGGGCTCGTCGCGGTGGACCACGGAGCGACGTGCATCAACATCGACACAGCCTGGTTCTCGGATCAGCAGCTCGCCGCGCCCGAATCGTACGACGATCTGACGAAGCCCGAATACCGCGACCTCACCGTGCTGCTCGACCCGACCGCGTCGTCGACGGGCGCGTCGTTCCTCGTCGGCACCGTCGCAGAATTCGGCGAGGACGGGTTCGCCGACTACTGGCAGCGCCTCATGGACAACGGAGCGCGCATCGAGCAGGGGTGGAGCGACGCCTACTACGGACAGTTCACGCAGGGCGGAGAGAACGGGACGCGACCGATCGTCGTCTCCTACGCGTCGTCACCGGCGTTCACCGTCGACGAGGCGGGCACCGCGTCGAGCACGGCCGCCCTGCTCGACACCTGCACGCGGCAGGTCGAGTACGCCGGAGTGCTGCAGGGCGCCGAGAACGAGGCCGGCGCCCGCGCCGTGGTCGACTACCTCGTCTCGCACGAGTTCCAGCAGACGATCCCCGACGCGATGTACATGAACCCGGTCGACAGCACCGTCGAGATGCCCGCGGCGTGGACGCAGTTCGCGCCGTCGCCGGCGGCGGGGCAGACCCACGACCTCGACTCGCGCGAGATCGAGGCGGGCCGCGAGACCTGGCTCAAGGCGCTGAGCGAGCAGATCGGGCTGTAACCATCCGCCGGATCGGCCGCGACGCCCCACGTGCCGCACTCGGCCCGTGGGGCGTCGCGGCGTGGACGACGGCAGCCGCGCTGCCGCTCGGATTCCTCGTCCTCTTCTTCGTCTGGCCGGTGCTCTCGCTCGTCGCGACGGGCTTCACCGATGGGGGATCGCTCGATCTGAGCGGCCTGCCCGAGGTGTTCGGCGCCGAGCGCACGTGGCGCGTCATCGGGCAGACGTTCGCGCAGGCCGGGCTCGCGACCGTGCTCTCCCTGCTGCTCGGCGTGCCGGCGGCGTACGCGCTGTACCGCCTCGATTTTCCAGGGAGGGCGCTGTTGCAGGGGGTGCTCACCGTGCCCTTCGTGCTGCCCTCGGTGGTGGTGGGCGTCGCGTTCTCCGCGCTGCTCGGCCCGGGCGGGCCGCTCGCGTCGTGGGGGTGGGATCAGAGCTTCATCGCCGTGGTGCTCGCGCTCGCCTTTCCGAACGTCGGCGTGGTCGCGCGCACGGTCGGCGGGTTCTGGTCGCGCCTCGACGACACGTCGGAGCAGGCGGCGCGTGTGCTCGGCGCGTCGCGCGCGCAGGCCTGGCGCATGGTCACCCTTCCCGCGCTCGGCCCCGCGATCGCCTCGGCCGCCGCGCTGGTGTTCCTCTTCTGCTCCACGTCGTTCGGCGTCGTGCTCATTCTCGGAGGCACGGCGTTCGCGAACGTGGAGACGGAGATCTACCGGCTGACCGTGCAGTTCCTCGACCTGCGCGGCGCGGCGGTGCTGTCGATCGCCCAATTCGGGATCGTGGCGCTCGCGCTCGTCGTGTCGTCGCGGCTGCGGCGCGCGGGCGAGCGGGCGGTGGTGCTGCGCGAGGAGCGGGGTCGAGGCGAGCGGCCGAGACGGGCCGATGCGCCGGTGCTGGTGCTGTTCGGGGCGACGGTGCTGCTGCTCCATGCGTTTCCGCTCGGAGCGCTGGTGGCGCGATCGTTCACGGGTCGCGACGGCGAATGGACGCTCGCGAACTACGCCGCGCTCGCGGATCCGCCGCCGGGCCTGCCGATCGACGGAACCGTGGTCGAGGCGATCGTCGCATCGCTGCGGATCGCCGTGGTCGCGGCGCTCATCGCCATGGCGCTCGGGATGCTGCTCGCGCTCGTGCTCTCACGCCGGCCGCGCGCGCCGATGCTGCGCCGGGGCATCGAGGCGTTCGACGGTCTGGTGATGCTGCCGCTCGGGGTGTCGGCGGTGACGCTCGGGTTCGGGCTGCTGCTCACGATGCACCGCCCGCTCGGCATCGGGTTCGACCTGCGCACCTCGACCGCGCTGATTCCGATCGCGCAGGCGCTCGTGGCGCTGCCGCTCGTGGTGCGCACCCTGCTGCCCGTGCTGCGGGGCATCGCCCCGGAGCTCAGGGACGCGGCGGCGTCGCTCGGCGCCGGTCCGTTCGCGATGCTGCGCGCCATCGACCTGCCGCTCCTCGGGCGCTCAGCGGGGCTCGCGCTCGGATTCGCCGGGGCGGCGTCGCTCGGGGAGTTCGGTGCGACCGCCTTCCTCGTGCGGCCGGGGGAGCAGACGCTGCCGGTGGCCGTGGCCGCGCTGATCGGGCACCCAGCGCCCGGCAGCTACGGCGCCGGGCTCGCGGGAGCGGTGGTGCTCGGAGCGGTGACGGCGGGGATCATGCTGCTCGCCGAGCGGTGGCGCACCGACGGGGCGCGGGAGTTCTGATGCGACTCATCGAAGCCGATGTGCTCCTCATCGACGGTCGCTCGGGGTCGGGCAAGACCCGCCTCGCCGCGCAGGTCGCCTCGGCGTGCGCGGCGGCAGGCAGGCCGGCCCAGGTGCTGCACGTCGAGGCGCTCTACCCGGGCTGGGACGGTCTGGCCGAGGGATCGGAGGCGCTCGCGGCCGCGCTGCGCTCCGGCGCCTACCGGGTGTACGACTGGATCGCTGAGCAGTTCGGCACCCGGGAGCGCATCGCGCCCCGCGCGCCGCTCGTGATCGAGGGCTGCGGCGCCATCACCGCCGCGAATCTCGCCGCGGCCCGGGACTGGGCGGCCGGCGCCGACGTCGCGGGGCGGCGCTCCGCCGATCCTCTCGTGCGCAGCGTGTGGCTGGAGGTCGACGTCGAGGTGCGCAAGCGGCGGGCGCTCGATCGGGACGGCGACGTCTACGCGCCCCACTGGGATCGCTGGGCGGCGCAGGAGGAGGCGCTGTACGCGCGGCACCGCCCCTGGCAGCTCGCGGATCGCACGATCGGGCCGCGCCCGGAGCCGCGGGGGCTGCGCTCGCTCTGAATGGGCTCACGCCCTGCTGCGCCGGCGTCCCACCGCCCACAGCAGCGCTCCCCCCACCGCACCGACCAGAGACAGGCCGGCGATTCCGGCGGGGAGGGCGGCGCCCGTCGATGCGAGTTCAGGTGTCCCGCCCCCACCCGGCTCGTTCGCTCCGGGCTCGGCGGCTCCCGGCTCGTTCGCTCCGGGCTCGGCGGGATCGTCGCCCGGGGGCTCCGGGGACTCCGGGGACTCCGGGGACTCCGGAGGCTCCGGGGGCGTGCTCGCCTCCGCCACCGACAGGATGGCGGGTTCGCTCCGACCGACGCCTTCGATATTGCCCGCTGCCGCGCGGTACTGGCGACCATCCGCACTCCGCGCAACGTTCGACAGCGTCAGTGTCGTCCCATCGGGCGATACCGCCGCATCAGTGCCTTCCGCGACCCGCGCCCACGTCTCTCCGTCAGCGGAAGTCTCCCAGAACACCTCGTCGGCGGGAGTGCATCCCGTGACCGCGGTGGAGAACACGGCGGTCTCTCCGGGAGCCGTGCGCTGATCGTCGGGTAGAGCGACCTCCGGCAGCTGCGTGTACGTGAACCCGTTCGGATACGCGACCGGCGTCTGCGGGATCCCGTCGGCCGACCACTCCACCACGACATCGACGACACAGGAACCGCTCGCAGGGGTGAGCACCGTCAGCGTGTCGGCGCCGGACACGAGTTCGGTCCCCGCGACGCCGCCGAACAGCACCCGGTCGACGTGCACCGCTCTGACGGGCCCGGATACCGCGACCGGGACGTTCGAGGCTGCCGTCGTTCCGGTGCCCAGCTGGCCGGACCCGTTGGATCCCCAGGAGTGTGCGACTCCGTTCGCGTCGACCACCGCCGAATGCGCGTTCCCCGCAGTGATGGCCGTCACCGCAGTGCCCGACAGGGCCTCGACCTTCACCGGCGCATTGGAGTTCGCATTCGTTCCGACCCCCAGCTGGCCGGAGCCGTTGGAGCCCCACGTGAAGAGAGTTCCCTCAGCGCTCGACCCCGCCGAGTGGTAATCGCCCGCCGTGACGGACACGAAGGCGATGCCGGGTGGAGTGGCGACGGCGACCGGAACGCTCGAGGCCGTGTTCGTCCCGTCGCCCAACTGGCCGGAGCCGTTGGAACCCCAGGAATAGAGGGCCCCATCGGAACCCAGCGCCACCGTATGGCCCGCGCCCGCCGCGAACTCGGTGTAGGTCGTACCGGGCGGCGCCGAGACCGCGACCGGGATGTTCGAGTTCGTCGTGCTGCCCACACCCAGCTGGCCGGCGTTGTTGTAGCCCCATGCGTAGAGCACTCCGTCGGAACCCAAGCCCAACGAGTGGTAGTCGCCCGCAGCGATAGCGGTGAAGCGCACGCCAGGCGGAGCCTGCACCACCACCGGAACCGATGACGTGATGTTCGTTCCATCGCCCAGCTGGCCGGAGCCGTTGGATCCCCACGCGTAGACGACCCCGTCGGCGGTCAGCCCCAGCGAGTGCACACCACCCGCCGCCAGCGCGGTGAACGACACCCCGGGAGGTGCCGAGACCGCGAGTGGGCTGCTCGAATTCGTGCGGGTTCCATCACCCAGCTGGCCCTCGTTGTTGTACCCCCAGGAGTAGGGGACCCCGTCCGATCCCAGGGCCAACGAGTGGTGATTCCCCGCCGAGACAGCGGCGAATGTGCGGCCGGTCGGAACCTGCGACATGATCGGGGTACTCGAATTCGCGCTGGAACCGTTCCCCAATTGCCCCGAGCCGTTCGACCCCCAGGCGTATACCACCCCGTCGGAACTCAGCCCGAGGGTGTGGACGTCGCCCGCCGAGAGATCCGCGAGCACGGCGGGCCCGGCCTCGGGCAGGGGAAGGGTCACTGAGGTCCCGCCGGAGCCGGACCCCGTATCGGGTATCGGGTTCGCGTGAGCCGCAGCTGCGCCCGAGAGCACCAGGCCTCCGGCCAGACCGGTGGAGAGGAGCAATCGAAGCGCGCGGCGTGCTCTCATAATGAGTGAGTCAAACACACGGTGATGGGCCGGTCAATCACCATTCCCAGCGGATGAGAAGCGGGCGCTCGGCGCTAGAACGCGACAGGAACGTCGGCCTCCTCGAGAGCGCGGCGCACCTCGTCGCTGTGGAAGGCCTCGGCGAGCGCCGCGACCTCCGGCGAATCCGCGTTGTCCTCGCGCGAGACGAGCGACACCGCGAACTGGGGATCCTGCTCGGTGGCGATCGCGTCGTCCTCGGGCGTGAGCCCGAGCTGACGGGCGAAGGTGCCGTGGAGGAAGACGGCGTCCGCCTCGGGGTAGGCGGCGGAGAGCTGCATGATGTCGACCTCGACGAACTCGAGCTTCCGGGGGTTCTCCGTGATGTCGTCGACCGTGACCGACCAGGTGTCGGCCTCGGGATCGAGCTCGATGAGCCCGGCCTGCGCCACCATCTGCAGCGCGCGCGCCGCGTTCGAGGTGTCCTGCGGGATCACGATGCGCCCGCCCTCGGGCATGTCGTCGAGGCTTGCGTGCGAGCTCGAGTACATGCCGACGACGGTGAGGTAGACCGGTTCGATGACGACGAGCGAGGCGTCGTTGCCGGCGTTGAACTCCTCCATGAACGGGGGGTGCTGCACGAAGTTCGCGTCGAGCTCGCCGTGCTGCAGCATCGAGTTGGGCTGCACGTAGTCGGCGACCTCGACGAGCTCGATCTCGTAGGGCGCTTCGATGGCTTCGGCCGCCGCTTCCACGACGTCCGTCATCGGAGTCGTGGTGGCGGCGACTTTGAGGGTGCGGGTGCCCTCCCCGTCTGCGCCGCCGGCGCTCGAGTTCGAACCCGAGGCGCAGCCGGAGAGCGCGAGGAGGGCGATGGCGGCGGTGGTGGTCGTGAGCATGAGACGGCGATGCATGGCGTGCTTCCTGTCGGGGTGCGGGTGGTCAGGGGTCGGGGGATCCGGCGGCGCCGTCAGCGATGATCGATCGCGCGCGAGACGCGCGTGCCGAGGCTCTGCAGCAGCATGACGCACGCGACGATGAGTGCGATCGTGACGTACATCAGGGTGAAGTCGTACTGGTGGTAGCCGTAGCGCATCGCGAAGTCGCCGATGCCGCCGCCGCCGACGACGCCGAGCACGGTGGAGTAGGAGACGAAGCTGATGGTGGCCGACGTCAACGCGTAGACGAGACCGGAGCGCCCCTCGACGAGCAGGAAGCGGAACACGGTCTGCACGATGCCGGCGCCCATGGATTCGGCGGCGAGCAGCAGACCGCTCGGCAGCTCGAGCAGGATCTGCTCGGTCAGCCGCGCATAGATGGCCACGGCGACGAAGCCGAGCGGGAAGGTCGCGGCGACGGTGCCGAAGCTCGTCTCGAACACCAGCCGGGTTACGGGGATCATGAACACGACGAAGAGGAGGAACGGGAAGGAGCGCACGATGGTGACGTACGCGTTCGCCGCGGTCCAGATGACTCGTCGCGGCATGACGCCGCCCGCGCGGGTGAGATAGATGACGATGCCGAGCGGTGTGCCGAAGAGCGCGGCGACGATGATCGAGGCGAGCACCATGTAGCCGGTCTCGCCCATGGCGCGGGCGATCTCCGCACCGTGCTCGCCGAAGACGCGCTGCAGCTCGTTCCAGATCGTCACGACGCGAGCCTCGACCGCACGTGATCGAGATAGCGCTGCTCCCGCTGCCGGGTGGTGCGCGGCACCGCCACGGTGTCGAGCAGCACCCCCCGCTCGAAGACCGCGGCGGCGTCGCACACGGCCTGCACGGCGTCGAGCTCGTGGGTGACGAGCGCGATGGTCGTTCCGAACTCCGTGCGCGTCGTCTGCAGCAGATCGAGGATCTCCGCGGTGGTGTGCGTATCGAGTGCGGAGGTGGGCTCGTCGCAGAGCAGCAGCTCGGGACCGGTGACGAGGGCGCGCGCGATGGCCACGCGCTGCTGCTGGCCGCCGGAGAGCTGGGCGGGGTACCGGTCCGCGAGCGCGGAGAGGCCGACGAACTCCAGCATCGCAGCGACCCGCTCGGGATCGCGCCGGTGCTGCAGTCGCAGCGGAAGGGCGACGTTGGCGCGCGCGGTGAGATTGCCGACCAGGTTGAAGTGCTGGAACACCACGCCGATCCGGTGCCGCATGGCGCGCAGCTCGCGTGGCGCGAGCGATGCCAGGTCGGTGCCGCCGACGAGCACCCGTCCGCTCGTCGGGTGATCGAGGCCGTTCATGAGTCGCAGCAGCGTCGACTTGCCGGCGCCGCTCTCGCCGAGCACCCCGAAGATCGATCCGCGGGGAATGTCGAGGCTGACGTCGGCGAGCGCGTCGACGGCGCCCTCGCCGCTGCCGAACCGTCGGGTGACGCGGTCGAAGACGACCGCCGCGGGTGCGGCAATCGGAGCACTCATGAGACACCGCCCGAGGAGGAGAGGAACGAGGATTACTTAGACTCGGTCTAAGATAGGCGCTGGCGGGCGGCAGAGCAAGTCCCGCGCACCCACCCCGACGCGAGGAGCAGCATGACCCACCACGACGATTCGCGGGGGAGCGCGCCCGCCCTGTTCACTGCCGCGGCGCGAAACGTCGACGGGGTCGACGGCGAGAGCTGGATCGAGGGCGACGGGCTGCGCGTCGCCGTAGCCGCGCCGACCGGCGCCGCCCGCGCGGGAGCCACGAACCCGGAGGAGCTGCTCGCGCTCTCGTGGGCGACCTGCCTCAACGCCGCCGCTCGCGTGGTGGCCGGGCCCGGCATCGAGGTCGAAGCGCGTGCCGAGATCTCACTCCACGCGCGCACCGCGGGCGGCTACGAGTTCTCGGGCGACGCGCAACTGCGGTTCGTCGGCGTGCCGCTCGACGAGGCGCGCGCGCTCGCCGTCGCCGCCCATGAACGGTGCCCCGTCTCGCGCATGCTCAGCGGCCGCTCGGCCGTGCGCGTCACCGCCGTCGCGTAAACTGATGCGGTGCTGAAAATCGCGGTTCTCATCTCCGGTGGCGGCAGCAACCTCAAAGCGCTGATCGACGCCGCCGCGGACCCCGACTTTCCGGCGGAGATCGCCTGCGTCGGATCGGACACGGACGCGCCCGGCCTCGATCACGCGAGAAGCGCCGGCATCCCCACGTTCGTCGTGCGCCCGCGCGACTCGGCCACGCGCGAGGAGTGGGGCGCCGTGCTCGCCGCCGCCATCCAGGAGCACCACGTGGGCACCGGCCCCGACCGCGGGCTCGTCGTGAGCGCGGGCCTCATGCGCATCCTGCCGCCCGGCTTCGTGCGCACCTTCAGCCCGCACCTCATCAACACCCACCCCGCGCTGCTCCCCGAGTACCCGGGCGCCCACGCCGTGCGCGACGCGCTCGCCGCAGGCGCCGCACGCACGGGAGTCACCGTGCACGTCATCGACGAGGGCGTCGACACCGGCCCGGTGCTGCGCCAGGCGGCCGTCGACGTGCTGCCCGGCGAGACGGAGGCCGATCTGCACGAGCGCATCAAGCAGCTCGAGCGCCCGCTGCTCGTCGAGACCGTGCGAGACATCGCGCTCGGGCGCCTCGCGCTGCCCGGCGCGGCGTGATCCCGCAGCCCGACCGGCCCCCGCCTCTCACTCCGCCAGCGAACACCCCCACCGGCCAGCGAACACCGACCTAAGGAGCCACGCCGCATGGCAGTCCAGAGCCACGACCCCAGCCTCTACGAGCACCGCGACATCGTGCCCGTGCGACGCGCACTCATCTCCGTCAGCGACAAGACCCGCCTCCTCGACCTCGCCGCGGCGCTCGCCGAGCACGGCGTCGAAATCGTCTCCACCGGGTCTACGGCCGCCACGATCCGCGAGGCCGGCCACGACGTGACCGACGTCGCCGACGTCACCGGGTTCGCCGAGGCCCTCGACGGTCGCGTGAAGACGCTGCACCCCGCCGTGCACTCCGGCCTGCTCGCCGACCTGCGCCTCGCCGACCACCGAGGGCAGCTCGACGCCCTCGGCTTCGCCCCCTTCGAACTGGTCGTCGTGAACCTCTACCCGTTCGAGGAGACGGTCGCCTCGGGCAAGCCCGCCGCCGACGTCATCGAGAACGTCGACATCGGCGGCCCGGCGATGGTGCGCGCGAGCGCGAAGAACCACGCCAACGCGGCGATCGTCGTCTCGCCCGCGCGCTACGACGAGGTGATCGCAGCCCTGCGATCCGGCGGCACGACACTCGCTCAACGCCGCTCGCTCGCCACCGAGGCCTTCGTGCACACGGCCCAGTACGACGCCGCCGTGGCGAACTGGTTCCTCGAGCAGGAGGACGCGCAGTGGAGCGACGCCCCCGCCGCCGAGGCGGAGGCCGCCGAAGCCTCGATCGACAGCATCTTCGAGACCGGCGAGGGATACGTCGGCTACGAGATCTTCGGGCTGCGCGAATCGGTGCTGCGATACGGCGAGAACAGCCACCAGCGCGCCGCCCTCTTCACCGAGAACGAGGGCTCCGGCATCGCGCAGGCCACCCAGCTGCACGGCAAGGAGATGTCGTACAACAACTACGTCGACGCCGACGCCGCGCTGCGGGCCGCGTTCGACCACGAGCGCCCCGCCGTCGCCATCATCAAGCACGCCAACCCGTGCGGCATCGCGGTCGCCCCCGACGACGCCGCCGACCCCATCGCGGCTGCGCACGAGCTCGCGCACGCCTGCGACCCCGTCTCCGCATTCGGCGGGGTGATCGCCGCGAACCGCACGGTCACCCGGGCGATGGCCGAGACCGTCTCCGAGATCTTCACCGAGGTGATCGTGGCGCCCGGCTTCGAACCCGACGCGCTCGCCGTGCTCACGCAGAAGAAGAACGTGCGCCTGCTCGTGCTGCCGGCCGACTACACGCCCAACCCGGTCGAGCTGCGCCAGGTCTCCGGCGGCTTCCTGCTGCAGGATTCGGACCGCACGTTCGCGAGCGCGTCCGACTGGACGCTCGCGACCGGCGAGCCCGCAGACGCCGAGACGCTCGCCGACCTCGAATTCGCCTGGCGCGCGAGCCGCGCGGTGAAGTCGAACGCCATTCTGCTCGCGAACCGCGGCGCCTCCGTGGGCGTCGGCATGGGACAGGTCAACCGCGTCGACTCGTGCCGTCTGGCAGTCGAGCGGGCGGGGGAACGCGCACGCGGATCCGTCGCCGCCTCCGACGCATTCTTCCCGTTCGCCGACGGCCTGCAGGTGCTGCTCGACGCCGGTGTGCGCGCAGTGGTGCAGCCCGGCGGTTCGGTGCGCGACCCCGAGGTCGTCGAGGCCGCGCGGGCCGCGGGCGTCACCATGTACTTCACGGGGGAGCGCCACTTCTTCCATTGATCGCCTGACCTGCGATTTTCGCGCGCATTCATCTGGTGTGAGCAAGCCTCGCCTTCGTTGCGAGGGCGTGCTCGCCCCGGGAGAATCGAGGTGTGGAAATCGTCAAGGGAATTCTCATCGTTCTGCACCTGATCGGATTCGGCGCGGTGTTCGGCAGCACGCTCGCCCAGCTGTCGGCGGTGAAGGAGGCGCGCGCCCGCATCACCCCGGGCATCATGCACGGGGT
>NZ_LDRK01000031.1 GCF_001477055.1 Leucobacter chromiiresistens
TGGTCGTCGACGACCATCCGATCGTGCGGGCGGGCATCGCGGGGCTGCTCGCGACCGAGCCTGATTTCGAGGTGGTCGGCGAAGCGGAGTCGGGCGAGACGGCGCTTGGTATCGCGGCGACGCTGCGGCCCGACGTGGTGCTCATGGATCTGCGGATGCCCGGCATGGGCGGCGTCGAAGCGACGCGGCGACTCACGCGCTCCGCGGATCCCGCGCCGGATCCCGCGCCCCGCGTGCTGATCTTCACGACGTACGAGGAGGACGATCAGATTCTCGCGGCGATCGAGGCGGGCGCGAACGGGTACCTCGTGAAGGCCGCTCCGGCGGAGGAGCTGGCGGCGGGCGTTCGCGCGGTGGCCGCAGGCCAGACGGTGCTCGCGCCGTCGATCGCGGTTCAGCTGGTGGCGCGCGCGCACTCCGGCGCCGAGCGGCGGGAGGAGCCCGGCCCGCGGTTGACGGCGCGCGAGGTCGAGATTCTGCGCCTGGTGGCGACCGGGATGAGCAATCCCGAGATCGCGGCGGCGCTGTTCATCGGCGAGTCGACGGTGAAGACGCACCTGCTGCGCACCTTCGAGAAGCTCGGGGTGTCGGATCGCACGCGCGCGGTGACGCGCGCGATGGAGTGCGGCATTCTCTGACCGGCGCGGGTGCCGCGTGCGGCACGCCGATACCCAATCGAGCGGCTGCGCTACTGCATTTCGCGCGTTTCGATACTGCAATGCGTGCGAGAGCGTCGCGGCGCCGGCGCGGTTTCCTAGCGTGAACGCAACCCCGTGCGCGCACGCCGCAGACATGGGGATTCGGTACCGCTGACGCGCGCCTCTCGACTCGGAGCGTGCGTCGGCGGCCTCATGCGAAGGAGCGTCACCATGTCGGAGAGTGTCATCAGGCCGCGCGAGTGGGGAGATCGTCGCCCGTTCGATCGACCGGGCCCGAGGAGGGCCGATGTCTGAACGGCTGAGGATCACCGGTGACGCTCTCGCCGAGGCCCGTTCGGCGCTCGTGAACGCCGGCGCGGCGTTCGCTCTCGCCGGCAGTGTGCAGGTCGGCGCCGACTACGGTGCCGAGCAGGTGGAGGAGGCGCTCGCCCAGTTCGCCGCGGCGCTGCCTCGGGCGACCGAGGGCTTCGGCGAGCAGGCCGCCGCGCGGGGGCGATCGGCCGGCTCGATGCAGGAGAGTTTCGCTCAGCTCGACGCCCAGGTGGCGGCGAGCGTGCCGGCCGGGAACGGGAGGTGACCGATGGATGCCGGGTCGAGAGTCTTGCGCGGCGAGATGGACTGGGTCGCCTCGGTGGCGCAGAAGATCTCGCGCCTCGACGAATTGCAGGAGACGATGGCGTGGCTGCGACGGGGAATCGGGCACGTGCAGGCGGCCGGTGAGGCGCGCGCCCTCACCGCGCTTCTCGCCGCATGCCGGCCGCTCGAAACCCGCGCGCAGCAGATCGCGGATGTGCGGCTGGCTGCCGGCCAGGCCCTGCAGCGGTACTCGGGTCAGGTCGCCAGCATGCAGTTCGAGGCGCGCATGTTCATGTCGAGAAGGCTCGACGCGGAGTCCGAGCGTGCACGAACCGCGAACCGGATCGCCGACCCCGACTTCTGGGGTGACGCGGTCGTCGGGCAGGCGCACCCGCTCCAGCAGAACATCGACGAGATCGATGCCTCCTTGCGCATGATCGAGCGCCGGCTCTCGGAGCTCGATCATCAGCGAACGAGGGCCGATGCGGAGTGCGCCGCCGCGATCCACGCCTGCACTGCTGATCTCAACCGCCTGTGCGGTTCGGGCGGTGCGGGCGGTGCGACGGGAGGCGCGCGGACCGTCGGCTTTCGGGCCCCGGAGCTTCCGCCGGTCGACATCCTCACCATCGCTCTCATGAGTCCTGAGCAGGTCGGGGACTGGTGGAAGGGCCTGTCCCAGGCCGAGCGCGACCGGTTGCAGCAGCAGTACTCGCTGTTCGTGGGCAACCTCGATGGCGTGCCGTTCGAGGATCGCATCGAGGCGAACGCCGTGACTGCGAAGCGGTACATCGACGATGACGGCATCAGCGCGGCCGAGAAGCAGTACTGGCAGCAGGTGATCGACGGAGAGGTGCAGCTCGTCGTGCTCGACAAGCAGCGCTACCGCATCGTCGAGATGCTGGGTGAGATCGGCCCGGACACGAGCCAGGTCATCACGTACGTTCCCGGAACGACCACCCGGCTCGAAGACTTCGCCAACGGCGACGCGAAGCAGGTGCCGAAGCACCTCGCGCAGCAGTACGCCGACGCGGTCGTCTTCGTGTACAAGGACTTCCCGAGCATCGGGTGGGCGGACAACCTGGATGAGGCGGGTCTCGCCCGAAGAGGCGAGCAGCTCGCCGCGTTCGGCGCCGGTGCGCTCGGCACCGACGCTCGAATCTCCGATCTTCCCCAGACTGCCGTCGGCTACAGCGCGGGCATGACGGTGGTCGCCGCGTCCGAGATGCACGGCGCGGCATTCGATCAGGTGGTGTCGCTCGGCGGCTCGTACGTGCCCGACGGGTGGACGCCTCGCTCCGGCACCGAATACAGCGACATCCGGTACGACGGCGATCTGCTGAACGCCCTCGATGAGTATCCGCAGTTCGAGGGGCTCAACACCATCCATGGCATGCCCGAGATCTTCACGCCCTTCCGCCCCGAGTCTCCGCTCCCGGGGGAGAGCCGCCCGGACAAACACGGGCGGCTGGGTGATGGTCCGGAAACCAACCTGCCCGCTCTCGATGTGCTCGTCGACGAACTGACCCCGGAGACACGATGAAGCGACAGATTCTTCGCATCATTACACTTGCACTGCTCGCCTGCACCGGCCTGATCGCGTCGGGGTGCGCCGTGCAGGAACCGACGGATCCAGAGCCGATCTCTCCGCTGACGTTTCCCGAGGTGCGCACGATCCAGAACGACCAGTTGGAAGAGTTCGCGGCGCTGATTCCGGCCGAGCAGATCGTGGACCGGTGGGGGCCGATCGAAGCAACGATGGGAATGTCGTGCGATACCGACCTGGGAGGCAGGAAACCCTACTTCCAGGAGGAGACCGGAACCCGCATGCTCACCGGGGGAATCTATCTGTATTTGTCGGATTCCGCGGACGTCGCGGCGATTCTCGATCAGTTCGCGTCGAGCAAGGCCGGTCTCGACTGGGGCGTTGCCCCGGCGGATGGGACGAACGCGGCGCAGGCCGACCTCGTGCTCGAATCGCCCGATGGGTTCTCGTACTACGTCAACTTCAACTCGAACACGTTGCGCGGAGCGAATCAACTCTCGATCAGGAGTTATGGTCCGTGTGTCATCCCGCCGAAGGACTTCAGCCCGCACGATGAGTACTAGTGGCCCGCGCCAGTGGCCGCACGTCATCACGTTCGTCCTCACCACCCTTCGAGACTGGAGCTGCCATGAAGCATCGCCTTTTTCGCGCGCTCGCCGTTGCGGTGCTCGCCTGCGCCGGCCTGGTCGCCTCAGGGTGCGCCGCGCAGGAACCAACACACGCGGAGCCGATCTCGCCGCTGACGTTTCCCGAGGTTCGGAAGATTCAGAACGAGCAGCTGGAGGAGTTCGCGGCCCTGATTCCGGCCGAGCAGATCGTGGACCGGTGGGGGCCGATCGAAGCAACGATGGGAATGTCGTGCGACACCGACCTGGGCGGGCGCACGCCCTACTTCCAGGAGGCGACCGGAACCCGCATGCTCACCGGGGGAATCTATCTGTATCTGACGGATTCAGCGGACGCCGCGGCGATTCTCGATCAGTTCGCGGCGAGCAAGAGCGGACTCGACTGGGGCGTTGCCGCGGCGGATGGAACGAACGAGGCGCAGGCCGACCTCGTGTTGGAATCACCCGACGGATTCTCGTACTACATCAGATTCAGCCCGAACACGCGCATCCAGAATCAACTCTCGATCAGGAGTTATGGCCCATGCGTCATCCCGCCGAAAGACTTCAACCCGCATGGAAAGTACTAGTAGCCCCGCTAGCGGCCACACGTCATCACGTTCGTCCTCACCACCCTTCGAGACTGGAGCTGCCATGAAGCATCGCCTTTTTCGCGCGCTCGCCGTTGCGGTGCTCGCCTGCACTGGCCTGATCGCGTCGGGGTGCGCCGCGCAGGAACCGACGGATCCGGAGCCTATTTCGCCGTTGACGTTCCCCGAGGTTCGGAAGATCCAGAACGACCAGTTGGAGGAGTTCGCGGCGCTGATTCCGGCCGAGCAGATCGTGGATCGGTGGGGGCCGATCGAAGCGACGGCGGGCATGTCGTGCGACACCGACCTGGGAGGCAGAAAACCCTACTTCCAGGAGGAGACCGGAACCCGCATGCTCACCGGGGGGATGGATCTGTATCTCTCCGACTCCGCAGATGTGCCGGCGATTCTCGAACAGTTCGCGGCGAGCAAGAGCGGTCTCGACTGGATAGTTGCGCCTGCGGATGGAACGAACGACGCTCAGGCCGACCTCGTGCTGGAATCACCCGATGGATTCTCGTACTACGTCAGGTTCTACCCGAACACGGTGGACGGCAAGAACAATATTTCGTTCACCAGTTTTGGCCCGTGCGTCATCCCGCCGAAGGACTTCAACCCGCACGGCGAGTACTAGCGGCCCGCGCCAGCGGCCGCACGTCATCACCACCCTTCGAGACTGGAGTTGCCATGAAGCATCGCCTTTTGCGCGCGCTCGCCGTTGCGGTGCTCGCCTGCACCGGCCTAATCGCGTCGGGGTGCGTCGCGCAGGAACCGACGAACCCGGAGCCGATCTCTCCGCTGACGTTTCCCGAGGTGCGCACGATCCAGAATGAGCAGTTGGAGGATTTCGCGGCGCTGATTCCGTCTGAGCAGATCGTGGATCGGTGGGGGCCGGTCGAAGCAACTGCGGGACTGTCGTGCGACACCGACCTGGGTGGCAGAAGACCCTACTTCCAGGAGGAGACCGGAACCCGCATGCTTACGGGGGGAATGGATTTGTATCTTTCCGACTCCGCGGATGTGCCTGCGATTCTCGAGCACTTCGCGGCGAGCAAGAGCGGTCTCGACTGGAAGGTTGCGGCTGCGGATGGAACGAACGAGGCGCAGGCCGACCTCGTGCTCGAATCGCCCGACGGGTTCTCCTACTACGTCAGCTTCCTCCCGAACACGTTGGACGGCAAGAACGATCTCTCATTCACCAGCTTCGGTCCGTGTGTCATCCCGCCGAAGGACTTCAGCCCGCACGATGAGTACTAGACGCGGGTGCGCACCGGCAGGAATCGCATCCGGAACTGTGGATAACTACACCGGTGTCATTCGCGCGCCGGGGGCGCCACATCGGCGTCGCAGTGCGGAAGTGCGCCGCACTGGAGGGCGCAGCTCCCGAGGTTATCCACAGCCGCGACCCGCGCCTGTGCAGAATTACACTCGTGTAATTCCCCGGCCGCCCGGCCGCCCCGGTGCTCAGCTCTGGCGCCAGTACCCGCAGAAGTCCACGGCGTGCTTCGCGACGCCCCGCTCGTTCACGAGGTGCCGCCGGCCGCCGGTGGCGAGCTGCTGCTCGCCCGCGATGAATGCGGAGACCGGCCCGTCGGCCGCCGACTCCGGCAGTGCGCGGAGGGCGTCGAGCGCCTGCGCTCCCGGGCGGGCGTGCGGCTGACGAACGATCCACTGCACGTCGACGCCCGCGGGAGCCGTCACGGCCTGGCGATCCGCCGCGTCGGGAACCTCGATGATCGCGTGCCCCGTGCTCTCAGCGGGGAGGTCGCGCAGGATCCCCAGCACCGCGGGCAGCGCGGTCTCGTCGCCCACGAGCAGTACGCGGTCGGTGCCGGCGACCTCCCGGTATCCGCACCCCTGGTCGATGAGCGCCACGCGGTCGCCGATCGGCAGCGAGGTGGCCCAGGGGGCTGCGACGCCGGCGTGCGCAGGGTCGCTCGACTCGTGGACGACGAAGTCGATGTCCATCTCGGCCGCCTCCGGCCGGAACGCCCGTACCGTGTAGTTGCGGATCTCGGGTCGTGTGGCTTTCGGCAGCGCAAGGTACTTCAGGTAGCCGCGCGTATCGAAGCGATCCGACATGCGGTCGAAGCGGGTGGCGTCGCCCGCGACCGGCATCGCGAGCCTGAACCACTGGTCGAACCCGAGGTGGCGCCAACGCGCGAGATCGTCGCCGCCGATGGTGAGCCGCACGAAGTTCGGCGAGATGCGTTCGGCGCGCACGACCTCGGCGGTGATGAGTCCCGTGTCGGCGTGGGCGACGACGATGTTGCTGGAGGCCATGGCTGATCCTTCTCTCGTGAGGCGGCGGAGGTGACGCGGCGAGGGCGGCGGGCGCAGCGGGGCGTCGGGCGCACCCCACGGTACTTCATCAGATGAATGTCGCACAAGCGGCGCTTGACACGGCGACATCAACCACCTAGGTTCATTAGTGAAGTAACTAACCAAGGAAGCCGAGCGGCGCGGCCAGCCGGACGGACTCCCCGAACGAAACGAGGTGAGGAGTGTTCGATGACAACCGCCCGATCTTCCTCCAGCTCGCCGATCGCCTCTCAGACGAGATTCTGCGCGGCGTCTACGACGAGGACGAGCAGGTTCCCTCGACGAACGAGCTCGCCGCCCACATGCGCATCAACCCGGCGACGGCCGGCAAGGGGCTCAGCCTGCTGGTCGACCAGGGCATCCTCTACAAGAAGCGCGGCATCGGCATGTTCGTCGCCCCAGGCGCCAGAGCGCATATCGCCCGGGAACGGCAGCAGGGGCTCACCGAGCGCTTCGTGCGCCCCCTCCTCCGCGAAGCCGGCGCGCTCGGCCTCGCCCACACCGACGTGATCCGACTGATCGAACAGGAAGCGGAACAATGACCCCCATCGCCATCGAGACCCGCGGGCTCACCCGGCGCTATCGAGGTGCCACGGCCCTCGACGACGTCAGCGTGCAGGTCCACGCGAACACCATCACCGGGCTGCTCGGGCGCAACGGCGCGGGCAAGACCACCTTCATGTCGCTCGTCACCGCGCAGGATCGCCCCAGCTCGGGCGCCGTCGCGGTCGACGGCCACGATCCGTTCGAGCGGGCCGAGACCATCGAGCAGATGTGCTTCGTGCGCGACAACCAGCGCTACCCCGACGACTACACCCTGAAGCTCGCCACGCGCGCCGCCAGGTTCTCCTTTCCCCACTGGAACCAGGAGGTCGCCGACCGCCTGATCGACGCCTTCCGCATCCCGAGCAAGCCGATCGTCAAGAAGTTCTCGCGCGGTCAGCTGTCGGCGCTCGGCATCGTGCTCGGCCTCGCATCGCGCTCGCCCATCACGTTCTTCGACGAGCCGTACCTCGGGCTCGACGCGACCTCTCGCGCGATCTTCTACGACGAGCTGCTGCGCGACTACGCCGAGCACCCCCGCACCATCGTGCTCTCCACCCACCTCATCGATGAGATGGATCGCCTGCTCGAGCGCGTGATCGTGATCGATCAGGGTCGCGTGGTGCGGCACGACGACGTGGACGCGATGCGCGGCAGCGCGTTCCAGGTGGCGGGCAAGGCGGCCGAGGTCGACGACTTCCTCACCGGCCTGCCCGTCCTCTCCCGCCGACGCATCGGCGGGCTCGCCACCGCCGTGGTCGACACCCCGCTGACGGCCGAGCGCCGAGCGGCAGCCGGCGGCCTCGAACTGGCGCCGGTCTCCCTGCAGGATCTCGTCGCCGCCTACGGCCTCGGCGACACGGCCGCCGATGACGACGCGGCATCGCAACTGGAACGGAGCGCAGCATGAACCGCATCATGAAGGTCACGCGCCTGCACATGAACAAGATCGGCATCTTCGTGGTGGTTCCCGCCGTCATCGTCGCCCTGGTCATGGTGATCTCCATCGTGATCGCGCTCGCGATCCAGCGGGCGACGGGGATGGTGGGAAGCGCCGACTACATCGCCGGAGCCCGGCAGAACGGCGGCCTGGTGTGGTCGCTCCCCGGCTTCCTCATCTACTACGGCGTGCAGGCGGTCGCCACGACCTACCCCTTCGCGCTGACGCTCGGCACCACACGACGCAACTTCGTGCTCGGCACGATGCTCGCGAACGTGCTCCAGGCCGCCTATATCGCGCTGCTGCTCGTCGCACTGCTCGGCGTCGAGCTCGCCACCGACCACTGGTTCATGTCGGTGTACGTGCTCGACGTGTACCTGCTCGGTGCGGGAGACCCGTGGGTGCTCGGGGTCACCGCCTTCCTCGGCGTGCTCTGCTGCCTCACGATCGGCGGTTTCTTCGGGGCGATCTGGGTGCGCTTCGGGGCGAAGGGCCCCGCGATCGTCGGATCAGCCATCGGCCTCGTGCTCGCCGTGCTCCTGCTGGTGTTCGCCCCGCAGCTGCCCGAGATTCTCGGCGGCATCACCCGCGCGGGTCTCGCGGTCGGGGCGCTCGCGGCGATCGCGCTGGCGCTGATCGTCACCTGGTTCGCGATGCGGCGGGCGGCGGTGCGCTAGCTCGAGCTGCCCGCGATCCGCGGCGTAGCCGCGCAGCAGAGCGCCGGAGGGGATCACCACCCCTCCGGCGCTCTGCTGCACTGCGGCGGAGCCGCGGAATCGGCTCGCGCGGCGGACCGGGGTCAGCGCCAGCGCGAGACCGCCTCGTCGGCTGCGGGGATCCCGTCGCCGGTGCGGATGCCGTCGTCGATCGCGTCGGTCGCGGCGGTCGCGTCGGTCGTGTCGGCCGCGTCGGCGGCGCGCTCCGCCTCGACATCGCGGTTGTCGAACGCGAGGCCCTGGCGCGGCGCGTTGTACAGGTCGAGATCGATGATGCCCTCGCGCTTCGCGACGAGCGCGGGCACGAGCGCCTGGCCGGCCACGTTGACCGCGGTGCGGCCCATGTCGATGATCGGATCGACCGCGAGCAGCAGCCCCACGCCCTCGAGCGGCAGTCCGAGCGTCGACAGCGTGAGCGTCAGCATGACGGTCGCGCCGGTCGTGCCCGCGGTCGCGGCCGAGCCGACCACCGAGACGATGACGATCAGGAGGTACTGCACGATCGTCAGGTCGATGCCGAAGAACTGCGCGATGAAGATCGCGGCGACCGCCGGGTAGATCGCGGCGCAGCCGTCCATCTTGGTCGTCGCGCCGAGCGGCACGGCGAACGACGCGTAGCCGCGCGGCACGCCGAGGTTGCGCTCGGTGACGCGCTGCGTGAGGGGCAGCGTGCCGATCGACGAGCGGCTCACGAAGCCGAGCTGCACCGCCGGCCACACGCCCGAGAAGTACTGCTTCACGGAGAGGCCGTGCGTCTTCACGAGAATCGGGTACACCACGAAGAGCACGATGGCGAGCCCGAGGTACAGCACGCCGACGAACCAGGTGAGCGTGCCCATCTGGTTCCAGCCGTACTCGGCGACCGCGTTGCCGATGAGGCCGATGGTGCCGATCGGGGCGACGCGGATGATCCACCAGAGGACCTTCTGGATGATGGCGAGGGCCGACTCGGTGAGCGCGATGAAGGGCTCCGCCTTCTCGCCGATCTTCAGCGCCGCGATGCCGACGGCGGCGGAGATCACGATGACCTGCAGCACGTTGAAGCTCGGGCTCGCCGACAGCGCGCCGCTGGCCGCGTCGACGCTTCCCGAGATGCCGAGCCCGAGGAAGTTCGCCGGCACGAGGCCGGTGAGGAAGTTCCACCAGGTGCCGACGGAGTCGGGCGCCTCGGGCGTCAGCGCGGTCTGCGACGCGGATGCGCCGGGCTGCAGCGTGATGCCCAGCACGATGCCGATGGTCACCGCGATGAGCGCGGTGATCGCGAACCAGAGGAGGGTCTGGCCGGCGAGGCGGGCGGCGTTCGTCACCTTGCGGAGGCCGACGATGCTCGACACGATCGCGGTGAAGACCAGGGGGATCACGGCGGCGCGGAGCAGCGAGACGTAGCTGCTGCCGATCGTGGCGAGCGTGGCGTGCAGCCCGTTCGGGTTGTCGGCCGCGTCGGGGCCGACCGACATGGCGATGCCGCCGAGCACGAGGCCGATGACGAGTGCGGCGAGGATCTGCCAGCCGAACGACGTCATCCAGCGCGGGAGCCGGTGCGCCCGCTTCGGGGCGGCCTGAGGTGCAGACACGGTGATGAGTCCTTTCGAGAGGGGCGGCGGGGATCGCGCGAGCGGTGCGGCTCGGCCGACCCGGCCGGCGTGCGCTTCGGTTCCCCGGAACCCCGACAGCCTATCAAATCATTCAGTTGCTGAATGTCTGTCATCACGGATTGTGTTGATCCGCGAGGCGGTTGTCTGCGGTTGTCTGCGGTCGTCTGCGGTCGTCTGCGCAGCGGGGTCGGTTGCGGAGGGTGTCGCCGGGTGCCGGGACGCCGACACGCTCCCGAAACGACCCCGCTCCGGAGGGTGCCGCGGCTCCGCTCGGGTACGCTGGGCGCATGGCTGATTCTTCGTTTGACGTGGTGAGCAAGATCGACGCGATGGAGGTCGAGAACGCGGTGAACCAGGCCCGCAAGGAGGTCGAGCAGCGCTACGACTTCAAGGGCGTCGGCGCCGACGTCTCGCTCTCCGGCGAGAAGATCCAGATCAAGGCGAACACCGAGGAGCGCGCGAACGCCGTGCTCGACGTGCTGCACTCCAAGTTCATCAAGCGCGGGCTGTCGCTCAAGGCGCTCGACACGGGCGAGCCGTACGCGAGCGGCAAGGAGTACCGCATCGACGCTCAGCTGAAGGAGGGCATCGACCAGGCGACGGCGAAGAAGCTCAACAAGTTGATCCGCGACGAGGGCCCGAAGGGCGTGAAGTCGCAGATCCAGGGCGACGAACTGCGCGTCTCGTCGAAGAGCCGCGACGACCTGCAGGCGACGATGGCGCTGCTCAAGGGCGCCGACATCGAGGTCGCCCTGCAGTTCGTCAACTACCGCTGAGCGCCGCCGGGCCACCGATACACTGACCTGATGATCGGCGCGAACCTGCTCGAACCCGAACCCACGCTCCTGCCCGAAGACGCTGCGGTGTCGCAGGCGCTCGCCTCGTCGCGAGACCTCGAGTCCGTCGTGCGCGAGCATCCGGAGTCGCCCCTCGTCTGGGCGCTGCTCGCCGACGCCGCCGACGCCGAGGGCCGCGAGATCGAGGCCTACGCCTTCGCCCGCGTGGGGTACCACCGCGGTCTCGACGCGCTGCGGAAGGCCGGCTGGCGCGGTGCGGGCCCGGTGCCCTGGTCGCACGAGCCGAACCGCGGCGTGCTGCGCGCGCTCTTCGCGCTGCGCCGCGCCGCCGCGCGCATCGGCGAGACGAACGAGGTGGATCGGCTCACCGAGTTCCTCGGCGGCGCCGACCCGCAGGCGATCGCCGCGATCGAGGCGAGCCGCTGAGGGCGAGCCGCTGACGCACCGCGGTCGCGTCGCGCGGCTGCGCCTTGCGCGTCGCGCCTCGCGTCGACAGCCCGCCCGCCGGGAGGCCGCCGCCCTTCGCTAGACTGACCCGGTACGTGCCGTTGTCGAAGGAAGGGGCTGAAATGCCCGCAGTGCTCATCACCGGTGCCCAGTGGGGCGATGAGGGAAAGGGTCGGGCGACCGACCTCCTCGGCAGCCGCGTCGACTACGTCGTCAAGTTCAACGGCGGCAACAACGCCGGCCACACCGTCGTGGTGGGGTCCGAGAAGTACGCGCTGCACCTGCTGCCCTCCGGCATTCTCACGCCCGGCGTCACCCCCGTGATCTCGAACGGCGTCGTCGTCGATCTCGAAGTGCTGCGCGGCGAGCTGGAGGCGCTCGGCGGCCGCGGCGTCGACGTCTCGCGCCTCAAGGTGAGCGCGAACGCCCACGTCATCACGGCGTACCACCGCACGCTCGACAAGGTGACGGAGCGGTTCCTCGGCAAGCGCCAGATCGGCACCACGGGCCGGGGCATCGGCCCCGCCTACGCCGACAAGATCAACCGCGTCGGCATCCGCATCCAAGACATCTTCGACGAGGGCATCCTGCGTCAGAAGGTGGAGGCGGCGCTCGACTTCAAGAACCAGGTGCTCGTCAAGATCTACAACCGTCGCGCCATCTCGGCCGACGAGGTCGTGGAAGACCTGCTCGGCTACCGCGAGATGCTCGAGCCGATGGTGTGCGACACGGGGCTGCTGCTGCACGAGGCGATGCAGGCGGAGAAGACCGTGCTCTTCGAAGCCGGCCAGGCCACGATGCTCGACATCGATCACGGCACCTACCCGTTCGTCACCTCGTCGAACGCGACGGCGGGCGGTGCGAGCACCGGCTCGGGGCTGCCGCCCCACGCACTCGACCGCGTGATCTCCGTCATCAAGGCGTACACCACGCGCGTGGGCGCCGGCCCGTTCCCGACCGAGCTCTTCGACGAGTCGGGCGAGTACCTGCGCAAGCAGGGCTTCGAGTTCGGCACCACCACCGGGCGGCCGCGCCGGTGCGGCTGGTACGACGCGCCGATGGCCCGCTACGCCGCCCGCATCAACGGCGTCACCGACTTCGTGCTCACCAAGCTCGACGTGCTCTCGGGCCTCGAAACGATTCCCGTCTGCGTCGCCTACGACGTCAACGGCGTGCGGCACGACGAGATGCCGGTCAACCAGAGCGACTTCCACCACGCGAAGCCGATCTACGAAGAGTTCCCCGGGTGGAACGAAGACATCTCGGGGGCGCGCCGCTTCGAGGATCTGCCGAAGAACGCCCAGGACTACATCGTCGCCCTCGAAGGGATGAGCGGATCGCGCATCTCGGCTGTCGGCGTGGGCCCCGAGCGCGAGCAGGTCGTGGTGCTGCACGACCTGCTGGGTTGAGCGGAGGATCGCGCATGAGCGAGCCGACGCCCCTCGAACGCCTCGATCGGCTGCGGTCGAGCATCGACAACATCGATGCGGCACTGGTGCACATGCTCGCCGAGCGGTTCCGCTGTACGCAGGAGGTCGGGCGGTTGAAGGCGGAGCATGAGATGCCCGCTGCTGATCCCGCGCGCGAGGCCCGTCAGATCGATCGACTGCGCACCCTCGCCGAGGAGGCGCACCTCGACCCCGAGTTCGCGGAGAAGTGGTTCAACTTCGTCGTCGCCGAGGTGATTCAGCACCACACGCAGATCGCCGACGAGCACAAGGCGTAACCGGCGCCAGGCGCACGCGTCGCCGGGCGCGCGGCGAACCGCGAGCCCGGCGACGCCCCGGGGTCACCCCTCGAGCGGGAGCATCACGACACCATGCCGTGCGGGTCGATCACGAACTTCTGCGCGGCGCCCGCATCGAACTGCGCGTACCCCTCGGCCGCCTCGTCGAGACCGATGGTGGTGGCGCCCACCGCCTGCGCGATGTGGGCGCGATCCGCGAGGATCAGATTCATCAGCTGCCGGTTGTACTTCTTCACCGGGCACTGGCCGGTGACGAAGCGGTGCGACTTCGCCCAGCCGAGGCCGAGGCGCACGCCGATCTGACCGTGCTTCGCCGCCTCGTCGACGGCACCGGGGTCGCCCGTCACGTACAGCCCGGGAATGCCGAGCGATGCGCCCGCCCGGGCGACGTTCATCACGTCGTTCAGCACCGTCGCGGGCGCCTCGGCCGCGCCGTGCCCGTGCCCGCGCGCCTCGAAGCCGACCGCGTCGACCGCGGCATCGACCTCGGGTTCGCCCACGATGTCGGCGATGATGTCTGCGAGGGCGTCCCCCTTCGACAGGTCGGCGGCGGCGCAGCCGAAGCTCTCGGCCTGCCGCAGCCGGTCGGCGTTCATGTCGCCCACGATCACGGTCGCGGCGCCGAGCAGCTGCGCCGAGTACGCCGCGGCGAGCCCGACGGGGCCGGCGCCGGCGACGTAGACGGTGGATCCGGTGGTGACGCCCGCGGAGACGGCGCCGTGGTAGCCGGTGGGGAAGATGTCGGAGAGCATCGTCAGGTCGAGGATCTTCTCGAGCGCCTCGTCGCGGTCGGGGAACTTGAGCAGGTTGAAGTCGGCGTAGGGGATCATGACGTACTCGGCCTGCCCGCCGAGCCAGCCGCCCATGTCGACGTACCCGTACGCCGCGCCGGCCCGCGCCGGGTTGACGTTCAGGCAGATGCCGGTCTGGCCCTCGTTGCACATGCGGCAGCGGCCGCACGCGATGTTGAAGGGCACGGAGCAGATGTCGCCGACTCGATGGAAGAGCACGTCGTCGCCGACCTCCACGATCTCGCCGGTGATCTCGTGCCCGAGCGTCTGACCGATGGGGGCCGTGGTGCGACCGCGCACCATGTGCTGGTCGCTGCCGCAGATGTTGGTGGTGACCAGCTTTAGGATGACGGCGTGGGGCGCGGATCGCTTGATCCCGAGGCCCTCGGCCACCTCCTGCGGCAGTTCGAGCGTCGGATAGTCGAAGTGCTCGACGGCGACTTCGCCCGGACCCTTGTAGACGACGATTCGGTTGCCTGACATGGAGACTCCATTCTGACGGGGCGCTGCGCTGCGCCGCTCGGTACCGTGTAGCATCACCGGTAGCACCACGGTAGGGCACCGGACTCCGGTCGGCATGTGCCGCCTCTGCACGAGCATTGGCCGTATCTGCGCGGGTGGCTCGGCGTCGACCCGGTGCGGGACGACGGGTTGCACCGAGCTGTATCGAGGCGCCGGGGGATGCCAATGGAGCTGTTGAGTGTTCGAGGAGTCGAGGCGTGGCAGCGCGTCGCCAGCCGCATGTTCGTGCCGCTCCACTGCCGCGGCGACGGGTCGCGCTTCGCGGCGCGCATCGCGCAGCGCCGCATCTCGCCGTCGATGTGGGTGAGCCGGGTCTCGTTCGACGCGCACGAGGCGGAGCGGCCGCGCGCGCTGGTCGAGGCCGACGCCACCGATCATCTGCTCGTCATGATGCAGTTGCGGGGTGCGTGGACGCTGTCGCAGCGGGGGCGGGGTGCGCGCCTCGGCGCCGGGTCGATCGCGTTGGTCGACGCCGGGGAGCCGTACCGCATGTCGGTGCCGACGCGCGGCCAGGATCTCATCGTGCTGCAGCTCACGCGGGAGTCGCTCGGGCTTTCCGATCGCGCGATCGGGGAGTCGGTGGCCCGGGCGACCGGGGCCTCGGTGCCCGGGCAGGCGGCGCTGCGCGCGCTGCTGTTCAGCCTGCAGTCGAGCCAGCTCTCGCTCGACGCGCACGCGGGATCCGGCATCGCGCGCGCGGTGAGCGACACCCTGGCCGTGGTGATGCGCGCGCTGACGAGGGATGCGGCGCCCGAGGCGGATCGGCGGGCCCGGCTGGCGGTGCTGCAGCGGTGGCTGCGCGACCACTGCGGCGACCCCGGTGTCACCGTCGAGCGGCTGGCCGCGCACCACTTCCTCTCCGTGCGCCAGGTGCACGCGATCTTCGCCGGCGCATCCGATTCGCCGGCGGCGTACCTGCGCCGCGTCCGGCTGAACCGCGCGGCGGAACTGCTGGAGTCGCGAGCGGCCAGCGGCTTGACGGTGCGGGCGATCGCCGGGGAGGCGGGCTACTCCGATTCGGCCGCCTTCATCCGCGCCTTCACGCGGGCGTACGGGTGCTCGCCGACGCAGTGGCGCGCGGGATAGCACGAGATACCGCGTTGCAATCCATTCGAACATATGTTCGAATGGTCGCATGAGGTGGAGCGGGCAGACGATGGCGGCGCCGGAGGACGGGGTGCTCCCGGGGCTGGACGCGGCGCGGATCGCGGCGGTGCCGGGGCACCTGCGCACCGTGCGCTCGCCGGAGTACGCGGGGATGGCGTTCCACGAGGTGCTGGCGAAGAGCGCCCTCAATCGGGTGCACGGCGATTCGTCGATGCCGTTCTCGTGGACGATCAACCCGTACCGGGGCTGCTCGCACGCCTGCGTGTACTGCTTCGCCCGCGGCTCGCACCGCTACCTCGAATTCGACACGGGGAAGGACTTCGACGCGCAGATCGTCGTCAAGGTGAACGTGGCCGAGGTGCTCGGGCGGGAGCTCGCGCGGCCCAGCTGGGCGCGGGAGTGCGTCGCCCTCGGCACCAACACCGACCCCTATCAGCGCGCGGAGGGGCGCTACCGCCTCATGCCGGGCATCATCACGGCGCTGGCCCGCAGCGGCACGCCGATGTCGATCCTGACGAAGGGCACGCTGCTCAGGCGGGACCTGCCGCTGCTCGCCGAGGCGGGGGAGCGGGTGCCGGTCGAGCTCGCCATGTCGATCGCGGTGGGCGACCCCGAGCTGCAGCAGTCGATCGAGCCGGGCACCCCGACCACGCGCGCGCGGCTGGACACGATCGCCGCCGCCCGCGATTCGGGGCTCGCGGCCGACGTCTTCCTGATGCCGGTGCTGCCCGGTCTCACCGACGGCCCGGATCAGCTCGACCGGCTGCTCCGCGACATCCGCGATGCGGGAGCGCGCTCCGTCGTCTACGGGGCGCTGCACCTCAGATCGCACGTGAAGCCCTGGTTCCTCGCCTGGCTCGAGCGCGAGCACCCCGAGCTGCTGCCGCGCTACCGCTCCCTGTTCCCCGGCGCCTCGAGCCGTGCACCGCAGGCGTACCGCACGGAGCTCGCCGCGCGCATCCGCCCGCTCATCGCGCGGTACGGGCTCGACCGCTCGGGCACGTCGCGCACCCGCACCCTGGCGCAGAACTCCGCTGCGCGGTCGGCCGCCGCTCAGTCGGCGCCGGGCGATCCGGCGCCGACGCTCTTCTGACCGCCGCTCGGCTCCGTCCGGCTCCGCTCGGCTCCGCTCGGCTCCGCCCGGCTCCGCTCGGCTCCGTCCGGCTCCGTCCCCTGAAGCGGGGTCACTTCTCGTGCGTGTCGGACGGGCGACACGCACGAGAAGTGACCCCGCTCGCACCGGGAGCGGCGGCGCGGGCCAGCGCGATCGCGTCGAGCACGCGCCGGCGGAGCGCATCGCCGCGCGCCGCGAAGCCGCGCTGCAGGTGCGCGTACTCCCGCTTGCCGGCGGCGGTCTCGATCGCGACGGCCGCGAGCGGCCGTCCATCGGCCCCCGCGTACGCGCTGACGTCGTACGGTGACGCGCGCATGTCGACCTCCCGGATGTCGCGCGCCAGCACGAAGGCGTCGAGCAGCAGCTCGCCCGGGATGATCGGCCCGAGCTTGGCCGCCCACTTGTAGACGTCCATGCCCGCGTGCAGGCACCCAGACTGCTCGGTCTCGGGCTGCGTCTCGCGTGTCGGCCGGAGCTCGTTGAGGGGCGCCGCATCGGCGGTGAAGAAGCGATAGGCGTCGAAGTGGGAGCAGCTGATCGGGTGGGACTCGACCACCCGGTCGGTGGCCTCGTGGCCGATGCGGAGGGGTAGCATCGCATGGCGCACCTGCTCGGGCGTCAGGCGATACACCATCGCCCACTCGTGCAGGCCGAAGCAGCCGAAGCGGGGCGGACGGGAGAGCGTCGCCTCGAGCAGTCGCTCGACGTAGTCGACGGTGCCGCCGCGCCGCTCGAAGAAGGCGCGCAGGTCGAGCTCGGCGGCGACCGAAGCATCGCCGCCGCCGGCGACCGAAGCGTCGCCGCCGCCCGCTGCGCGGTAGTGCTTCCACGCAGCGCGATCCGACGCGCCAGCGAGCCGCACCGCTGCCCCCGGGTGCCACCGCGCGAGCTCCGACGGCTTCACGGAGTAGTAGGTCCAGAGGAAGTCCTCGACCGGGTGGCGCTCGCCTCGCAGCCGCCGATCGCGGTGCGCGGCGGTCAGCGCGTGCGCCCGCTCGGCGTGCGCTCGCTCGCGTGCGCGCCACGCGGGCGGATCGAGAACGGCGACGACGGGCACCCAGCGAGTGTAACGCTCGGCGGGCAACCGGGCGCGACGAGATCGCGTCGCACCCGCGCCGCACCCGCACCGCTCGGGCAACGACACGGCGGCGGGTGAAAACGCGGGTGAAGTTGCGCGAAAGCGAGCTGCGGGCCGCTCGCGTTCTGGTTAGCTGAACGAGTTTGTGGTGGGGGGCCGTGTGCCCGCACCGCCGGGCGACGCGCGAACTGTGCACCGAGCGTCGCCTCGAACTTCGTCGGGCGGGGCGCCCTGGTGCGCGCAAGGGAAAAGTGGACAAGATGGTGACAGCAGTCGTGGGCGCTCGGCGGAGCCGCGTTCGTTCTCTGATCGCGAGCATCGCGACAGGCGCGATCGTCGCGGGATCACTCGTCGCCGTCGGCGTCGGCGCGCAGCAGGCGGTCGCCGCCGAGTGGGCGCCGAAGGTGACGGTCGAGAGCGCGGGAGCCGGTGCGAAGAACTTCATCCTCGCCGGCGAGGACGCGTCGTTCACCGTGGAGGTCGCGAACACCGACGGCGGCAAGCAGTTCAACCTCGGCGTCTCGGCGCTGCTGCCCGAGTCGGTCTCGTTCGTCGCGGGCGGAGGATCGCAGCAGCCGACGCAGGTCTACGGCCCGCTCTCGGTGCTGCCGAACGAGTCGCGCACCGCTGCGGCGACCGCCGAGAGCTGCGCCGCGAGCGGCCTGATCCCCGCCTCCGAGCTCGACCCGGCCGGGCCCGCGAACCGGTGCGCGGTACCCGCCGGCCAGCAGCTGTGGGTGTGGGCGAACATCGACGACCTGCCGCAGGGCGGCACGGTGCCGCTCAACGTGACGGTGCGCCCCGACGCCGCCGCGTACCCCGTCGGCAGCACCATCACCTTCAACGCGACGGCGTACACGAGCGATGATCCGTCGCGCCTGCCCGCCTTCGACGGCTCGGAGAGCAAGGCGAAGACCGCGGATCACACGTCCAAGCCCGGCGTCGACGCCGACTTCGCGCAGCCCGACGTGCGGGCGCTGCGCGTCACCAAATCCGAGCCGAGCCCCGAGCGCGAGCTGCTGCGGGGCGTGCACGATCACCCCACTGTCTACACGATCCGAGTCCAGAACACGGGCGAGGCCCCGACCTCGGGAGTGACGGTCACCGATTACCTCCCGGCGGGGCTCGAATACCTCGGGCTCGCGGGCGGAGACAACACGACGGCAGGAACAGGCGAGTACACCGTCGACGGGCAGCCGCGGCGCATGCCCGCGCTGAGCCCCCTCGCCTCCGCCGCGGCCGAGCGCGTGGAGACCGTTGCGCTCTCCGGCGCCGAGGCGGATGCGCTCGGACTCGCCGGGGCGGGCGTCTACACCAAGGTCACGTGGACGCTGAACGACCTCGCGGGCGGCACGGCCCAGTCGTTCCCCGCATCGGCGGGCACCTCGGGCTCGGTGGAGCTCAAGTACTACGCAGCGGTGCCGCTGTTCGAGAACGCGCTGTGGGAGGGGGCCGCGCCCGACGCCGCCTCGGGGCTGCAGGGCGCGAACCTCGGCAACAACACGGGCCCCTCGACGCGTCACGGCAGCGCGGACGCCGCCGCCCCGGCGGGCGCGCAGGCGCTGACGAACGCCGCCACCGCCTCGGGCGCCTTCACGGGGCCGGTGCTCGACGACGACGACGCCCTGCGCACCACGTCCGACACCGACACCGAGACCGTCGACGCGGTCGACCTGCACGTCATCAAGCGCGTGCAGGAGGACGCCTTCACCACGGGAGCGCTGGCGAACTACACGCTGCAGGTGCGCGCGAGCGAGTACGTGGATGCGCGCGACGTGCGGCTCACCGACGTGATCCCGAACGGACTGTGCCCGGCCTTCCCCGAGCAGTCGCCGGCACCGCGGCTCAGCATCGTGAACGGCGAAGCGGCGGGCGCCTACGCAGACGCCGCCGCCTGGAGCCAGGCAGTGACTCGCGGATCCGCCTGCAACTACCCGAGCGCCGAAACCGGCGCCGCCGTCGACGCGGCCACCGTCGAATCGATCGAGTTCGACTCCGCCACCGGCGAGTTCACCGTCGTGTTCGCGGTCGACGCACTCGCGGCCAACACCTCGGCCGAGGTGCGGTACACCCTCATGCAGCGCCCGAACTACACCGGGGCGAAGGGCAACACCAGCTCGGGCGACCGCCTCACGAACCGCGTCTCGATCACCGGCACGACCTCGCCCATCGCGGCGATCGCGGCCGACCCGGCTCTGCTGGAGCGCGTCGGCGACGAGCGCCACCCGCTCGACGACTCGCAGGCGACCATCACGTCGCACTTCACGAACATCGAGAAGGAGGTGCTCGCCCGCGGCCGCACCCTCGACGAGGGCGTCGCCGATCCCGCAGCCTGGGAGAAGCGGGCCTCGGCTCCGTTCTCGCCCGGCGACCGGGTCTGGTACCGCATCCAGGTGCCCTTCACCGAGGGCGCCGAGACCCGCAACCCGGTGCTCGACGACTACCTGCCGGCCGGCGTCGACTTCGTCCAGGCGAAGTACGCGTTCACCGGCATGGCCGACGCCGCCGACACCGCCGCCCCGCAGTCGCGCACCGACGCCGGATTCCCGCTCGCGTACATCCCCGAACCCGCGGTCGACGGCTCGCGCCTCTCCTGGGATCTCGGCGAGCAGCGCGGCGACTTCCGCTTCATGCCGCTCGGGAGCTCCCTCACGGTGTTCATCGAGGGCGTCGTCACGGCGCAGTCCGCCTCCGCCGACGATCTCGACAGCCCGGCGAACCACGCCAAGTACCAGCAGGTGAACGTCGACGGAGAACTCGCCTTCCGCCGGTCGGACGCGACGATCGACCTCGACTGGGGCGCGACGCTGCAGAAGGGCATCGAGACCAACACGCACGCCGGCGGCAGCGCGAACCGCGCCTTCGGCGAGGGCGGCAGCGGGGAGACCGTCGCACAGGGCGACACGGTCACGTACCGCATCGACGTCACCGCTCCGCAGAACACGACGAGCGGCTACCAGATCTGGGACGTGCTGCCCGAGGGGGTGACGGCGGCCGACATCGCGACCGGCAGCTTCACGGCCAGCCTCTACGACGGCGGCATGCCGGGCAGCCCGGAGACGCCGCTCGACGCCGACGACTTCACGGCGACCGCCGTCGACGCGGTGCCGAGCGACGGGCCGCAGCTCAGCGCGGAGTACGCCGGCCGATCCGTCGTGATCTGGACCATCTCGAGCGAGGTTCCGGGCTCGTCGCCCGCTACCGGCACGACCGACGCAGTGACGCGCGGATTCACGCTCGGATACGCGCTGAACGTTCCGGACGGCTCCGGCGGAGCCGCGGCCCAGCTGGCGCAGAGCTACGAGAACACGGCGGGCATCGTGAGCTACGACATCCCGCACCCCGGATCCTCAGCGGAGCCGACGACCGTCGTGCCCCAGCAGGAGAGCGGCGGTCAGCTGCTCACGAACCGCACCCCGGCCGCCGACGAGGTCGGCTTCGGCGATGCCGATACGTACGACGCGGCCGAGATCCACCTTCCCGACGCCGCGGTGGCGAAGACCCTCGTCTCCACCGAGATCTCACCGAGCACGCCCGGCGTCAGCGACCCGAACAACGCGGCCGGCGCCATCGTGCAGGGCGAATACGCGACGTTCGAGTACTCGGTCACGATTCCCGCGCGCACGACGGTGTCGAACGCGACCCTCGCCGACCGCGGCACGCTGACGAACACGGCGGGCCAGCCCGTCGAGACCCGATACGTCGCGGGCAGCGCGCAGTACTTCGCGCCCGGCAACGCCACGTCGACCCCCGACGCGTGCGGCACCGGTGCGCTCGCCGGCTTCACCTGCTCCGACTCCGCGTCGGGCGAGCTCGGCTTCCCGGCGACGTACACGAACCGCACGGCCGGCGACCAGGTGTTCCGCGTGCAGGCGACCTACTGGGTCGGCGACACGAATCCCGGCACGCTGCAGAATCGCGCAGTACTCGCCTACGATGATCCGGCGGGCGGCGCGCAGCGCACGAAGGCCGCGAACGCGCCGGTGCAGGCCGTCGAGCCGAAGCTCGCCGTGACGAAGTCGGCGAGCCGCACCACGGGGGTCAACGTCGACCAGCCGGTCACCTTCACGATCGTCGTGGGGAACGGCGCTTCGGCTCCGAAGAGCTACGACAACGTGGTGACCGACCGGCTTCCGGCCGGGCTGCGGGTCGATCCCGCATCCTTCACCGTGAACGGCGCGCCCCTGCCCCAGAGCTCGGTCGGGATCGCCGCGGGCGCCCTCGACGGCAGCAGCGGCGACATCGTCTGGGACTCGGCCGACATCGCCGAGCTGCGCGAGGTGCCGGGTGCGGTCACGCTGACCTATCAGGCGAAGCTCGACCCGCAGGCGGGTGCCGGGCAGACGTACACCAACACCGTCGACGTGCAGGGCTACACCCTGCCGGCCGCGATCGACGCCGATCACGAGCGCGGGGGCGCCCTCAGCGCGTCGAGCGCGGCGACCGTCACCGCCGACACGGCGGCCATCACCAAGCACGTGCGCGTGCAGGGGTCGGGAGCGGCATTCGGCCCCACGGCGAGCGCGCCCGTCGGCGCGACCGCCGAGTACGAGGTGCGCGTCGCCCTGCAGCCGTACGTCAACTACTACGACGTGCAGCTCGAAGACATCGGCCTCAAGACGAGCCAGCCGATCTCGAATGCGTCGGTGACGCTGGAGACGGCGGGCGGCGCCACGGCCGACGACACCGCGAACTGGTCGATCGCCGCGAGCGGCGGCGACACTCGCACCTGGGAGTACACGGCGAACGGCGGCACGATCGCGAGCAGCGCCGACGCGCGGGTGCTCGTGCTGCGCTACGACGTGCTCATCGCGAAGGATCTCGTGACCGACGCCCGGGTCGGCAACACGGCGAACTTCATGTGGAAGTCGAGCACTGCGCAGAACGCGGGCTTCCAGACGCTCGCGAGCTCTGCCGGCGTCGACATCCTGCGCCCGCAGCTCACGGTGGCGAAGGGCGTGAAGCGCACCGGCGCCACGGGGGCGTACACCGCATCTGCGAACGGGCAGGTCGACCAGCGCTTCACGTACGAGGTGCGCGCCGTGAACGGCAGCGGCGCCGGCCGCAGCGACGCGTTCAACGCCACGATCACCGATCAGGTGCCCGCGGGAATCGTCGTCGACGAGTCCACGTTCAAGATCGGCGGAGTCGCGGCGCCCGCGGGCGCCGTCTCCAAGTCGGGCAGCACGATCACCTGGAGCATTCCGGGCCCGGTCGCACCCGGCGCGACGGTCGCGCTCACGTACGAGGCCGCGTTCTCGCCGTCGGCGACGCTCACCTCGGGCGCGAAGCGCAACACGGCGGGCATCGCCGGGTACGAATCGTTCCCGACGAACGGCGAGCGCTTCACGTCGACGCAGACCGCGCAGGCCACGGTCACGCCACTCCTTCCCCGCGTCACCCTCGCCAAGGCGGCGGCCGACACATCGAAGTCCGCCTACGCCGGTGAGCCGTTCGAGTGGGTGCTCACCGCGACGAACGCGGCGAACGGCGGTGCTGCGCAGAAGGTGGTGCTGACCGACACGCTTCCGGCGAACTGGACGTTCACAGAGGTGAAGCGCATCACGGTCGCCGGCGCAACGGTGGCCTCGACACCCCCCGCGGGCGGCGCGAACGGCCCGCTCGTGTGGACGTTCGGCAGCGACTCGATCGACGCCTCGACGCCGGTCGTGCTGCAGCCGGGGCAGAGCATCACGATCCGCTACACGGCGACGCCGAAGAACCCCGACGCGCTCACCGCACCGGGCGTCGGCTCGGCGAACCCGCACACGAACACGCTGAGCGCGGTCACCACGGATCGTCGGAATGCGACCGGGAGCGCTTCGGGCAGTTACACGGGGGCGAATGCGGCTGACAGCGCGTTCCTCCGCGACGCCAACCTGCACGTCGAGAAGCGGGCGGTCGGCGGAGTGACCGGCACGGGCGCGCAGGCGACGAACCTGCACGGGCTCGCGACCGGCGCCTGGGTGCCGGGTCAGGGCCCCGTGAGCGGCCGCTACGTCCAGCCCCAGTGGCGGGTCACCGTGACGAACCAGGGCCCCGACGCCAGCTTCGGCCCGTTCGCCTTCACCGACACCACGGTGCAGCCGAGCGGCGTGCAGACCGGCGCCTTCTCGGCGCGGTACTACGCGAGCTCCAACGACGCCACGGGCTCGGCGCTCCCGCTCACCTTGAACGGCGACGGCTCGATGGCGGTCGGCCTGACCACGACGAGCCTGAAGGCCGACGGCTCCGACCGCATCGTGCTCACGGCCGACGTCACGGCGATCGACACCGCCACGGCCAGCGCGGCGCAGCTGTCGAACACCGCCGACGTGCTGGGCCGCACCTTCGAGGCGCAGAACCGCCGCGGCGACAACACGTCGACCGCGCAGCAGGCGCTGAGCCCCATCGCCGACCTCGCGATCGAGAAGGTCGTCAACACGGCCGACCCGATCGTGGGCTCCCCGATCACCTGGGGCATCACCGTGCGCAACCTCGGCCCGTCGGTCTCGGCGGCGAGTGCGGACGCCCCGATCACCATCTCGGACACGGTGCCGGAGGGAGTGACCGGAGCGACGCCGTCGAGCAACGCCGACTGGTCGGCGGCGCTCGCCGACGGCAGCGCCATCCCCGCGGCCGGTGTGGACGCCGGCACCGAGATCGTCTGGACGTACCGGGGTGCAGCGATGCCGGTCGGCGCGACCGCGCAGGTGACGCTCTCGGGCACGCTCCTGAGCTCGCAGACCGGCGAGCTGCTGAACACCGCGACGGTCGCCCCGGGCGCGACTGCAGAGCCCGCGGGCGGTGACGGGAACAACGCCTCCGAGGTGGGCGTCACCCCCGACGACCGCACCGCGCTCGGGGTCACGAAGACGCGCGTCGTCGACGACGGCGGCACCTGGCGCCCCGCCACCGCGGACGAGCCGTTCGTTCCGGGCACCGCGGTGAGCTACCGCATCGACGTGGCGAACAACGGGCCGGCGGATGCCCGTGCGGTGCGCGTGACCGACACGCGCCCGAACGGCCTGAGCTACTCGAGCCACGTCGGAATCGACGGCGCCGCGTGGAGCGACAGCCACACCGCGACCGCCGACGCCTTCGACCTGCAGGGCTCCCAGGCCCCGCAGACGACGCGCTCGTTCGTGGTGACGTACGACTCGTCGCCGTCCGTGCTGAACACCATCACGAACGCGGTGGTCGCCTCGGCCGAGAACTCGGGCAACGAGCCGGAAGCCACCGACAGCACCGGCTCGAACCGCCGCGCCGACGTGTCGATCGCGAAGTCGCACACGGCTCCGGCGGCCGGCGAGGCCGTGCCCGCGGGCGGCTCGGTGACCTACCGACTGGTCGTCACCAACGAGGGGCCGAGCGACTCCGACGCCCCGATCGCGGTGACCGACGTCCTGCCCGACGGCTTCGCCTACCGGGCCGGCACCGCGACGGTCGCGGTCGACGGCGCCGCGCCCGTCGCGCTCGAGCCGACGGCGGTCGACGGCACGCTCGCCTGGGCCGATGCCACCGGCGGGGCCGATCTGCCGCTCGGGGCCGCCGCCGTAATCGCGTTCGTCGCGGACGTCGACGCCGACCTCGCGCCGCAGGCCGCAGTGCGCAACAGCGCCGACGTGTCGGCGCCGAACGACACCGATCCTGCCAACAACCACGCCGAGGACGAGATCGACCTGGTGCGCTCCGCGACCATGTCGGTCGAGAAGACCGCCGACAGCGGCACGGCGCTCGCGGGCGGCACCGTCGACTACACGCTGCAGGTGACGAACGCGGGCCCGTCCGCCGCGCCGGCGCAGATCGCCGACGCACTGCCCGAGGGCATGACGCTCGTGGCGATCTCGGGCGACGGGTGGAACTGCGACGCCTCCGCGCCGGGCACGCGCAGCGCCTCGTGCGCGTACGCCGAGCACGACGGCCTGCTCCCGGTGGGCAGCAGTACGCTGCGGGTCACCGCGGCGGTCGCGCCGACCGTGCTGGCAGGCGTCGAGCTCGAGAACACCGCCACGCTCACCTGGAGCGACAGCGCAGGGACGCGGAGCGACGAGGACGCGGCGACCGTCGCCGTCGTCGCGGAGGCGGACCTCGGCATCGAGAAGCTCGTGATCGACGAGCCCGAGGGCGACGCGGTCGCCGACGCCGGCGTGCTCGCCGGAGAGTCGATCTGGTACCGCCTGCAGGTGCGCAACTTCGGCCCGAGCGATGCGGTCGGCCCGATCGTCGTCACCGACACCCTCCCGCTCGGCGTCACCGTCGACGAATCGCTCGCTGCGGTCGGCCCCTGGAGCGTGCAGGCCTCCGACGCCGATGCCGAGACGCCGCAGGTGGTCACGTTCACGCTCGCCGCGGGCCTCCCGGCCGATACCGCGGCCGATGCGGATCGCGGCATCGCGCCCGTCATCGAGTTCGAGGCGCGCTTCGCGCCGACCCTCGCTGCGGGCACCCTGACGAACACCGCCGCGGTCGCGTCGGAGACGCCGGAGCCCTCCGGCGATCCGCACCCGAACGACGACTCGGCGGCCGTCGAGGTGACGCGCAACGCCGATGTCCGGCTCGAGAAGGGGCACATCGCGGCAGCGCCCGACGAGTTCGAGATCGGCGACACGGTCGTCTTCACCTTCGACGCGCGCAACAGCGGGCCCTCGTCGTCGAACACGCTGACCATCACCGACACCCTGCCCGCCGGGCTCGCCTACATCGACGGCAGCGCCGCGGGCGACGGGTGGAGCGTGACCGGCGCGACGCCGGCCGCCGATGGCGCGACCACCGTGGTGGCCGCGTACTCCGGAACGGTGCTCCCCGGCGCGTCGGCGCCTCAGCTGCAGCTCTCGGCGCGCGTCACGGCCGATATCGGCACGCGCACCGAGGTCACGAACGAGGCGTGCGCCGCATCGCCCGAGGCTCCGGCCCCGGACTCCCCGGCTGCCCCCGGGTGCGACGACGACGCGATCACCGTCGTGCCCCTCGCCGATCTGCTGATCTCCAAGACCCTCGACGAGCGCGCCACCCCCGAGTCGGGCATCACCGCCGGCGAGGCGATCGCTTGGCGCATCGCTCCCCGCAATGCGGGGCCCTCGGTCTCGGTGAGCACGGGCACCGCGCCCATCACGATCACCGACACCCTGCCCGCGGGCGTCTCGCAGGTCGCGGATCCCTCCACCGAGATGTGGGCCGCGACCGTCGAGCGCGACGGCGAGCGGGCAGCCTTCCCGGCGCGCGCCGGCGACACCATCACCTGGACCTTCACCGGCGACGAGTTGCCGGTGGGCTCGGGCGAGGCGTTCGACGGCAGCGCATACGACATCTCGCTCGCCGGCGCGATCGACGCCTCCTGGACGGGCGGCGCGATCGAGAACACCGCCGAGGCGGTGCCCGGCGAGACGCGCGATCCCCAGGGGTCGAACAACGCGAGCACGGCGACCGCGGCTCCCGGCGACGCCACCGCGCTGCGCGTGGCGAAGACCCGAGTGGTGCTCGCCGACGGCGAGTGGGTCGTCGCGGCGGAGCAGGATCCCGTACCGGCGTTCCGCCCCGGCGACGACGTGAGCTACCGCGTCACCGTCATCAACGACGGGCCCGCCGACGCGCGAGACGTGACCGTCGTCGACGAGGTGCCCGAGGGGCTGCGCTACGACTCCCACGAGTCCGAGGGCGCGGCCGCATGGAGCCGCACGGCGGGCGGCGAGTCGAGCGCCGGCAGCAGTGACGATTGGGACACGTTCCAGCTGGCGGGCACGCAGCAGCGGGGCGCGGAGCACGCGCGATCCTTCATCGTGACCTACGGCAGCGACCCGGCCATGCCGAACGGCGAATCGTTCGTCAACACCGTCGAAGCCTCCGCCGCGAACTGGCGGGCGGCAGACGGAGGCCGGGCGTACGCGAGCGATGACGAGGGCGTGGCCCCGACGCGCAGCGCCGATCTCGAGATCGCGAAGTCGCACACGGCCCCCGCCGGCACTGCCGCCGCCGTGGCCGGCGAGACCGCCGAGTACCGGCTGCTCGTCACGAACCACGGGCCGAGCATCTCCGACGCGCCCATCGCGGTGACCGACGAGCTGCCCGCCGGCTTCGGCTACGTCGCCGGCTCCGCCGCGGTCGCGATCGCGGGAGGCGGCGCCGTTCCGGTCGAACCCGCGGTCTCGGGCGGCACGCTCACCTGGGCCGACCCCACCGTCGGCCTGACGCTCGCCCCCGGGCAGACCGTCGTCATCACCTTCACCGCGTCGATCGACGCCGACCTCGCGCCGGGCTCGGGCATCGAGAACGTCGCGCTCGTCGACGGTCCGAACGACAACAACCCGCTGAACGACCGCGCCGTCGATCTCATCGATGTCACCGGCGAGGCCGACCTCGCGCTCGCGAAGCGCGTGGTGTCTGCGCCGGAGGACATCACCGCGGGCGCTGCGGTCACGTGGAGCCTCGAGCCCCGCAACCTCGGGCCGTCGACCGCGCGCAGCACGCAGGCGCAGCCGATCACCGTCACCGACACCCTCCCCGCGGGCGTCTCGGCCCTCGTGCAGGATCCGTCGACGGACCTGTGGCGCGCCAGCTTCTCGAATGCCGGTGGCTGGGCCGCGGCGCGTGCGGGCGACACGATCACCTGGACGTACACGGGCGCAGCCCTGGCGGTGGGGGACGAGCCCGACCTCGCGCTGACCGGCATCGTCGATGCGGCGTGGACGGGCGGCGAGATCGTGAACACCGCTGCGGTGCGCGCGGGAGCGACGGCCGATCCCGAACCGGCGAACGACACCGACGACGCCGCGTTCTCGCCCGGCGACCGCACGAGCCTGACGCTCTGGAAGACGCGCGTCGTGCAGTCCGACGGCGCGTGGGTGCCGGCCGCCTCCGTCGACCCCGTGCCGCAGGTCGTGCCCGGAACCGACGTGTCGTACCGCATCACCGTGCGCAACGACGGCTCGGCCGACGCGCGCGAGGTGCGCGTCGTGGATCAGGCGCCCGAGGGCCTCGCCTTCCTCGCGATGGCCAGCGAGTCGGGCGAGTGGACGCGGAGCGCGGGGGGCCTCGGCGCCGACGGCACGGCGAACCCGGGCTGGGATACGTTCGCGCTGGCCGGAACGCAGCAGGTCGGCCCCGAGCAGCTGCGATCCTTCATCGTCACGTACCGCACCGACCCCGCCCTCGACGTGAGCGAACCGCTCATCAACCGGGCGGATGCGACGGCCGCGAACTCGGCGAACCGACCGGTCGCCGACGACGCGAGCGACGAGGCGGCGCGCGCCGATCTCGCGATCGAGAAGACGAGCGCGCAGGATCGCGTGAACGCGGGCGGCATCGCCGATTACCGCCTGCTCGTCACCAACGAGGGCCCGAGCATCGCCCGCGGCCCGATCGAGGTCGTCGACGCGCTGCCCGTCGGCATGTCGTACGTGCCGGGAAGCGCGCGCGTCTCCGTCGCCGGAAGCCCCGCCGAGGCCCTCGAACCGGCATTCGCTCGCGCGTCAGGCGCGGAGCGGCTGACGTGGACGCCGATCGACGCGGGCGCGAGCCTGGCGGTCGGCGAGACCGTGGAGATCACGCTGCAGGCGGCCGTCGCCGACACCGTAGTCTCGGCCGACGGGCTCGCGAACGTGGCCTCCGTGAGCGCCGCGGACGACGAGAATCCGGCGAACGACGTGTCGAGCGCCGTCGTGCGCGTCGACCCCGTCGCGACGCTCGTCACCGAGAAGACCGTGGTCGGGGAGCTGCGGGTCGGGCAGATCGGGGAGTACCGCATCGCGGTGGAGAACCGCGGGCCGACGCTCGACCCGGGCCCGATCACCGTCACCGATGCGCTGCCCGCCGGCCTGCGCTTCGCCTCCTCGCCCGACGACACCGTGCAGGTGTCGGGATCGACGGTGACCTGGACGCTGCCGCAGGGCCTCGCGGTCGGCGAGCGGGCAGAGTTCGCGCTCTTCGTGCACGTCGATCAGGGCGCGTACCCGTCGGTCGCGAACTCCGCGACGGTCGAGACGCCGACCGCGCAGACCGCAGACGCGGTGCTCGCCGCCTCGGTCACCGCGCCGGTCGCGGCCGCCGCCGGGCTCGCCACGACGGGCGCCGGCACCGCCGCGTTCGCGGCGCTCGCCGCGCTGCTGATGCTGCTCGCCGGAGCCGGCGCGCTGCTGGAGACGCGGCGGCGCCGGGAGCGGGAGGCGGGGGCCTAGCCCGCGTCGCCCCGGCCGCGGAGCCGGTCGATGTCGCGCCGCTCGCGCTTCGTCGGCCGGCCCGCGCCCCGGTCGCGCACGATCTCGGCGGGCCGCTCGACGCGCGGCGGCGGGGGCGGCGTGAGGTCGTCGAAGTGCTGCGCGGCCTCGGCTGCGCTGCCGCGCCGCACCGGCAGCCCGGCGACGCGGTAGATCGTGTCGAAGCCGTTGCGGCGCACGCGCACCTCGTCGCCCAGGCGCACCGCCTGCGACGCCTTCGCGGTCGCGCCGTTCACGCGCACGTGCCCGGCCCGGCAGGCGGCGGTCGCCTGGCTGCGCGTCTTGGCGAGGCGCACGCCCCAGACCCATGTGTCGACTCGTACGCTGTCACCGGCCATAGACTCGATGGTAGCCGGGGCGGAGGGCGCGCCCCCTGTCGGAGCGAGGGCGATGGAGTACGAGACGATCGCGGCGGCGGTGGACGCCGAGCAGGAGATCTCGCGATCGCGGTTCCTCGTGCGCCTCGAACGGGTCGACGACGAGGCCGCCGCGCGGGCGGTCATCGCGCGCGTGCGCGCCGAGCACCCGCGGGCCCGGCACCACTGCTCGGCGTTCGTGCTCGGCCCCGACGGGCGCGTGCAGCGCTCCAACGACGACGGGGAGCCGAGCGGCACCGCGGGCGCACCGATGCTCGACGCGATCGTCTCGGCGGGGCTCAGCGACGTCGTGGCGGTCGTCACCCGCTATTTCGGCGGCGTGCTGCTCGGCGCCGGCGGGCTGACGCGGGCGTACCGCTCGACCGTGGCGCGCGCGACGCTGCTCGCCCGTCGGCAGCGGCGCGCGTTGCGGCGATCCGTCGCCCTCAGCTGCGCGTACGACGTCGCACCCCAGATCGAGGCCGAGGCGCGGCGGCGGGGGTACGCGGTGGGTGCGGCGGAGTACACCGACCGCGTGGTGCAGCGCTTCGCGCTCGCCGAGGACGAGGTCGCGGCGTTCGCGTCGCTCGCTGCCGAGGTGAGCGCCGGCGCCGCGGCGGTCGAGGTGGGCGACGCCGCGTACGTCGACATCGACTCCGACGCGGGGCGCCCCGCGCCGTGAGCCCGGGGTCCCGCGCCCCCGGGCGCCGGGAGCCGGACGCCGGGTGCCGGACGCCGGGTGCCGCGTGCCGGGCGCGAAAAAGCCCCCGGCGTCCTGGGGGACAGGGCCGGGGGCGTGTCTCCCGCGCCAGTTGGGGAAATGCGGCTCGGGAGGGTGGTCTGAACTCGGGGGAACGAATCTTCAACCGCTGAACAGCATACGTCCGCGGCCGGGCGAGCGGGAGGCGGATCGGCACTATTCACCCGCACTTTCACCCGCGGCGGTCGTGCCCATCCCCGTGTCGGCGGGGCGCGATACGATTCCGGGGTGGAGTACTGGGCGGAGATCGTGGGTCAACCGGAGGCGGTGCGCACCCTGGACGCGGCCGCGGCGCCCGATGCGGCGCCCGCGCACGCCTGGCTCATCACGGGACCTCCCGGCTCGGGTCGCTCGAACCTCGCCTTCCGCTTCGCCGCGGCCCTGATCTCGCGCGGGCCGGATCGCGAGGCCGTGTTCGCCCAGGTGCGCGCCCGCACCCACCCCGATCTCGGCGTGCTCACCACGCAGAAGCTGCTGATCGACATCAAGGCCGCGCGAGACATCGTCACCACGGCGCACTACTCGCCGGCCGAGGGGCGCTACCGGGTCATCGTGATCGAGGACGCGGATCGGATGCCCGAGCGCACCTCGAACGTGCTGCTGAAGGCGCTCGAGGAGCCGCCGGAGCGCACCATCTGGATCCTCTGCGCCCCGAGCGAGGCCGATCTGCTGCCCACCATCCGCTCCCGCGCCCGCTCGCTGCGCCTCGTCACGCCCGGCTCGGCCGACATCGCGCGCCTGCTGCACGAGCGCGACGGTATGGACGCCGAGCTCGCCGAGCGCGCGGCCCGGCTCGCCCAGAGCCACATCGGCATGGCGCGCCGACTCGCGAGCGACCCGGAGGCGCTCGCGCGGCGGGAGCGCACGCTCGACGCCGCGCTCGGCGTGCAGACGCTCGGCGACGCGATGCGCGCGGCGGCGACGCTCGTCAAGGTCGCCGAGGCGGATGCCGCCGCGCTCACCGAGACCCTCGACCAGCGCGAGCGCGAGGATGCGCTGCGCAGCCTGGGCCTGCCCGCCGGGGCGGCGATCCCGCCGCAGATGCGCAGCCAGATCCGCGCCCTCGAAGAAGACCAGAAGCGCCGCGCGACGCGCAGCCTCCGAGACGGCATCGACCGCATCCTCACCGACCTGCTCTCGCTCTTCCGCGACGTGCTGCTCACCGGCCTGCACGGCGAGCCGGCGCTCATCAACCGCGAACGCGCGGCGGCGATCACCGACCTCGCCGAGCGGTGGGGGCCGGAGCGCGCCCTCGCCGTCGTGACCGCGGTCGAGGTCGCCCGCGAGCGGCTCGGGCGCGGCATCACCCCGGGGCTCGTGCTCGAAGCCCTCTTCGCCACCCAGAGCAGCGCCGACACCCTGGTGCCGGGCGCCTCCGAGATCGGAGCGCACCGATGAGCTGGACGCCCATGAGCGGCGCGTCGAACGCGGCCACGCTCCGACGCCGCCGGCGCGCCGCCGCGCGCGGGCGGCGACTGCTCGGCGTCGCCGCGCTCGCCACCGCCGCGGCCCTGGCGGTCTCGGGTTGCGCCCCGATCGCCGCCCTCGTGCAGCAGGCCACGGCCCGCGAACCGGAGCTGCCGCCCCGGCCCGACGGCACCGTCGAGGGCTTCGGGGCGCAGCAGCCCGACTGGGCCCCGTGCGGCGACGGACTCGAGTGCGCCGTCGTGCACGCCCCGCTCGACTGGGAGCAGACCTCGGGCGAGACCATCACCCTCAGCCTCGTGAAGCAGGAGGCCCGCGGCGGAGAGCCGATCGGCACGCTGTTCGTCAACCCGGGCGGGCCCGGGGCGTCGGGCATCGACTACCTCTCGGGCGGGGTCGGCGGCGCGGTGCAGCCCGATGTGCAGGAGGCCTACGACGTCGTCGCGTGGGATCCGCGTGGCGTCGGCGCCTCCACCCCCGTCACCTGCCTCGACGACGCGGCGATGGACGACTACCTCTTCGGCGTCGACCCGGCCGAGCAGGGTCTCGAGAAGGGCAGCGATGCGTGGATGGACGCCGCGCTCGCCCACGAGCGCGACTTCGGCGAGGCGTGCCTCGAGCAGACGGGCGACCTGCTCGCGCACGTGAGCACCGCCGAGACGGTGCGCGACCTCGACATGCTGCGCGCCATCGTCGGCGACCCCCAGCTCAACTACCTCGGCTACTCGTACGGCACCTACATCGGTGCGCGCTACGCGGACGCCTACCCCGACCGCGTCGGCCGGCTGGTGCTCGACGGGGCGATGGACCCGTCTGCCAGCCTCGCCGACGTCGTGCGCGAGCAGACGCGCGGCTTCGAGACCGCGCTGCGGGCCTATACGACCGACTGCCTCACCCGCGACGACTGCCCGCTCGACGGCCCCGTCGACGTGGCGATGGCGCAGATCAGCGCACTGCTCGACCGCGTGGAGGCCGAGCCGCTGACCGGATCGGACGGGCGGGCGTTCACCGTGTCGACCATGCTCACAGCGATCATCACGCCGCTCTACAGCCAGGGCAACTGGGGCTACCTCGACGAGCTCTTCTCGACCGTGGCGGCGGGCGACGCCGACACCGGGCTCATGCTCGCCGACTTCTACTACGACCGGCAGAACGGCGCCTACCTCAGCAACTCGACCGAGGCGTTCACCGCCATCAACTGCCTCGACTACCCGGCCGGCAGCTCCGACCGCGATCAGATGCGCGCCGACGCGGCCGAGCTCGACGAGATCGCGCCCACGATCGGCAGGTTCCAGGGGTACGGCGACCTCGCCTGCGCAGCCTGGCCCGAGCAGCCGACCTCGGAGCGCGGCCCGGTCGCCGGGGCCGGCGCGGCGCCGATCCTCGTCGTCGGCACCACCGGAGACCCCGCGACCCCGTACCGCTGGGCCGAATCGCTCGCCGATCAGCTCGAGAGCGGCGTGCTCGTGACGTACCAGGGCGAGGGCCACACCGCGTACGGCGAGAACGACTGCGTCGATGACACGATCGACGCGTACCTACTGACCGGCGCGACGCCCGCGGCCGATCCGCAGTGCTCCTGAGCGGGCGTGCAGCATCGCCTCCCGGAACGTGCTAAAGTGATCTCTCGTGTGCGAGAGCGTTCTCGCACTCGGCCGACTTAGCTCAGGGGTAGAGCAGTTCCCTCGTAAAGAACAGGTCTCGGGTTCAAATCCCGAAGTCGGCTCGATCAGGCCCCCGCCTCGGCGGGGGCCTTTCGCGTGCTCGGGCGCTCGCGCGCGCGGGCGTCAGGCCGCGTGGGCGGCGAGCGCCTCATCCACCGCGCGCCTCGCAGCGGCGCGGTGCCCCGGTGCGACGACACCGGGCAGGATGAGCAGCCAGAGATCGCGCACGGCGGGCAGCAGCTCCCGGCGCCCGTCGCGCACGCGCGAGCGGATCTGCGCGCCGGTGAAGCACGCGAGGAAGGTCTCGGCGAGGGCCGCGGCGCCGAGGTCGCTCTCGAGTTCGCCGCGTTCGAGCCCGAGCGCGATCTGATCGGCGACGGTGCGGTCCCACCCGTCTGCGCTGCGAGCGCTCGGATCGAGGAAGTCGCCGACCTGCAGCGTCAGCTCGACGCCCGCCTGCACGACGGGGTCGGCGTGCATCTGCACCGACGCGGCGAACGACAGGTGGATCAGCCGGGCGAACGTCGTCGAGTGGGCGGCGACGACCTCGCGCGCGAGCGCATCGGTGCGCGCGTGCTGCTCCTCGATGACGGCCCGGGCGATCTGCTCCTTCGAGCGGAAATGGAAGTTGATCGCGCCGAGGGAGACCCCGGAGGCCTCGGAGATGCTCCGCAGGCTGGCCGAGCCGTAGCCGGCGCTCGCGAACACCTCGGCTGCGCCGTCGAGGATCCGCTGCTGCGTCTCCCGCCCGCGATCCTGCGATGCGACTCGTCGCTCGGCCGCCATAGCTCCTCTTCCCCACGCTTGACCGTCGCGAACACTCGCGAACACCCGAACCCACCGTCCACCAGCGTACCGATCCCGGGGCCGAGCGGTGCTGCGACGTGCGCTGCGGCGCGCACGCGCGGAATCAGCTCGCGGAATCAGCGGGCGGTCAGCGCGCGGGAGATCTCGTCGGAGGCGTGCTGCACCTCGGAGACGAGGGACGCGTCCCCCGGGCGCTCGGGGTCGAGCCACTCGGCGTGCATCTCGCGCGGCAGCACGAGCGGCATGCGCGGCCACACCTCCGCCGCCTCGCCCACCGCGTCCCGCGTCACCATCGAGTAGCTGATGAGCTCCGATCCGTCTTCGAGTGCGACGGTCGACGTGAGCGCGGCGATCCCGAACGCCTCGTCGCCCGGCAGGCGGAAGCGGCCCTGCTTCTCGACGTACCAGGTCGCGGGCAGGATCGCGCGGTGCTGGAACGGGCGCTTCCACGAGCGCAGCAACCGGTCGTCGCGAGAGTTGAAGGCGGAGAACTTCACCGGCCCGCTCGCGTCGAGCCAGAGCCACCACCAGGCGAGCTGCACGTGGCGCTCGCCCGACGCATCCGCCGTGATGACCGGGTTCAGGTTGCGGGCGTTCTTGCCCGTGATCTTCGCATTGCCCGAGCGCTCGGCGAGCCACGCGTCGACGAGCGCCGCGCTGCCAGGCTCGCTGAGCGGTTCGAGGTCGAGGGGCAGTGAGCCGCCGAGTCCGTATGAAGCGCACATGCGGTCAGAATACGCCGCGAGTCGTCGCTAGGCTACAGAAATGGGCACTCCGACGACGGCACCGACGACCGCTCGCGCGGGCGCGCCCCGCGTCGCACTCTGGGACAACGCGCGCTTCGCGCTCATCGCCCTCGTCGTGGTCGGCCACATGATCTCCACCGTGCGGCTCGACACAGCGCTCGCCTACGGCGTCTACACCTACATCTTCCTCTTCCACATGCCCGCCCTCATCGCGCTGAGCGGCTACTTCTCGCGCGCCGACGCGTCGACGAAGACCATTCGAGCGACGGTGCAGCTCATCGTGCTCTGGGTGATGTGGGAGGGCATCTGGGTGGCGATCGGGTTCGCCGCGGTCGACGAGACCCCTGCGGAGTCCTTCCTCGTGTCGCCGTCGTGGACGCTCTGGTACCTGGTCACCATCGTGACCATGCGCATCCTGCTGCCGTACCTCGCGCAGCTGAGGCACCCGCTGCTCGTCTCCATCGCGATCGCGCTCGCCGGCGGGGTGATCCCCGTGATCGGCACCGAGTTCTCTGCGGCCCGCACGCTCACGTTCCTCCCCTTCTTCATCGCCGGCTGGCTCGCGAGAACGCGCGGGTGGCTCGACGGGGACTGGTTCACCGCGCCCCGGCGACGGCTGCGCGCCGCATCGTGGGCGCTGCTCTCGGCGGTCGCCGCAGGCTTCGTCGTGCTGCCGCAGCTGCGCTCGTGGTGGCTGCTCGACGGCTGGCTCACGTGGCGCGACGGCTACGCGCGCCGCTTCTCGGAGGCGCCGATCGGCGACTGGGCTCCGCACCACTGGGTCGAGACGACGCTCGGCGGCATCGCGGTCACCGCCCTCCTGCTCCTCCTCGCCGCCGCCATGACGCTCGCGGTGCTGGTGGTGACGCCGCGCCGTCGGCTCGTCACCACCGACTGGGGTGCCCGCACGCTCTCCGTCTACCTGCTGCACGGGCCCATCGTGTGGGGGCTGCGTGAGCTCGGCGTCATCGAGACGGTCGGCGCGCTCGGCGCACCCGGCGTCGTGATCCTCAGCATCGGAGCCGTGCTGCTCGCCGCACTGCTCGCTCTCGCCCCCGTCGAACGGGCCTTCCGCTGGGTGCTGGCCCCCCACGTCGACCGCCTGTTCCGCGATGCGCGCCGAGAGCCGGATCGCGGGGCCGCCTGAGACGAGCGATCAGCGATCCTCCGGCACCAGCAGCTGGTGCTGCGCGAGCTCGCGGTACAGGGGGGTGCTCGCGATCAGCTCCTCGTGCGTGCCCTCGCCCACCACCCGGCCCTCGTCGAGCACGACGATCTTGTCGGAGTCGACGACGGTCGAGAGCCGATGCGCGATCACCACGAGGGTGCGCCCCGTCGAGACGGCGTCGAGCGCCTCGCGCATGAGACGCTCGTTCACGCCGTCGAGGCTGGCGGTCGACTCGTCGAGCAGCAGGATCGGCGGTGCCGTGAGCAGTGCGCGAGCGATCGCGAGGCGCTGCTTCTCGCCCCCCGACAGCATCACGCCGTTCTCGCCGACCGGCATGTCGAGCGCGCCCGCGAGGCCCGGGCCGCCGTCGCCGCGCGGCGCGGCGCCCCCGCGCTCGAGCAGGCCGCCCAGGTTCACGGCGCGGAGCACCCGCTCGCATGCGGCGTCGCTCGCATCGGGAGCGGCGAGCAGCAGGTTCTCGCGGAGCGTGCCGGCGAGCACCGGAGCATCCTGCTCGACGTAGCCCATCTGGCGACGCAGCTCGCCGCGGTCGAGCGTGCGCACGTCGGCGCCGTGCAGCGCCACCGAGCCCGAGTCGGGATCGTAGAAGCGCTCGATGAGCCCCAGGATCGTCGACTTGCCCGCCCCCGACGGGCCGACCAGAGCGACGCGCGCGCCGCGCGGCACCGCGAAGCTCACGCCGCGCAGCACCTCCGTCTCGATGATCTCGGCGGGGGCCGCCTCGGCGTCTCGGCGCGCACCCCGGCCGCCCCGCACCAGCTCGCGCGCGTCGGCCCGCTCCGGAGCCGCGGAGCGGTAGGTGAAGCGCACGTCGCGCAGCTCGATCGCGGGCGCACCCTCCTCGCGCACCTCATCGAGCGGAACGAGCCTGCCGATCGGGGAGCGCTCCGCGTCGCGCTCCGCCTCCGTCTCCAGGCCCGCGATCTCCTGGATGCGGCCGAGTGCGCCGAGCGCCTGGTTGACCGCGGAGATCGCGCCGAACGCCTGGCCGAGGGGCGTCACCATCAGGAAGAGGAAGATGATGAAGGTGACCAGCTGGGCGATGGTGATCGCCCCCGTGGCGACGCGGTAGCCGCCGAGACCGAGCACGATGAGGAACGAGAGCTGCAGCGCGAGGAACGACACCGGCACGATGAACGCCGAGATGCGGGCGACCTTGATGCCGAGCCGGTACGCCTCGGTCGCGTCGCGCTCGGTCGCGGCCTGCTCCCGCTCGGCGGCGCCCGCCGCACGGATGGTGCGGATCGACGTGATCGAGCGGTCGACCTGCGCGGCGAGATCGCCGACCTTCTCCTGCGCCCGGGCGACGGCGGGCCGGATGCGGGAGGAGACGGCGACCACCACGACGAGCGCCACGATGATCACGCCGAAGGTGATCCCGAACAGTGCGGGATCGATCACGAGCATGCCGATGAGGGCGCCCACGAAGATGAGCAGGCCGCTGGCCGCCTCGACCAGACCCTGCGTGAGCACGGCGCGCAGCAGCGTCGTGTCGCTGCCGACGCGCGACACGAGATCGCCGGTGCGGCGGCGGTCGAACTGGGAGATCGGCAGGTGCAGGATCTTGGCGATGAGCCGCTTGCGGCTGGTCAGCACCACGCCCTCGCCCATGCGCTGCAGCAGGTAGTGCTGCAGGCCGCTGAGCACGGCGCCGACGACGACGATCGCGGAGAGCGCTGCGAGCAGGCCCGCGAGCGGCAGGCCCGCCTGCACCCGGGTGATGATCTGGCCCAGCAGCGGCGGCTGCACCAGGGAGGCCACGGCGGCGACGAGGCCCAGCGCGAGCGCCCCGGCGAGGAGGCCCCGCTGCTCGAAGAGGTACGGGATCAGCTGCCGCAGCGAGGCGCGGGGGCCGCGGGGCGCGGTGCGCGGGGGTTCGCCCGATTCGGCGCCGTCTGGAGTGGATCGCTCTGCTGGTGCTGCTGGCCCGGTCACCCGTCCAGCCTACGCCGCTCGCCGCCGCCCTCCGGACCGTCCCACCCGTGCGAGCGGGGTCAGTTGTCGTGCGTGTCGCGTGCCCGACACGCACGGAAAGTGACCCCGCT
>NZ_LDRK01000032.1 GCF_001477055.1 Leucobacter chromiiresistens
AGCGTCAGAGGGGTATAAGGGACAGGTGCTGGTACTGGCGGGGGTGCGGCGGCGGGCGGCGGTGTTGCGGTGTTGGTGCGGAATCGCGGCCAGGGGTGTGCGCAGGCGCGGGGCGGCTGCTGCTGCAATCCGGGTGATTCCTGCGCAAAAGACATCCGCTCATACTGCATTTCGCCCGCGCGCATACTGCAACTGGCCTCATTCCTGCGCAGACGGCGTTTCGGCGCTCCGCCGTTGCGTACTGTGAGAAGCGTCTCCCGGAGCACCGGGCGACGTTCACATGCAGTGTCGCGAGCCGGGGGGATCGCGCAAGAGAAGGGATCCCCATGGCCAACATCAATGTCACCTATGCCGAGATGGAGCAGGCGGCGTCGCAGCTCGGATCGGGGCGCGACGAGATCACCGAGAAGCTGCGGCTGCTGCAGTCGCAGATCAACAACCTCGTGGCATCCGGCTTCGTGACCGATCAGGCGTCGGGCAAGTTCAACGCCGCCTACACCGACTACACGACGAGCGCGAACACGGTGGTGCAGAAGCTCACCGAGATTCAGAACTTCCTCACGCAGACGGCGAACGCGATGCGCGATATGGACGCGCAGATCGCTGCCCGGATCAACTGACGCCGGGCCGCTCGGCCCGCGGCGCGCGACCATCCCGCCCGAGGGATCGCGACCGACGCTGCGGGCCGCGCATCACGGTTGTACTACGACTCCTTGGGGAGGAAGTGAGGGAACGCTATGTCTGACGGCCTGAAGGTGTCAGATGCGGTACTCGAAGCGGCATCCGTGCATCTCGCTGCAGCCTCGCGAGTGATGATCGAGGGCAATGCCGCGTTGCCAGCGGGCCCACCCGCGACGCTGACAACTTTGGGTGACGACATCATGCGTTTCGTGAGCGGGCTCTCGACAGCGAGGCTCGCTCTCGCCGACGCCGCAAAAACGGCGAGTATGAGCGTCGCCGGGGTGATGCAGGACAGTTCCGAGTTGGACGCTCGACTGGCGAACGCCTTGCATTCCGGGTTCGCCGTCAGAAGGGCGGCGCGATGACCATCATCGTTCCCCAAGACGCTGCGGAAGTGCTCGAAGGCGTACCCGTGCACGGCTCGGTCGAGGAGATCACTGCGATCACGCGGTATGTTCAGGACGTATCAGCCGACACGATGCAGTACTCGACCGATGTGCAGAACGCGCAGTTCACCCTGCAGACGGAGCGAAGTGCCGCAATCGGATCGATCACTGCGAAGCTCAGTGAGGCGCTGCTTCCCGGTGCCGACGCGGCCTTCCGATCTGCCGAAGACGCGAAGCGTGCGTTCGACGCTTACGCATCCGAGGTCGATCGCATCCACGCGAGCGCCCGCAGTACTCGCGAGCAAACCGAGGAATCCTTGTCGGAGATCCGCGTATCCGCAGCGCGGATCGAGGACATCGCTGCGCTGATCCGCGCCGACGCCGCGTATGCGTGGGATCACGGTGCGCCGGGCGTCATGCCGCAGCCGCACCTCGGCCCGCGCGCCGAAGAACTCGAAGCCGACGAGCAGGACGCGGTGGTGCAGCAGCTTCGTTCCATGCACGAGCATGATTGGACGTCCTACGCATCGATCTGGCGGAACGCCATCGAGTCGATCGAGGAGGCGAAGCGGGTGTGGGCGAACCTCGTCGACGACCGCCGACGCGCTGAGGAACGTCTCTCCGGGGCTCTCGCCGACACTGCGGTCGGCCAGTTGATCAGTCTGAGCTCGGGCGATCCGGAATCGTGCACCTTCACGATCGCTGTGTCGATGTCCGGAGAGCTGTGGGGCGTGAGCGATGACGTGCCGCAGACGACGAAGTCGCATCCATTGCTCAAGAAGCTGATCGGTACCGAATCGGGAGAGCACGTCTGGGAGGATCCGCCGGATCCAGCGGAAGTCGCGGCGGCATGGGCGGCACTCGAACCTGCCGAACGCGACCGCTTGATAGAGGAAACCCCCTGGGTCATCGGCAACCTTCCCGGCCTCCCCTTCGAGGTGCGAGACGTGGCGAATCGCAGAATGGTGGAGTTCTATCAGCGATACCCGCACGCGTTGACCCCTGAACAGCTCGCACTCATGGCGGACATTCGGGAGATCTTGAAGCGCGAAGAGCGTGAGAAAGCAGGTTCCCCGGACGGATCAGCCGACCCCCCGATTCAGGTCGTCTCGTTGGATGTGACCGGTGTGGTGCCGAAGGTCGCTGTCGGATACGGGGACCTGGACACTGCGTCGAATACGTCCTGGCAGGTCGCCGGCATGAACAGTGACGCCCACCTCGCGCTCGAAGGTTGAGACGAGGCGAGCCGAAATGTTTACAACGAGCAAAACGAGATCGCTTCGATGCCGGATTCCAACGCCGTGGTCGCATGGCTCGGCTACGACACCCCGAACATGCCGACGACCGGTGACTTCGGCGTGCTGGACGTGAAAGCAGCGCGGGCTGGAGCGCCGCGGTTCGCGGCGGAACTCGAGGGCCAGCACGCGGCGCGGAGTATCAGCGATTTCGACCCGCCCTTCGTGACCGTTATCTCTCATTCGTACGGCACGACCGTGGCGACAATCGCACTGACGCAGCTGAGAATGGATCACCCGGTGGATGCTCTCGTGATGCTCGGTTCCGCAGGCCTTGACACCGAGCTCGTGCCCTCATACGGCGCGCTTCGGGTCAAAGACCTCGAACCGGGCCAGAAGGCCATCTTCACGACGTTCGCCGAAGGGGACGCGATCGCCCCATTCGGTGCAGGGCTCTCGCGTCGCGGGCAGCCGAACCCGGGCGCGACGGATCCCTTCCGTCAGTATCTTCGGAGCCCGGTTTACGAAGGTGGACTTTCATTCTCCTCAGCAGGAGATCCGAGTCGAGGTCTTGAGGCGAGCGACGGACACTCCGTCACTGGCGAGGGACCACAGGCTTCTTTCATGGGCGGTACCGCGTCTGAGGGTCACGGCTACCTCGATCGGAAGACACAGGTGCTCGAGACAGTTGCGAAACTCTCGAGGGGTGTGATCGATGCGGAACTTCGGGAGTCGTTCACCCGAACCGACGGATTCTGCGTCGAGGTCATTACCGGAATGGACGGAACGGAAATGCCACGACGAGTGAAGTGCGAGAGCAAATGATGATGTTGAGGATCCGCGGTCGGCGTGCCGCAGTCGTTGGGGCTGCGGCCATGGTGGTGCTGACAATGTCGAGCTGCATGAGGGAGGTGCCGATCGTGTCACTCGAATCGGGAAATGAGACGACGAACATGACCTTAAGCGAGCAGCGGGAATGGGTTGGCGAGCAGTTCGACATTGCGATTGAAGCGAGCGCTGTCGAGGACGGATGGTTCAAAACACGTCGTACTCTTCCGTGGACAGATGCTCCTGGAGATCGCGATGGAATTCTGAATATGTTGTACCCGCGAGAATGCAGTGTTGGCGGTCGGCTGGTCGTGTCTTTACAGAATAGAACGGCAGACGACCCTTTTGCGGCGGCCGAAAAGGTGCGCGCGTTCTGGGAATCAGAAGGGTGGACGGTCTCGGATATCCGTTCGTATGAGTCGGATCCGTACTTTCGCGCCGATCGGGAGGATGGAGCCGTTCTAGCGTTTCGAGCTTCGACGGGCAGAATGTCGTTGGAGATCGAGACGTCCTGCTCGGTGCACGGCACGGTGACGAACTGGCAGTACCGCGACGAGGAGGGCAACGAGTTCACGCAAGAGCTCGAGCGACGCGGGGGCGAGGCCGAGAAATGACCGGCGGCCTCCGAACTCACGTCCCGTGTCTCCGGCCGCGCTGCAACTCGGTCGGTTGGGCTCGGCGATGAAGGCGGCTGGTAGGTGCGTAGGAATCGTCGCCGCCACCGTCGTCGCAGCGATGACGTGTTCCGGTTGCATGCAGGAGGTACCGATCGTGTCGAACGAACCCGGAAATCATACGACGAACATGACGTTGGGCGAGCAGCGGGAATGGGTAGCCGAGCAACTCGACGCTGCGATCGCCGCGAGCGGAGTAGCCGACGGTTGGTTCAAGTCACGCCCGACGATTCCGTGGTCCGATAAAGGAATCGATCGCGACGGTGTCTTGAACATGTCGTTCCCCTTCGACTGCGGGTCGGGAGGGCGATTGATCGTCTCGTTGATGAACACGAGTTCGGAGGACCCGATCGCCGCGTCGGAAAACGTGCGCGCCTTCTGGGAATCGGAGGGTTGGGCGGTGTCGAATATTCGATCGTACGAGTCGGACCCGTATTTCCGTGCAGACGGCGAGGATGGTGCGCAACTGGCCTTCATGGCGACGGCAGAGCACATGTCCTTGGAGGTCGTTACCGCCTGCTCGGTGCATGCCACGGTGACGAACTGGCAGTACCGCGACGAGGAGGGCAACGTGTTCACGGAAGAACTCGAGCGACGCGGTGGCGGGGCCGAGAGATGACCGGCGGCAGTCTGATCGGTTGGGCTGGGAAATGAAGGCGGCTGGTAGGTGCGTAGGAATTGTCGTCGCCACCGTCGTAGCGATGATGTGTTCCGGTTGCATGCAGGAGGTGCCGATCGTGTCGAACGAACGCGGAAATCAGACGACGAACATGACGTTGGACGAGCAACGGGAATGGGTGGGCGAGCAATTCGACGCTGCGATCGAAGCGAGCGGGGTTTCTGAGGGCTGGTACGACATCTACGACCAGAACGTCGTTTGGGCCGACGATAGGCCGGAAGACCGCGATAGAACATTGAATTCCTTGTTCCCACGCGACTGCGGGTCAGGGGGGCGACTGATTGTCGCGTTGTTGAATACGAGTTCGGAGGACCCGATCGCCGCCTCCGAGAACGTGCGCGCTTTCTGGGAATCGGAGGGTTGGGCGGTGTCGAATATTCGATCGTACGAGTCGGACCCGTATTTCCGGGCTGATGGCGAGGATGGTGCGCAACTGGCCTTCATGGCGACGGCAGAGCACATGTCCTTGGAGGTCGTTACCGCCTGCTCGGTGCATGCCACGGTGACGAACTGGCAGTACCGCGACGAGGAAGGCAACGAGTTCCCCGAAGAACTCGGACAGATCCTGGCGAACGGAGGATTGTGATGCGTGAGCAGAACAAAGTACTCCGCTTCGTCGTGATACTCGGCGCGGTGAGCGTCGCATTGGCGGTGAGTGCGATCGGATGCACTCGTGCAGAAAGAGGAATGATGCATGGCTGGGGACGGGTCGATGGTGCGGGCATGACGCAGGCGGAGGCGTCGTTGTCGCTGCGTGAGCAGTTCGACCTGGTGGAGGAGCGGATCGTGCGTATGCAGGAGTTGATGACCGACGCGCAGGTGCAGATCAGCTCTGGCCTGTGGAAGTGGGGTCAGAAGGGCGGTGCCCCGATCGCCGATGTGAATGTGTGGTCGGTTCCGGGGATGACGTCGGACAACAGTTACTACTTGAACATAGGGCGGTCAATCCGACCGGAGGGGGCGACGGGGGCGAAGGCGGATCTTGACCCGATGATCGCCTACTTCGAGCAGCAGGGGTGGAAGACGGAGTTCGTAACGCTCGAGCTCGAGGGGGTGTTCGGCCCCGACTACCTCGTTCGGGCGGACACGGGCGACGGGTATCTCGTGAGCTGGGAGGTGCAGGCGAACGGCTATTACAACATGGAGGTGATCAGCAAGACCTTCTGGGGAGACTCAAGTGACCTGCAGGCAGCGGTGAGCGACCGCATTCCCAAAGAAGCCCGAGACATCGAGGAATCAGTGCCGGGGGTGTACGTTCCGTTCCCGGACTGGGATGACCCGCTGGTGAGCGCGCCCGATCTGCTCGATCACTCGGGAAAGGGCGAGTAGCCCGATGCGCCCGACGACCCCATGAAGCTGAAGCTGACGCTCGTCGTGCCGCGCCTCGGGCTCCACGACGTGATGCTCTCGTGCGACGTCACGGGCACGGTCGCCGACGCCGCGCGGGCGCTGCTCACCGCCGGCATCACTGACGACCCCCGCCTGCGCGACGTCGCGCGCGATCGCCTGGCGCCGGTCACGCTGCGCGGGCGAGCGGGTGCCTCCGATCCCGTGCTGCTGCTCGACCCGATGTCGCCGATCAGCGCGTCGGGCCTGCAGTCGGGATGGATCGTCGAACCGGTCGCCGAGTTCGGCACCCGCAGCGGTGAGCGACGCGTCATCGAGATCGGCGGCTACCTCGAAGTCATGACCGGCGCGCACACCGGCGCGACGTACAGCCTCATCGCGGGTGTCAACACGGTCGGCCGCGATCAGAGCTGCCGCGTGCACCTTGGCGACCGGAGCGTCTCGCGGCGGCACGCCGAGATCGAGATCACCGCGGGGAGCGGCGCGGGCATCGTCATCCGCGATCTCGGATCGGCGAACGGCACGAACCTCGGCGGCCCCGACGGCCAGCCGATCGCCGAGCACCTCATCCGACGGTCCACCGAGTTCGCGCTCGGCGAGGTCGTCGTGAGAATCACGCCGGGCCCGCCGGTTCCACCGATCCCCGCCCTCTCGCACCGCGTCATGCACACCCGCGCGCCGCGACTCGCCCCCGTCTTCCCGTCATCGCTGCGCGAGCTGCCCGCCCCGCCGGCGCCCGCGCAGCCGAACCGCATCCCGATGCTCGCCATGCTGGCGCCGATGATGATGGGCGGAGCGATGTTCGTCATCACCCAGTCGCCCATGAGCCTCATGATGGTGGCGTTCTCCCCGATCATGATGATCGGGTCGTGGCTCGACACCCGGATCGGCGGCAAGCGCAAGCAGAAGCGGGATCGCGCGAAGTTCGAAGAGTCGCTCGCAGCCGATCGCGCAGCCCTCGCAGAGCTGAGACGCCGCGAGATCGAAGCACGGTCGGCCGAAACCCCGGCGATCGCTGAGATCGCGGACGCGGTGGAGCGCCGATCCGGCCTGCTCTGGACCCGTCGGCCCGAGCATCGCGCCTTCCTGGAGGTGCGATTCGGCGACGGCGTGCTACCCAGCCGCACGCAGATCGAGCTGCCCGCGCGCGGCGACGCCGATCGCGCCCAGTGGGACGTGCTGCAGCGCATCGCGACCGAGTTCTCAGAGGTCGCGCCCGTGCCGCTGCTCGAACGATTCGAGCGCTGCGGGTCGATCGGCGTGGTCGGCGACCCGATCTGGGCGGAGGGCATGGCGCGATCCCTGCTGCTGCAATTGGTCGGCCTGCACTCGCCGACCGAGCTGGTGATCGCCTGCTTCGCGTCACCGCACCACGCGGCGGAGTGGGAATGGCTGAAGTGGCTTCCGCACGTCGACGCGGTGACGAGTCCGATCGGGTCCTGGCAGCTCGCCGACGACGAGAGCAGCTCGATCCGTCTGATCGCCGCGCTCGAAGGTCTGCTGGCGCTCCGGCGATCCGCGGCGTCGCGTCGAAGCTCGGTGCGGTCGCATCTCGATGGCGAGACGCGCAACGACGAGCAGCACGGGGATGCGATCGACGACCTCCCGACGATTCCGGCGGTGATCGTGCTCGTGCTCGACGCCGTGCACGTCGACCTCTCGCGCATCATCGCCCTCGCCGAAGAGGGGCCCGACTTCGGCATCCACGCGTTGTGGGTGGCGCGAGCGGTCGACGACCTCCCGGCGGCGTGCCGCACCTACGCGGAGCTCGGCAGCGCCGAGGGCGCCGTCAGCTTCGTCCGCTCGAGCAGCCGAGCGCCGCTGCAACGGCTCGAACCGGTCGAATCGATGCGCGCCCTCGAACTGGCGCGGCGTCTCGCGCCCGTCGAGGACACGAGCGCGCGGGCGCTCGACGAGAGCGACCTCCCGAAAGCGGTGCATCTGCGAGACCTGCACGCGGTCGACCTGCTGGGCGGCGCGCAACCGGTGCTGCGGGCCTGGCATCGCTCGGGGAGCGTGACGGCGACCTGGCGGCTCGGGGAGGAGCGCGAACCGATCTCGCTCGCCGCGGTCGTCGGGCAGAGCCCGGACGGCCCGGCGATCGTCGATCTCCGCCTGCAGGGGCCGCACGCGCTCGTGGGAGGAACCACGGGCGCGGGCAAATCCGAGTTCCTGCAGAGCTGGATCATGAGCCTGGCGGCGACGGTCGGTCCGGATCGCCTCACCTTCCTGCTCGTCGACTACAAGGGCGGTGCCGCGTTCGCGGAGTGCGTCGACCTGCCGCACACCGTCGGGCTCGTCACCGACCTCAGTCCGCATCTCGTGCACCGCGCGCTCGCGTCGTTGAGAGCTGAACTGCACCACCGGGAGGAACTGCTGGCGGCGCACGGGGCGAAAGACCTGATCGCGATGGAGCGGCGGTCGGACGCCGCCGCCCCGCCCGTGCTCGTCATCGTCATCGATGAGTTCGCCGCGCTCGCCGCAGAGGTGCCGCAGTTCATCGACGGCGTCATCGACATCGCGCAGCGCGGGCGCTCGCTCGGCCTGCACCTCGTCATGGCGACGCAGCGGCCCGCGGGGGTCATCTCCGACAACCTGCGCGCCAACACCAATCTGCGGGTCGCGCTGCGCATGGCGGACGCAGCGGACAGCAGCGACGTGCTCGGCGTCGCCGACGCGGCGTCCTTCGCCGCCGAGACGCCCGGCCGCGGCGCCATGAAGGTGGGCCCGGGGCGGGCCCGGCACTTCCAGACCGGGTACCTGGGCGGGCGCGCCGTCGACGATCGTCCGGGCGCGCTCGTCGAAGTGCGCTCGCTCGGATTCGCCGAGGGGGCTCCCTGGAGCATTCCTCCTCCCGGGCGCCCGCCGCAGCGCCGCCGCGCGAAACCGCCGCGCGATATCGAACGGCTGCGAGACGGCATCGTCGCAGCGGCGCGGGAGGCCGGGGTCGCCGCTCCCCGCCGACCGTGGCTCGACGCACTGCCCGAGTGGGTGGGGCTCGACGCGCTCAGAGCGCGAGCGCTCGAGCAGCTCGGCGACACGGGCGACGCCGCGATCCTCGGCCTGCGCGATCAGCCGACCGCGCAGGCGCAGCGGCCCGTGCCGATCGATCTCGAGGAGGCGGGGAACGTCGCCTTCGTCGGCGCGAGCGGCACCGGGAAGACGTCGGCGCTCGTCGCGCTCGCCGCGTCGCTCAGTGCGAGCGCCGATGCGCATCCGGTGCAGCTCTACGCCATCGACGCGGGTGGCGGCGCGCTCGACGTGATCGATGCACTGCCGACGGTGGGCGCGGTGGCTCCGCTGACGGACCGGGAGCTCACCGTGCGCGTGCTGCGCCATCTCGTGGATCTCGTCGCCGAGCGGGGCGCGCGGTACGCGGCGGCGCGCGCTTCGGGGCTGCGCGCGTTCCGGCGCACCCCCGGCGGCGGCGGAGAGGCGCGCGTGGTGCTGCTGATCGACGGCTTCGCCGCGTTCAGGCAGAGCGCCGAGACCCGCGCGGGCGCGGATGCTCCGATGCATCTGCTGAGCGAGATCATGTCGGCGGGGCGCTCGGCGGGCGTGCACGTCGTCATGACGAGCGACCGGGCGGGCGTGATCCCCTCCGCCATGTCGTCCGCCGTGCAGCAGCAGTACGTGCTCCGTCTGGCGGGCCAGCACGACTCTCACGCGTTCGGGGTGCGCGCCGACGTGCTCGCCGACGCTCCGCCCGGCCGGGCGGTGCTCGCCGGCACGGACGAGGAGATTCAGATCGCCTGCGTGGGCGACGGCCCGGGCTCCGCGGCGCAGGCCCGCGGGCTCGAACGGCTCGCCGACGAGCTCCGCGCCGGGCGCGTGGCGGAGGCGGTGCCGGTGCGCAAGGCGCCGACCCACCTGGCTCTGACGGAACTCCCGGTCGAGGTCGCCGGGCGCCCGGCGTACGGCATCGACACCGACGGCTTCGCGCCGCTCGGCATGCCGCTGGCGGGCCTCGGCGTGATCGCGGGCCCGCCGGGCTCCGGTCTGTCGACGGCTGCGCGCACCTGCGTGCACGCATACGAGCGCTGGGCCGCGGGCCGCGGTGCCGGGGTCGAGCGGGTGCTGCTGACGTGCGTGTCGCAGGGGCTCCGCGCAGCGGAGGAGTGGGATCGGGTGGCGTTCGGGGCGGACGAGGTGCGGGATCGGGCGCGTGCGCTCACGCATGCGCTCGGCGGGAGACCCCCGTCGCGCCGGGCCGCGTCGCCGACGATCGGGTCGAACGCGATCGGGGGCGGCATCGGCGATGCGCCGGTACCCGAGGCGGAGGGTCCGGCTGCGGCGTTCCCCTCAGCGGGCCGGCGCGGGGTGGTGGTGATCGAGCGCCCGGCCGACACGGAGGGAACGGAGGCTCTGCCCGAACTCGTCGCGCTCGCGCGGGCGGCCCGCCGCTCCGACGTGCTCGTGCTCTTCGAATGGGAGCAGGGGAGCGGCGCGGGGGTCTGGGATCTGTTCACCGCCCTCCGGCAGCCGACCTGGGGGCTCGCCCTGCAGCCCGACGACTCGGAGGGGCAGACGCCGTTCCGAGAATCCCTGGGTCGCGTGAAGCGCGTCGACTTCCCGGCGGGGCGGGGTGTGGCGATCGAGTCGGGGCGCGTGACACCGGTGCACGTCGCGCTGCCCGGGGGTCGCGCGCCGGAGCACGGATCCGCCGCGGCGTCGAGATGAAGCGGCGGCGGGTGCGTTACCCTGGTGATTCGCCCGCCGGAGCGGGCCATATCTGAATAGACATCTCAATACCCAGGAGGCCACTCGTGAAGATCGAACTCGTCACGCTGCGTCAGATCGAGCGTGAGAAGGAGATCCCCTTCGACGAACTGATCGAGATCATCGAGCAGGCGATCCAGTCGGCGTATCTGCGCCACGCGGAGAACCAGAAGCTCCCCGTTCCTCGGGAGAGCGATGTGCGCGTCACCCTCGATCGCAAGACCGGCGAGATCTCGGTGCTCATCCCCGAGCTCGACGACGACGGCCAGGTCATCGGCGAGGCCTACGTGACCACCGACGAGTTCGGCCGAGTCGCGTCGAGCGCCGCCAAGCAGGTCATCAACCAGCGCCTGCGCGACCTCACCGACGACGCGGTGCTCGGCACCTTCAAGGACAAGGAGGGCCAGATCGTCTCGGGCGTCGTGCAGCAGGGTCCGAACCCGCGCATGGTGCACATCGACCTGGGCGAGCTCGAGGCGATCCTGCCCCCCGAGGAGCAGATCCCGGGCGAGAGCTACGCGCACGGCACGCGCCTGCGCGTCTACGTCACCAGCGTCTCGAAGGGGACGAAGGGGCCGCAGGTCGTCGTCTCGCGCACCCACCCGGGCCTCGTCCGCAAGCTCTTCGAGCGGGAGGTGCCCGAACTCGCCGAGGGGCTCGTCGAGATCGTCTCCCTCGCCCGCGAGGCCGGCCACCGCACCAAGGTCGCGGTGCGCGCGAAGCAGGCCGGGATCAACGCGAAGGGCACCTGCATCGGCGAGCTCGGCAGCCGCGTGCGCGCCGTGATGAGCGAACTCGGCGAGGAGAAGATCGACATCGTCGACTACTCGCCCGCGCTGCCCGCGTTCGTGGCGAACGCGTTGTCGCCCGCGAAGGTGACCGACGTGTTCATGCTGAACGAGTCGCTCAAGCAGGTGCGCGCGCTCGTTCCCGACTTCCAGCTCTCGCTCGCCATCGGCAAGGAGGGGCAGAACGCGCGCCTCGCGGCGAAGCTGACGGGCGCGAAGATCGACATCCAGCCCGATTCCATCATGAACGACTGATCAAGGCGCGGGCTGCGCGGCGATCGATTCATCGATCGAGTGTTCGCTCCGCGCGGATGCGGCCCGGCCCCGCGCCGGGCCGCATCTGGGAGTGTTGCGAGAAGGAAGCTGGTAGGATGGTTCCGGTTCGAACCTGTGTCGCGTGTCGCGAACGCGCAGCGCGCACAGAGTTGCTGCGGGTGGTGGTGCACGAAGGTCGGCTCGTCGTCGATGATCGTGCGGTGCTTCCGGGGCGTGGAGCGTGGGTGCACCCCACGGTTCACTGTTTGGACCGTGCGGTGGCGCGAGGATCCCTCCTCCGTGCACTGCGAGTGTCGGGCAAGCCCGACGTAAGTCCCTTAGAGAACAGGCTGAAAAAACTCATGGACAACTAATGAGCGGCTCACAATGATGCCCGTCGGCTAATTTATGGTTCTCGCCTGTCTGGCGTGAACCCAGACAGGAGAAAAGTGGCAAACCCACGCGTACACGAGATCGCTGCGGAGATCGGTGTCGATAGCAAGGTCGTTCTGGCCAAGCTCAAAGATATGGGCGAGTTCGTCAAGGCGTCCTCGTCGAGCATCGCGCCCCCGGTGGCGCGAAAGGTCAAGGCTGCTCTTGAGGCAGAAGGCGTGACCAAGTCCCAGGGCGACGGAGGCGCGGCTGCGAAGCCGGCCGCCAAGAAGCCCGCCGGCAACGGCCCCAAGCCGGGCCCGAAGCCGGCACCCAAGCCCGAGACCCCGGCACCGGCCGCGGAGCAGGCCGAGCCGAAGAGCTCGCCCGCAGCCGATGCCCGTGCTGAGGTCAAGCCCGGAGGGCCCAAGCCTTCGGCGAAGCCCGCCGACGCGAAGCCCGCTGCGGCGAAGCCCGGCACGGCCGAGAAGCCGGCCGCTGCGAAGCCCGGCTCCGCCGCCAAGCCCGGCGCGCCGAAGCCCGGCGGCCCTCGCCCCGGCAACAACCCCTTCGCGTCGAGCCAGGGCATGGGCATTCCCCGTCCTCCCCGCCCGGGCAACAACCCGTTCGCCCCGAATCAGGGCATGGGCCGTCCCGGTGGCGGCGCGGGTCGCCCGAACCCCGGCAACATCCCCCGTCCCGCTCCCCGCCCGCAGGGCGGCGCCGCAGGCGGCCGCGCAGGCGGCCCGGGTCGTCCCGGCGGCGGTCGCCCCGGTGGCGGCGGCGGCTTCAACCGTCCCGGCGGCGGTGGCGCTCCCGGTGCCGGCGGCTTCGGCGCTCCCCGTCCCGCAGGCGGATTCGCCGGCCGTGGCCGCGGTGGCCGTGGCGCCGGCACCGCCGGTGCGTTCGGTCGCGGCGGCTCGAAGAGCAAGGCGCGCAAGTCGAAGCGGGCGAAGCGGCAGGAATTCGAGATGCGGGAGGCGCCGTCGCTCGGCGGCGTGAGCGTTCCCCGCGGCAACGGCTCGACCCCGGTGCGTCTGCGCCGCGGCGCGTCGCTCTCGGATTTCGCCGACAAGATCGACACCAATGCGTCGAACCTCATCACCGTGCTCTTCCACCTGGGCGAGATGGCGACGGCGACCGAGTCGCTCGACGAGGCGACCTTCCAGATCCTCGGCGACGAACTGGGCTACAAGATCCAGATCGTCTCTCCCGAGGATGAGGATCGCGAGCTCCTCGAGGGCTTCGACATCGACATTGATGCCGAGCTCGAGGAGGAGGGCGACGACGTGCTGCAGCCGCGACCCCCGGTGGTCACGGTCATGGGCCACGTCGATCACGGCAAGACCCGACTGCTCGACGCGATCCGCAAGGCGGACGTGGGCGGCGGCGAGGCCGGCGGCATCACCCAGCACATCGGTGCGTACCAGGTGCACACCGAGCACGAGGGCGTGGAGCGCGCGCTGACCTTCATCGACACCCCGGGTCACGAGGCGTTCACCGCCATGCGCGCCCGTGGTGCGCAGGTCACCGACATCGCGATCCTCGTGGTCGCGGCCGACGACGGCATCATGCCCCAGACGATCGAGGCGCTGAACCACGCGCAGTCGGCGAACGTGCCGATCGTGGTCGCGGTCAACAAGATCGACAAGGAGGGCGCGAACCCGGAGAAGGTGCGTCAGCAGCTCACCGAGTTCGGCCTGGTCTCCGAGGAGTGGGGCGGCGACGTCATGTTCGTCGATGTGTCGGCGAAGAACAACGTCGGCATCAACGACCTGCTCGACGCCGTGCTGCTCACGGCGGACGCCGGACTCGACCTGCGCGCGAACCCCGACAAGGACGCTCGCGGCGTAGCCATCGAGGCGAAGCTCGACAAGGGCCGCGGCTCCGTCGCGACCGTGCTCATCCAGTCGGGTACGCTCCGGGTCGGAGACGCGATCGTCGCCGGTACGGCCTACGGCCGCGTGCGTGCGATGAGCGACGAGAACGGCGATCCCGTGGTCGAGGCGGTTCCGTCGCGGCCGGTGCAGGTGCAGGGTCTCTCGAGCGTGCCGCGCGCGGGCGACAACTTCATCGTCACCTCCGAGGACCGCACGGCGCGCCAGATCGCCGAGAAGCGCGAAGCGGCGGAGCGCAATGCGATGCTCGCGAAGGCTCGCAAGCGCATCAGCCTCGAGGAGTTCACGAAGGCGCTCGAGGATGGCAAGGTCGAGTCGCTCAACCTCATCATCAAGGGCGACGTGTCGGGTGCTGTCGAGGCGCTCGAGGAGTCGCTGATGAAGATCGAGGTCGACGACTCGGTGCAGCTGCGCATCCTGCACCGCGGCGTCGGCGCGATCACCGAGTCGGATGTGGATCTCGCCACGATCGACAACGCGATCGTCATCGGCTTCAACGTGCGCCCCGACGTCAAGGCCCGCGAGCGCGCAGCGCGCGAGGGCATCGACATCCGGTTCTACAACGTCATCTACAACGCGCTCGATGACATCGAGAACTCGCTCACGGGCATGCTCAAGCCGGAGTACGAAGAGGTCCAGTCGGGCGTCGCCGAGATCCGCGAGGTGTTCCGCTCTTCGAAGTTCGGCAACATCGCGGGTGTCATCGTGCGGAGCGGTACGATCACGCGCAACGCGAAGGCTCGCGTCATCCGCGAGGGCGTCGTCGTCGCGGACGGCCTGGCGATCGAGTCGCTGCGCCGCTTCAAGGACGACGTCACCGAGGTGAAGACGGACTTCGAGGCCGGTATCGGGCTCGGCAAGTTCAACGACATCCAGGTCGGCGACGAGATCGAGACCACCGAGATGGTGGAGAAGCCGCGCGGCTGACGCGCGGTCGCCCAGCAGGGGCGGGGAGGATCGGCTTCGGCGGATCCACCCCGCCCCTGCGGCGTTTCACCCGCGCCTGGGGGCGTTTCACCCCGTGCGTCATGCAGGAGAACCGGCATCGAGCGGATGCCATCGCGCGAATCGTGCACGCGGGAGCGAGGATCTCCTGCATGGGGAACGCTGCGGAGGGGCGTGGGGTGGAGCGCGTTCGGGCGGAGCAGGCTCGGGTGGCTCGGGCGTTGCGGGTGCTGTGCGGGTGCGCGTGGCAGTTCCCGGTCCCCGGTGCCCCAGTCGTGCAGGAGATCCGGCGTCGTGCGGATGCGATCGCGCGTTTGCTACCTGCGCGAGCGAGGATTCACTGTGCGAACAACGGCCCGCGACGGCGAGCTGCGGCGAACCACGACGAACGACGGCACGCTGTCGCAGCACCGCCCGAGAATGCCGCAGGCCCGCGCCGCCGAAGCGGACGCGGGCCTGCGTGCTCGATGCGACGCGCGGTCAGAAGCGGTCGAATCGTCGTCCGAGCGGGCTCGACGGGAGGAACATGAAGACGAGCACCACGAGCGGTCCGACGTAGGGGATGAAGCTCAGGAAGTAGAACGGCCCCGCGAAGTTCGCGTCGTGGAAGCGGCGCCAGGTCACGGCGATGGTCGGCACCAGCAGGCCGAGGCCGACGGCCAGGAGCAGGATCACGCCGACGATGAGGATCGTGATCCCGAGCCCCGCGGCGGGTGCGGAAGAGGCCGAGCCGAACTCGTCGCCGAAGCCGTCGTTGTAGGCGGAGGAGGCCGCGCTGGCGGAGGCGAGCATCACGGCACCCGCGATGTAGAACGCGAGCGGGATGAGCGAGGCCAGGAAGCTGAAGAGCACCGTCCACCAGTACTCGCTGCGCGACGCGCGGCCGCTGAAGCCGGCGTAGTTCTTGAGGAACCGGCGGATCGCCTGCCCGAAGGTGGCTCCGTAGAGCGGGCGGCTGAGATCGTCGGGGTCGGTCGTTCCGTTGAACGGCTCGCCGGGACCCGGCGTTCCCGCCGGTCCGGCGTAGGCGGGTGCCCCGGCGTAGGCCGGCTGCTGCGGGTACGCGGAGGGCGCGGGCGCTGCGAACGGCGCCGGCGGCTGCACGGGCTGCTGCGGAGCCGAGTACTGGGGTGCCCCGTACTGCGGCGTCTCCGGCTGCGCTGCGGAGTACTGCGGCGCTCCGTATTGCGGCGCCTGAGAGTCGGGTGCGGAGTACTGCGGCGCTCCGTATTGCGGCGCCTGGGGGTCGGGTGCCCCGTATTGCGGCGCCCCGTACTGCGGCGGGGTGCCGTCGGCGGGCGCCTGCTGCGCGTCGGGCGCCGCTGACCCGGTCTCGGCCTGGCCCGGCTGCTCGTTCTCGGGCTGCGCCGGGTTCTCGGGGGTGGGCGGGTACGTCATGAAGACGCCTCCTCAACTGCTCGTCGCGTACGTCTGACTGCATCCATCGTAGGGCCCGCTTCACGCGGCGCCTGAGAACGATCCGGCGGTAGTCTGGTGCTATGAGCAATCCACGGGCGGGAAAAGTCGCCGAGCGCATCCAGCAGATCATCGCACGGCGCCTCGAGAAGGGGCTGCGCGATCCGCGCCTCGGCTTCGTCACGATCACCGATGTGCGGGTGACGGGCGACCTGCAGCACGCCAGCGTGTTCTACACGGTGTACGGCGATGAGCAGGAGCAGACGGACACGGCGGCGGCGCTGAAAGCGGCGACCGGCATGCTGCGCACGGAGGTCGGCAAGCAGCTCGGCACGCGGCTCACCCCGGTGCTCGAGTTCATCCACGACGAGCTGCCGGAGAGCGCGCAGCACCTCAACGAGCTGCTCGCCGAGGCGAAGCGGCGCGACGACGAGGCTGCGGCGCTCGCGGCCGATGCGCAGTACGCGGGCGAAGAGGATCCGTACGTGAAGCCCCGCGAGGACGAGGATCGCTGACGCCGCGCCGTCTCAGGGCAGCCGCGCCTGACCGTCGGCCTCGATGATGAGGCCGTCGGCGATGAGTGAGTCGTAGGCGCGTTGCGGCTGCTCCTGATCGGCGACGCCGCCGACGGCCGCGACTTCGAGTGCCTCGGCGCGCGCGACGGGGTGGGCCGAGCGCCGGAGGAGCGCCATGATCCGGCCCCGTACCTGACGATCGCTTCCGGCGAATCGCGCCTGCTTGGGGCGCTTCTCGGGCGCGTTGTCGGGGTAGCCGGCTCCGCGCCATTCGCACCACGCCGCGACGGGGCACGCGTCGCACCTCGGCGCTCGGGCGGTGCAGACGGTGGCCCCGAGCTCCATGGCCGCGGCGTTGAACACGGCGGCGGCTTCGGGCGCGCGCGGCAGGAGCGATTCCATGTCTGCGAGGTCCGCGGGCGCGGGCATGCCCGCTGCGGCTCGTCCGTGCACGAGCCGGGCGATCACGCGTCTCGTGTTGGTGTCGACGACCGGGTGCCGCTCGCCGTACGCGAATGCGGCGACGGCTCGGGCGGTGTACGGTCCGATTCCGGTGAGCGCCAGCAGCGCGTCGACGCTCTGGGGCACAGTGTCGCCGTGCCGCTCCGAGATCTCGACGGCGGCGCGATGCAGCCAGAGAGCTCGGCGCGGGTACCCGAGGCGATCCCATGCGCGCACCGCCTCGCCGGGTTCGTCTGCGGCGAGGGCGGAGGCCGTGGGCCAGCGCTCCATCCAGGCGAGCCAACGGGGGAGCACGCGTTCGACCTGCGTCTGCTGCAGCATGAATTCGGAGACGAGGATCGCCCACGGCGTGACCTCGGCGCCGCGCCAGGGCAGGTCGCGCGCCGAGTGCGCGTACCAGTCGTTGACCGCCGTCGAGATCTCGGCGGCGGTGGCGGCGGTCGGCTTCATCGGCTCCAGTGTAGGACGCTGGTGCGTCGAGCCGGCTGCGGTGCGGTCGGCCGACGTGCTCGGAGGGGGCGCGGCGGCGCCGCCGGTAGGCTGAGACGGTGACGAACGACCCAGCCATTCTGCCCGCGCAGGGCGCCATCTTGCTCGTGGACAAGGCGGAGGGCTGGACGAGCCACGACGTCGTCGCGAAGGCGCGGCGCGCGCTCGGCACCCGCAAGGTGGGGCACGCGGGCACCCTCGACCCCATGGCGACGGGCCTGCTCGTGCTGGGGGCGGGGCCGTCGACCCGGTTGCTCACGCATCTGGTCGGACTCGACAAGACGTACTCCACCACGATTCGGCTGGGCTCTGCGACCGTGACCGACGATCGGGAGGGGGAGCGGATCAGCACGGCGGGTGCGGATGCCATGGCGCTGGTGACCGCCGATCGGATCGCCGCGGCCGCGGCCGCGCTCACCGGAGCGATCGAGCAGGCGCCGAGCGCGGTGAGTGCGATCAAGGTGGACGGTCGGCGTGCGTACGACCGCGTGCGGTCGGGGGAGTCGGTCGAGCTGCGGAAGCGGCCCGTCACGGTGCACTCCTTCGAGCTGGGCGAGCCGCGCAGCGGCCTCGACGAGACGGGCGCGCCGGTCGTCGACGTCGACGCGACGATCCGCTGCTCGACGGGGACGTACATTCGCGCACTCGCGCGGGATCTCGGGGAGGCGCTCGGCGTGGGCGGCCATCTCACCGTGCTGCGGCGCACACGGGTCGGGCCGTTCGACGTGGCGGATGCGGCGCCGACGGAGGCGCTCGCGCTCGGCGATCCGCTCCCGCTGCGCGCTCCGGCGCGGGTGGCTGAGCAGCTCTTCCCGCGTCTCGATCTGAGCGCGGTTCAGGCGCTCGACCTGAGCAACGGCAAGAAGCTCGATGTCGGAGCGTCGGTCGCCGACGCTCCGCTCGTCGCCGCGGTGGGTCCGGGAGAGCGCCTCGTCGGGCTGGTGCGGGTGCAGCGGGGCCGGGTGCGCGCGGTGACGAACTTCCCGGCGGAGACGGGAGTGCGCCCGTGATCGCGTGGTACGGCGTCGCGGTGATCGTGGTCGCGCTCGCCGCCGCGGTGCTCTGCAGCGTCGAAGCCCTGCGGAAGCGGTCGCCGAACGACTTCACGATGGGGGCGACGCTGGTGGTCGCGCTGCTGCTGGTCGCGCAGGTCGTCGTCTCGATCGTCGCGCCGTTCTCGGGCAACGCGCCCGAGGGCGACCCGCTCGAATTCTGGATGTACCTCGTCGTCGCGCTGCTGCTGCCGCTGGGGGCGGGATTCTGGGCGCTGATCGACCGCACGAGGTGGGCGAATCTGGTGCTCGCTGTGGTGCACCTCTCGGTGGCGGTGATGACGTACCGCATGTTGGTGATCTGGGGCTGACCGGGTCGGAGGCGCGGGGCACGGTTGCGACACGCTGGCGTGTCCTCCACCCTCAATGCGTTATTGAGGGTTTAGAATCCTCAGCTTGACTTGAGAGAATCACACCGGTGTAATTATGTGAGCGCGGTTGCGAACACGCGCCGCTGAAGTCGAGGAAGGGACGGGATGTTGAGCGATACTTCGCACACGCCGGTACCCGGTAACTGGTTCGTCGATCCGGTGTTCCTCGGCACTCCCGGAATCCGGCGCGATGACGAAGAGGGCCTCTCGTGGCAGAGCGATGCGCTCTGCGCGCAGACCGACCCCGAAGCCTTCTTCCCGGAGAAGGGCGGATCGACGCGCGAGGCCAAACGCATCTGCGAGGGGTGCGAGGTGCGCTCCGAGTGCCTCGAATATGCGCTCGAGAACGATGAGCGCTTCGGCATCTGGGGCGGGCTCTCCGAACGGGAACGCCGAAAGCTGCGTCGCGAAGCGATCTGATCCGCGAGCGGCATGGCTCCGAGGCGCGCACAACAAGCCCGCCTAGACTTGCCGAGTGATGCGCACCCGAGTAACCGCCATACTGGTCGCCCAGCGGGGCGGCGAGTGGCTCGATCAGACCATTGCCGGCATCGCCGGGCAGACGCTCGCGCCCGCGAACATCATCGCGGTGAACAACGGCGGATCGGACGGGGTGCGCGAGCAGCTGCTCGCGAGCGGGGCCGAACGCGTCGTCGGCATCCCCTCCCGCGTTCCGTTCGGGCAGGCGGTCGCGCGCGCCGTGGACGCGATGGCGCCGCTGCCGGACGAGGGCAACGCCGGGGTGCGCCCCGATGCGGAGCTCACTCGTCAGGGCGAGGGCCAGCCGCGCCTGCTGCCGGGCACGGCGCCCGACGAGTGGATCTGGCTGCTCAGCGAGGATTCCTGCCCCGAGCCGGAGGCGCTCGAGCGGATCGTCAGCACGGTGCAGCGTTCGCCATCGGTGGTCGTCGCGGGGCCGAAGGTCGTCGACTGGGATCGCCCCGACCGCATCATCGAGCTCGGCCAGAGCCTCACGCGCTACGGATCGCGCTGGGTGCTGCGACGGCAGGAGCTCGACCAGCAGCAGTACGACCACATGCAGGACGTGCTCGCCGTGGGCCCCGTCGGCATGCTCGTGCGCCGTGACATCTGGCAGGAGCTCGGCGGCTTCGACCCCGCGCTTCCCGTCTACGACGACGGACTCGATTTCTGCGTGCGCGCGCGTCTCGCCGGGCATCGTGTGGAGGTGGCTCCCGCCTCGCGCGTCCGCTTCGCCCAGAGCGGCGTCGCGGGCCCGCGCATCGATCGCCGACGATCGGTGCTCCGCCAGGCGCACCGCCAGGCCCGCACCTCGCATCTACACCGGCGCATTGCATACGCGCCCGCGATCGTGGCCTGCTTCGCCTGGCTCGGACTCCCGGTGTACGCGGTGCTCCGCGTGCTGTGGGCACTGATCCGCGAGCAGCCGGGGTACATGCTCGGCGAGTTCGTATCGGCCTTCGCCGTATTCTTCCGGCCGCATGCGATCCTCGCGTCGCGGCGCCGCATCAAGCAGCACTCCTCCGCGGGGTGGTCCGCCGTGCGGCAGCTGCGCATCGACCCGAAGAGCGTGCGCACGGCCCGCATGATCGATCGCGAGGCGATCCTCGCCTCCTCGGGACGGCAGCGCCGGGAGATGCACTTCATCTCCATGGGCGGCCTCGCCGTGCTCTCCGCCGCCGCGGTCGCCGCGATCGTTCTCACGTGGTGGGCCTTCCCGCAGACCAGCCTGTTCGGCGGCGGCCTCGCCCCGCTGAGCCCGCTCGACCAGCTCTGGGCGAACACGCGCCCGGTCGACGGGGTGCCCGCTGATCCCTTCACGTGGGTGCTCGCCCTGATCGGAACGCTCACGTTCTGGAATCCGTCGCACGCGGTCGTGCTGCTCATGATCGTCTCGATTCCGCTCACGGCGCTCGGAGCGTGGATCTGGGCGGCGCAGCTCACGGAGTCGAAGGCGGGGCGCGCGCTGCTCGCGATCGGCTTCGCGCTCAGCCCCGTGCTGCTCGGCTCGCTCGAGGCTGGCCGCCTGCAGACGCTGGTGCTCGCCGTCGTGCTGCCGTGGCTGCTGCTCGCCGCATCGCGCTGCCGCGAATCGTGGAGCTGGGCCGGCACCGCCTCGCTGCTCGCCGCCACTGCGCTCGCCGCCGCGCCCATCCTCATCCCCGCGGCGGTCATCATGCTCGTCCTGGGGCTCTTCACCACGCTGCGCGGCGTCGCCCGCGTGCTCACCACGGCGATCGTGCCCGCCATCCTCTTCGCGCCGAAGATCTTCACGAGCATCGTCGCCGGCCGCCCGCTCGACGTGCTGCTCGACCCCGGCATCAACGCCCCGTTCCAGCCCGGCACGACCTGGCACCTGCTGATCGGCTACCCGGAGTTCGGGCTCGAGGGCTGGGCCGGCATCCTCGACGGCATCGGCCTCGGCGGCCCGCCCGCCACGCTGCTCGTCGGCGTGCTGATGCTGCCGCTCGCGCTGCTGGCGCTGCTCGGGCTGTTCACCGGGCGGGTCGCCGTCACGCTGCTGCACTCCGCACTCGGCGCGCTCGGCCTCGCGACCGCCGTCGCGGCGGGCCAGCTGCAGCTCACCGCCGCGGGGGAGTCGAGCATCTCGGTGTGGACGGGCTCGGGCCTCGCGCTCTACTGGATCGCGATCCTCGGTCTCGGCGCCGTCGGAGCGGAGGCGCTGCGGAGGGGTGCGGCGCCCGTGGTCGCGGTCGCCCTCGCCGCCGCGATCGTCGCCGTGATCCCGGTCTCGTCGCAGCTGATGCTCAACCGCGCCCCCTTCGTCTCGGCCTCCGATCAGATGCCCGCGCTCGTGCAGGCCGCCGGTGAGACGGACCCCGGAGTGCGCACGCTCGTGATCACCGCGGAGGGGGACCACGCAGTGCGCGCCGAGCTCGTGACGGGATCGGGCCTGCGCCTCGACGAGATTCGCACGGCGCTGACCACGCCGGTGGAGCGGGAGGCGGATCGGCAGGTCGCCGACCTCGTCGCGGGCCTCGCCAGCATCGGGGGCGCCGATGTCACCGACGCGCTGCGCGCGGCCGGCGTGGGCTTCGTGCTGCTGCCGAGCGGCGGCGACGATGTGGAGCGCGCCGAGCTGCAGCGGGTGTTCGATCAGCACGAGGCGCTGTCGAGCGCCGGGCTCACGGAGCAGGGGCTGCTCTGGCGCGTGCAGCACGCCGACGCGCAGGATGCCGAGGTGGGCGACTCCGCGACCCGGCTCGGCGGCACGTCGCTGAGCGGCACGACGATCTGGGCCGTGCAGCTCGCGGTGCTCTTCGGAGTGCTGCTGCTCGCGCTGCCGACCGCCGAGGTCACCTGGCGGCCCGAGAAGCGGAAGCGCCCCTCGCGGCGGAAGTCGCGGCCGGCCCGCGTGCGCGTCGGCGCGGGCCGCCCGAACCGCGCCCCGTCGCCGGGCGCCGCAGGGGAGCCGGGTGCCGCAGATGAGCCGGTCGCCGCCGATCAGTCGGTCGCCGCCGATCAGGCTCCGGTCGCCGGTGCGCCGGAGACTTCGGCCGATCCTGCGGCCGCCGACGAAGCGCATCCCGCTGACGACGCGCACCAGGCCTCCGAGGCGAACCCGGCTGCTGAGACGTATCC